>DAOVGL010000071.1 GCA_030672415.1 Candidatus Bathyarchaeota archaeon
GCTAGTCTCGTTATTAAAAACGGGCAGATATACACGGTTGACAAATCGAACCCATCGGCTGAAGCATTGGCAGTGAAAAGAGACAAAATTGTTTATGTGGGTTCAAATGAAGGGGTGAAGGATCATATCGGTTCGGATACAAAGGTGATTGATGCAAAAAACCGGCTGGTTCTCCCCGGCTTTATTGAGTGTCACTCTCATTTGATAGATGGGTTTGTAGAACTATTTTGGATAGATCTGTTTTCTGCAAAATCAATGGAGGAAATCAAGAGACTGATAAGGGAATATGCTGAAAAGCATCCGGATGAACATTTGATTGGAGGTTATGGTTGGAACTATGAAGCAGTTTTGTCAGATCAAGGGTTACCAAAAAAGGAAGACCTAGACGTTGTTAGAGATCGACCCGTATGGTTGGTGGACTACAGTGGACACACCGCATTAGCTAACAGCAAATTTTGTGAACTCCTTGTATCCTCCTTGAAAGAAGAAGAATTGGATTATACTGGATTAGAAAGGGATCCAGAGACAGGAGAGCCGACCGGCAGATTCTTAGAATGTTTGGATCTATGGAGTCTCTCCTCTTTAGCAGATATTTTGGGTATTAGGCAACAACAGCTTGAAGGCTTAAAGTATGCGATAGAAAAGGCAATAAGATTGGGTATAACTAGCGTCCATGATATTATGGTAAATTTAAATGACCTAAAGATACATCAACAACTGAGGAATGAGGGTGCATTAAATGCTCGTATCTACGCTGTTCTTTATCATCACAAACGAACAACTAAAGAAGACCTGTTAAAGTTTGAAGAAGCGCGTTCAAAATTTTCCGATGAATGGATAAAAGTTGCAGCAATAAAACTTTTCATCGATGGCATTGCAGAAACACATACTGCCGCCATGGTTGAACCTTACTGCGATGCCCCTTCAACAAGCGGATCTACATTTTACACCCTAGACGAATTCAAAAAGATAACAGCGAGACTAGACAAAATGAATTTTCAAATCTGTACACACGCATGTGGAGACAGAGGAGTCCGAGTGATATTGGATGCATATGAAGATGCTATAAAAAAGAATCGTAGCAAGAATCGCAGGCACCGCATTGAACACATCGAAGTGGTTACCAAGGAAGACATCCCCCGATTCAAACAACTCGGCGTAATAGCAAGCATGCAGCCGTTACATGCCGCTGGCGGGGAGAGCTACTGCAAAGCTTTAGGAACAGAAAGATTGAAAGGGGCCTTTCCTTGGAACAGCTTAGACAAGGCTGGCGCAGTCTTAGCATTCGGGAGTGATTGGCAAGTGGCAGATATGAACCCGCTTTTAGGAATCCACTCCGCGGTAAAGAGGGAGGATATTATGCTTGATCCTAAAGAAGCGATTAGTTTGGAAAAGGCGATTGAAGGTTACACGATAAATGCAGCTTACGCTTCTTTTGAAGAAGATATCAAAGGGTCAATTGAAATTGGGAAACTAGCAGATATTATCATACTTTCTGACAATCTCTTTGAAATACCCATAGACAAAATTAAAGATATCAAGGTGCTTTTGACCATTGTTGGAGGCAAAGAGGTCTATCGTTCAAACGAATTTTAGACGGTATGACCTTTCAACGTGTCTTTTCTTGGTGGCGGTGTTCCAACTGCTTAAAGATTTCTTGGAGTTTCAAGTTTTTCTGGGCGAGAAGCACTAAAATGAAAAAGAGTATATCCGTAGCCTCGTGCACTATTTCTTTAGGTCGATTCGCCTTCGCAGCTAGAACTAGCTCAGTGGTTTCTTCCCCTATCTTTTGAAGAACCGCATCCTCCCCTTTCCTGTGCAACTTAGAGACGTACGACTTCTCCGTAGGATTTTTTATTCTATCAACAATCACCTCAAAGATTCTTTCAATAATCCTAGCGTCAACTAGCCGCTCCTTTTCAGCGATTACTGGATTGTGGAAACAAGTTTCTTGGCCTGTGTGGCAACAGGCTCCTATCTGTTGAACTTTGAACAGAATTGCATCATTATCGCAGTCAAGGATGGCGTTCTGCAACAGAGAGTGGTGTCCAGACTCTTCGCCTTTGAGCCATATCCTCTTTCTTGTTCGACTCCAATAGTGCATTTTGCCCTTTGTCAAGGTTAGTTGTAAAGTTTCTTTATTCATGAAGGCTTGCGTTAACACTTTGTCGTTGGACGAGTCTTGAACCACCACGGGAACAAGTCCATTCATCTTTTCAAAGTTTACTTTTTCAACAAATTTTTCTGCTTCGGCTTCATTTAGCTGGAGTACCAAACTTCAAACCTCCTCTTTTATGGGGCGCATGGGAACTCCCCTTTCACTGAGGTATTTTTTCACCTCTTCAATAGAGTATTGTGATCGATGGAAGATTGAGGCTGCTAAGGCAGCGTCAGCTTTACCTTCTGTTAAAACCTCGAAAATGTGCTCTAAGTTTCCAGCTCCTCCGCTAGCGATTACAGGTAGATTTGTTTTTTCGCTCATGGTTCTAGTTAAGGGGATGTCATAGCCCGTTTGCATTCCATCGCAGTCCATGCTTGTTGGCAAGAGTTCTCCCGCTCCAAGTTCCTTCACCTTCATAGCCCATGATATGGCGTCAAGTCCAGTGGGGGTTCTGCCTCCTTCAACGTAGGCTTCCCACCAACAGCGGCCTTGAGGAGTGTCCACAACTATTTTGTCAGGAACGTCCTCCTTTACATAGATTCTTTTAGAGTCAATCGCAACTACAATGCACTGGCTTCCAAAGGTTTCAGCAGCCTGCTTAACGAGTTGGGACTCCCTTATCGCCGTCGTGTTTATGGAAACTTTGTCTGCTCCAGAATTTAGCAAGTTTCTGATGTCTGTAAGGTTTCGGATGCCTCCGCCAACTGTGAATGGAATAGAAATCATGTCGGCTGTTCTTTTTGCAACGTCTAAGATTGTGCCTCTCTTTTCGTAAGAGGCAGTGATGTCGAGGAAAACTAGTTCGTCTGCCCCTTGCTCCGCATATATTGCCGCAAGTTTCGCTGGGTCTCCTTCTACTGTCAGGTTTTTGAATTGCACTCCCTTGACAACTTTCCCATCTTTAACGTCAAGACAGGGAATTATTCTTTTAGTTAACATTTTTCACGGTCTCCACAGCTTTTTTTAAAGTAAATTTTTTCTCATAAAGGGCAGTGCCCACGATCGTTCCTTTCACACCAGTTTGAGCTACGCTAACTAAATCTTTTAAGCTTCCTATTCCGCCTGAAGCAATAACTGGAATTCTAACAGTGCTCACAACTTTACGAATCTGTTCAATTGCTGGTCCTTTTAACGTTCCATCCACACTCACTGAAGTGAAAATTATTGTTCCAACTCCAACAGCTTCAACGGAGCGAGCTAAGTCCAAATAATCTACTTCCGATCGAGTTCTCCAGCCGTGAAATGTTACTTTACCCCCTGTCGTTGCGTCTATAGCGGCAACTACTCGTGTCGATCCGAAGTGCTGAACTGCTTTTTCTAGCAGTTTGGAGTTCAAGACGCAAGTTGTTCCAAAAATAACTCTGGAGGCTCCCAACTTTAACAGTTCGTCAGCCTTTTCTAAGTTTCTGATTCCGCCGCCGATTTGTGTCTTTACCTGAACACTTCTAATGATTTTTTCTAGAGTTTCAGTGTTTTGTCCGATGCCAATGGCAGCGTCCAAATCTACCAAATGGAGGAGTTGTGCTCCCTGCTTCACCCATTGATTGGCTGCCTCCACAGGGTCGTCGAAGTATGCTTTACTTCTTGTAGGATCGCCTTGAGTGAGGCGAACGCATTTTCCTTGCATCACGTCAACGGCTGGTATGATCAGCACTCTCGTTTACCTCTTCACGATTTTTACGAAGTTTTTTAGGATGGCTAGGCCGGGTTTGCTGCTTTTTTCTGGGTGGAATTGGGTTGCGAACAGGTTTTTCTTTGCTATTATGGAAGGAAACTTAACTCCATATTCCGTGTACGCTATGACTCCGCTTTGCTCTGATGGTTTAGGGGAATAGGTGTGGACAAAGTACATGAAGGAGTTGTTTTGAACGTTCTCCACCAACGGGTTAGGTTTCGCTATTTGGATGGTGTTCCAGCCAATGTGAGGAGTCTTCACAGTGTCAGGTAGCTTAACGATCTCTCCTTGAATGAGGTTAAGTCCATTCTTTGATCCACCTTCATAACTTCTCGTGAAGAGGAGTTGAAGCCCCAAACAGATTCCTAGTAAAGGCTTTCCATCTCTTACTGACTGTAGCAACGCGTCGGATAACGGAGACAAGTTTTTTATAGCCTCTGCGAAGGCGCCTACGCCGGGGAGAACGATTGCGTCAGATTTAGCTAAGTCGCTTGGGCTGTAGGTTATTAAGACTTTAGCGCCTGACTTTTCCAGTCCCCTCTGGAGACTTCTTAGGTTTCCCACGCCGTAGTTTATCACTGCCGCCCGTGGCATTCTTTTTTACAACACTCCTTTTGCGCTGGGAATCTCGTCAACTCTTCTCGGGTCTGGTGTTGTTGCCTCCCTTAACGCGATTGCTAAAGCTTTTATGGCAGCCTCGATCTTGTGGTGTTCGTTGGTGCCGTAGAGAGCCGTTAAGTGTAGGCTTAACTTGGAAGCTTGGGCAAAGGAAGTGAAGAAGTGCAAAATGTCTTCGGTTTTCAAATCTTCAATTTTGAGTCGCCTAAGCTTAAGATTTAGGTTAGAGTAGGGTCTTCCACCTAAGTCTACAACTGCCCTAGCCAGAGACTCATCCATCGGCACAAAGGCTGAGCCGAATCTTCGTATGCCCTTTTTGTCCGCCAAAGCTAAGTTTAGCGCTTCTCCGAGTGCCAGTGCCACGTCTTCGCTTATGTGGTGTTTCAAATCTCCCTCAGCTTTGACTGTTAGGTCGAAGAGGGAGTGTTTGGCTAGGGTTGTTAGGAGGTGATCTAGAAATTTGATGCGTGTCTTCACGTTTGTTTTTCCTTTTCCATCAATGTTTAACTCTACGGTTATGTTGACCTCTTTCGTTTTTCTTTCCACTTTTGCCCTTCTCATTTTGGAGTTTCGCCTCGTAAACTGGCATACAGATACGGAATATCATTAACATCTGTCATAATAACGTCAGCGTCTTGTCTCATAAATTGGGACAGCAGGTTGCTAAAAGATTGAGCTGAACATAGAACACCGAAGAACAATATGTTAGATACACCTTGTGAACGAGCGTTCTTTACCAGTAGCGCGTCTGCAATAGTGTCTCCCACATACGCGATGTTGCCGGCTTCCCATGCAAGTTTCCCGATCATTTCAATTAGAACTGTTGGATTCGGCTTACCTAGCTGTGTTCTTCCCGACTTGTTTATGTCCTCCTGAAAGATGAGTCCATTCCCGTTAAAGTATTTTTTAAAGCCGTTTTTTTCCAGAAGGTACATGGCTTGATTTCTGGGTTTTTCCGAGTACACCGCCAACTCTCCAAATTTTGAGTAAAGAGTGAGAAGTGTTTTCCTTGTGGGGAAAAATTTTTCCTTTTCCAAAAAGCATCCGTCAAAGTTGAAAACAGGCGGGATGCCGTAAAACTTCTTGAATAACTCTCTGCCTAAATATGACTCCTCGAACAAACGTCTCAGTAAGTCGGTTTTCTCAACACTGTATGGAACAAGTTTTTTGATAAAGTTCAACTGTACGCTTTTTTCGCGTGGAAGAATTGTTTCAAGAGGGTGTCTCTCTTCTCCAACGCGTTTCAGCAAAGATTCAATGCCCAACACACTGTCATTTTTCATGCTGGCAAGTTCTGTTACATCTACTCCTTGACGCTTGCAGTAGTTGCCGATTTCACGTAATGTTTTGATGAAACTATTTATCTCCGAGAATTGGATGCCACTGAATTGCTTAACGAAATTGTCTAGTACCCGCTTCTGTCGAAGCTTTCTAACTAGAATGGCTAGATAGTAGGTGATGATGGCGTGTGTCAAAGTCCAGTCGTTGTTGTAGAGTCCCGTGTCTTTAAAGCCTTGAATGTCTTCGAAGGTGACTAATCTTCTCTTCCCCATTCCCTCTTCTAACCTAAGAATTTCAAGAAAGTAGTATTCCACAATTTTCCTTATGTTAGCGTAGTATGATTGCAAAGTGTAAACTAACACTCCGTCAAAGTCTAAAACGATTTTTGCAATATTGCTGATGGCTTTCGCAGACTCCTCTCTGAAGTATATTTTTCTTTCTTTGTTCAAACACTTGTAAGGCATCTAGAACTATTCCTCCAAAACTTCTTTTAAAGCTGAAACGAAAGCGTCATTCATCTCGCGCGTTCCAACAGTGACGCGTATGCAATTCTCTAGGAGCGGAGCATATCCTTTGTCCTTCACCAGAACGTTTCTATTTCGCAGTTTGTCCCTCACGGTGGAGGAGGAAAGCCCCTCCCTTGTTATTCTGAACAAAATGAAGTTTGCGTCAGATGGAAACGGAACCACTCCATCTGTTTCAGCTAAAACGTTTCTTAATCGTTCACGTTCTCTAACGATGTATTTTATTCGTTGTTTAAAGTAGTTCCAGTTCTGCAGAGCTAAAGCAACTAGCCGTTGAGCGATGATGTTTACGTTAAAGGGAGGAGTCACCCGCTCAATATACTTTATGACTGATTGGTTAGACACAGCAAACCCCAAGCGAACTCCAGCTAGACCAAACGCTTTTGAAAATGTCCTCAAGACTACGAGATTGTCAAACTCTCCTATCCAATCTGTAACTGAATATCTTGCGAAGTCAACGTACGCCTCATCCACAACAACGAGACCATTGAACTCTTGCACCACTTTCTTTACATCATTTTCTTCGAACTGATTGCCAGTTGGGTTGTTCGGCGAACAAACAAAAAGAAGCGAAGGTTTTTCACCACTTTCTTTAAGCACCGCATCGACATCCAAACTGAAGTCAGGTCTAAGGAAAACTGTGACTTTTTCTCCTCCGTAAAGTTGCGTGAAGTAGGTGTAGAGCGGAAAAGTTGGCTCCACCACCAAAACCTTAGTTTGTTCTCTCAAGAACGTCTTCATGATTAACTCTAACATTTGATCTGAACCGTTTCCAACAAACACCTCGGATTTATCGAAGCCAAAGAATTCAGAGATGGCTTGAACAGCTACAGCGCCGTGGGGTGGAGGATACCGACGAACGTCGGCTTCTTGACAAGCGTTGAGAAGCAATTCTTTTAGTATGTCGCTTGGTATGGCGAGGTTTTCGTTTAGATCAAGCTTTATAATTTTTTCATCAAGCTTTTTTGGAAAAACGCTCTCCGCATCATAGGAAGGAAGCTCGTAGATTTCCTTGCGAACCAGCTTTTCAATCTTCACTTTTGACCTTCTCCCTCATTGAAACCGACTTTGCGTGTCCGTTAAAACCTTCAAGTTTCGCAAGCGTTATGGTTGTTTTCTTTAGGTTCAAGTAGCCCTCTTCACTGCACTCTAAGAAACTGATTGTTTTAACGAAATCCCTTGCGGATAAGCCTGAGTAAGTTTTTGCGTAACCTCCGGTTGGAAGTACGTGATTCATTCCAGCTGAGTAGTCGCCGAATGCAACCAGTGAGTATTCTCCTAAGAAGACAGCTCCAGCATTTTGAACACTATCTAAAATCTTAGAGGGCGCGTTTGTTAAAATTTGAAGGTGTTCTGGAGCTATCATGTTAGCGTAGTTCACTGCCTCCTCTAAATCCTTAACAATCACTATGAAACCACGCGTTTGAATCGAAGATCCCGCAATTTCTTTTCTCGAAAGCAGTTCCAGTTG
>DAOVGL010000044.1 GCA_030672415.1 Candidatus Bathyarchaeota archaeon
CGGGGAAGATGGTTTGCACCGGAGCCAGGTCCGATAAGGAGGCAAAGAGGGCAATTAATAAAGTTGTAAAGGAACTGAAGAACATCGGCATAATCATCATCCACAAACCCGAAATCAAAATAGTGAACATGGTTGCATCAGGGAATTTGGGGGGAATAATTGACCTTGAAAAAGCTGCTTATACCCTGAGAAAAACTATGTACGAACCTGAACAGTTTCCGGGACTCATTTACCGGATGCAGGAGCCCCAAGTTGTTATTCTTCTCTTCGCCAGTGGGAAGCTTGTTTGCACAGGCGGCAGAAAGGAAGAAGATGTCTACGAAGCGGTTAGCAAACTTCATAAAACACTCGAGGAAGAAGAACTGATATACTACGAGTAGATGTGATCAAAAGAACCCCAAACACCGAGAAGATTGAGATTCTATTCCAATGACCACAATTAGAACATTTCATTTTAAACTTCCTTTTGGCTCTGTCTTTTCCCGTTGTATCACTTAGTTTTTGAGCTTTCCTCAATAATTTCCTTTTCAGCTTCAGTTATTTCGTAGATTTTGTAGATCAGCTCATCAATTTCACCGTCAGTCTTCTTTATTTCGTTTTCAATTCTTGTCCTTTCATCTGTCAGCGTATCACCTATTTTATTAAGACGTTTGTTAAGGAAGAGCATTTTATTCACAAGATTCATGAAAATACTGTTTTCTACTTCAGCGTTTGGAAGGGGAATTCTTCCTAGATAATGACTATCTAAATCCATAGTTCTAATAGCTTTGAAAAAGATGTAGCGATACGCATACCAAGAAATCAATCTTGAGTTCAAAAGACATAATAGAAATTCCAGAGAATACTTTTTGTCAGTGGACATCGTGTTCTCAACAGTATCTACAGTTAGTAGGCCTTCTTTATCTAGAGCAGACATGATGATGATGCGGTCTTTAGGTTTTGTAACATGTGCAACAATTCGCTGAGAGTCCAGCACTACCTAGGATACATTGATAGTAAAAGAAAGTACAAGTACCATAGAATAGCTAGAGAGTACCTCAATTCCTTGGAAGTAAATGGAAGTAAAACACTGGAAGTAAATAATCTTAAATTAGAATCTGTTTCAAGAAATACTGCGCCTCGGTGGCTCAGTTCGGTAGAGCGACAGCCTCGTAAGCTGTTGGTCGCGGGATCGAAGCCCGCCCGAGGCTCCATTTCTAGCTAAACAACTCACTTAGACATGTAGCACTCTTTAGAGATGGTTGTTTCTCTGCCGTAAAGCATACATTTTTGATGTTTGTCAGAATGAAGAAGACACACAGTAATGCTTATAAGGGAGACACGTGAATGAGAAGAAAGACCCATTAAAAGAGGAAGGGATGATTTTTGAGCATTCAAAAGATGAAACGCCGTGCTTTACGTCTGAGACAGCTAATTGACTCAAAAGAAAAGCGAAAGACACAGGCGCTTGAAGAATACGCCCACCTCATCTGGCTAATCAATACCCATTCAAAATCTTAGCTCACATGCCCTTATCTTTGATGCTTATTCTGAAAAGAACGAATCCAGCTACAGTTAATGCCGCTGCCACGTACATTGTGTATTCAAACCCGAACAGTTCAGAGAGAACTCCACCCAGCAACGCTCCAAACACTCTGGCTAGGCTGATTAAAGAACTAAGTATTCCGGTGCAAGTGGCCTTCTCAACGTTGTATTTCATCAGATAAAGCAGTGAGCCAACGTAAAGACACGACCAAGAACTACCCAGCAAAATCTGCATTGGAATGAGTTGATAAAAGTTTTGAGCAAATGTGAAGGCAAAGAAGGATGTCGACGACAGTGCCAGCCCCACGCTGATCAAGCTTTTGCTCTTGAACCGATCAATATATGGCATCAGGAAAAATTGTGTTAAAGTGTTTACAGAATAAATCAGTCCAACCCAAAACTTGTCTCCTCCCAAGCTCACAATATACAATGGGTATATGATCCATATGCCGCTGGCTCCAGTATGTCTTATAAAATAGGACAAGTAAACTTGCCAGTTCCTTTTCATCAGTCTCCAAGGAAAAAACGGAACACTGAGACGCGAACCAGCAACATGAGGCATCGTGAAGGAAATGAAAAACGCCATCAACAGGCAGGCGGAGGACAAGACAAATGCGCCCCAATACATGGCTATCAAGCCAACGATAAAATTGCCGATAGCCCAGCCTAATGAGGCAAGAGAAGTGAATCTTCCAAGGGAATTTTTTGATTCGTAGACGTAAGCGGTAAGCGCCGCGGGAAACATTCCAATAGAAAGTCCTGCTAAGCCACGAGAAAGAGCAAGCAACCAAGGGTCTGCCCAAAAAGGCGCAATAAACGAGGGGTCTGTCAATATCTGCATCAAAAATGTTATGGAGGAGATTCCGAGACCAAGTTGGATGAAGAACTTACGGCCGTACACGTCCGAAGCACGTCCAAAAAGGTATGCTGAAGTGAACACAGCGAATCCATAGACTGCTCCAATTATCCCTATCTGGGTATTGCTGGCTCCCAACTCGTCAGCCAAATTTGGGATAAACAAGAGCGAGGCGGATATGGCTAGGTTAGATAACAGTGCAATAGCATGTGGCTTCATGTTGAACATCATCAAAGACCTCAAATTAAAAACCTTTCTAAAACCCTCTGTAATGGGACGATGAGATATAGAGAGAACTGTTGGTTTCATCACCTTCTTAAACGTTCATATTGTTCAAATTCAGATTCTAAGTTCATAACTTATTTTAAGATGTGCCATCCAAGGTTGACCTAAATATAGGTATAGGAGGTTACGAAATGGAATTTCTGCCTGAAAAAAGATTTGGGGTCTTCTTGATAGCCATCTCGGTTTGGTATCTAATTAACCTAGAAATCTTCAATGCACTTCAACCAATTCTCGCAGTACCGGGCTCCGTGACCTTTTTGGCTGGATTATGGCTTTTGTTGTCGCCTTTTACACTCACAGTGCCCACAACGGTCCTAACAAGACCAAACGTCCCTATGCAGGCTCCTGCTTCAGCTACAACGAAACCTGAAACAATGTCTACGCCAAAGCCCGCGACAAGAACTAAACCAAAAATTACCAAAACGACTAAAGCACAGCCTTTAACTGTTAAAAAGCCTGTTAGAAAGAAGAAGACAACATCAAAAAGTAGCGCTTAGCAACTTCCAGTTAACACGTTTTTCAGCGCTTTCTTTCACAGATAATTTTATAGTTCACTCACTAAAGTCTCGTCAAGTAAAAATTATATCAAGTTGCAACTAAACCCTTAACCCGGTGTAGAATATTTTCAACAAAATAATTGAAACCATAATTCTCGCCGTCGTTCAAGGCGTAACAGAATGGCTACCCATATCTAGTTCTGGACATTTAGTAATTGTGCAAGGGTGGCTGAGTCCAGAAGAACTTCCGTTGATCTTTAGCGTAATGTTACATGTGGGAACCTTATGCGCTGTATTGTTAATGTTTTGGAGAGACATCGGAGAAATTCTCAAAGCATTGGTTAGGTTAGACTTCAAAACAGAGGAAGGAAAGCTAGCTTTATACATAGCTGTGGGGAGTGTGCCCACCGCCTTCATTGGCTTTCTATTCCGTGACATTTTTGAATCCTTCTTCCATAGCCTGTTCGCAGTTGGCATAGCTCTACTCATAACTGGCTCTTTCCTATATTTTTCTGAACGTAGAAAAAACGGTAAAGAATTAGGTTGGTTGGACTCGTTGCTGATCGGGATAGCGCAGGGCATAGCTATTATCCCTGGCATTTCTAGAAGCGGTGCTACTATAACTACCGGGTTGTTGAGAAAAGTGGAAAAAGAAAAAGCGTTTAGATACTCGTTTCTGCTGTCTATACCTGCAATAATAGGGGCAGCTGTTACTGAGTCAATGCGTGTAAACGTGGGCGACGTAGATGTGGCTATTATGTTTCTCGGTGTTGTAATATCTATGATTGTAGGTTATGTGTCCTTGAAGTTGCTGTTAAAGGTGGTTTTGAAAGAGAAGTTTCATTTGTTTGCGTATTACTGCTGGACGGTCGGTGCGATAATCATTCTTTCTCAAGTCCTATAATCAGTTTGAAACAAATGAAAACTCCAAAAACGATGTAAACAGATAAGAGAACGAATATGCCTAACTATCAATGAATAGACACATAGTGTGGAAGCTATGTCATGTCAATTACAAAAAAGGCTCCAAGTATTGTCTACTGGCTTGGAAATAAACTGTGCTTAAACATAACCAATCGATGCTCCAGCGACTGTTACTACTGTTTCAGAAGGTACAAAGATGGCATACGAGATTTCAATTTAAAACTGCTCAAAGAACCATCACAGGAGGAGATTATTCAACAGCTAAAAGAGATCATCAGTAGACATCATTGGAGCGAAATTGTCTTCTGCGGGTTCGGAGAACCCATGGAAAGGCTAGACTGCATTTTAGAAGTTACAAGATGGGTAAAGAAACATTTTGGAACAGCTGTTAGAATCGACACTAACGGTCATGGATGTTTATTAAATCCGGAAAGGGATGTGATTAGAGAGTTGAAGGAAGCTGGTGTAGACAAGATAAGTGTGAGTCTAAATGCCCATGATGAGGCGACGTACATTCAAGTGTGTAAATCACAGTTTGAAAAAGCCTTTGAAAACGTTTTGAGGTTCATCAAAAAAGCAGGCAGAGAATTTGACATAGAAATCACAACCGTAACCATACCTGAAGTTGACATTCAGAAAGTGAGAGAAACGGCAGGAAAAATGGGAGTGAAATTTAGAATAAGAGAGTATATACCCTGCTTCTGGTAACGACTACACTACAAAACTACTGGTTTGAACACACGTTTCACTTATTAACCCGTTTTTTGTTGTTCCTCCGTGCCCCGAGTGCAGAAATACTCAGTTGTAAAGTTCATTTTTTCGTATACAGGACAGGATGGACAAATGCAACCTACTTCATCCTTTATCTTCTTGCTTTTCCCTCTCGTTGCGAAACAGTAAGCAATGTAGTCGTCCTCCATACCAAGTCCCAGATAGGTTGGACAACCTTCACAGATACACATGGACTTAACTTCCTTTAACATCTTTTCCATCGATTCAGGATGCGCTTCCATACCGATTAGACCTCCATTAATTCGTGTTGAAACCATCAGCTTAATAAGCTAACACTTATCGTCCTAGTCAAAGGTGAAGGCTGAGGGACACAGCTTGTTCAATACGCAAATTCCACACTTGAGTTTCCTTGCCACACAGATTCTTCTACCGTGAAATATCAGTAAGTCCGTGATCCTCATCCACTCGGTTTTTGGAACTATTTCCATCAAATCCCTTTCTATTTTATTCGGATCTTTTTGCTCTGAAAGCCCCAGTCTTTGGCTAAGTCTGCGAACATGAGTATCCACCGCTATTCCCTCTATAACACCATAGACATTTGACAAGACAATATTCGCCGTCTTTCTTGCAACACCCGGCAACCCAAGCATATCCTCCATCGTTTTCGGAACCTTCGAGTTGAACTTTTCAACCAAGATTTGGCAACATTTCTTGATGTTTCTGGCCTTGTTTCTGTAAAAGCCTGTGGATCTTATATCTTCTTCGAGTTCCTTTAGATCCGCATTGGCATAGTCTTCTGCCTTTCTGTACTTTTTGAAGAGCGTCTTCGTGACAATGTTTACCCTTTTGTCGGTGCATTGAGCCGAAAGGATGGTGGCCACTAAGAGCTCCAGAGGGCTGGTGTAGTTTAGAGCTATTTTTGCGTCTGGATGCTCCTTTTCCAGCAGTTCAATTATCTTTAACAATCGAGTTTTGTTGTTAAGTTTCATATCGATGGGGTTCGATTTTCCTTTCATTACAATATTTTCCCTCACACAACTTCAACTTTTGTAAATTTCTCTTACTATATTTTTCAACAGGCCCTCAGCTCTTTTTTTTGCGTCAGAAAAAATAAGGGAGAATGGCTGGCAAGGTTTTTGATATCCACTAAGGAAGAGGCTAAATGAATAGGGTTACGTCTGCTGTTGAAGCAACGTCTAGGAAGGCTGCTGCACCAGCGATCTCGTCTACCTCAGGGATTAGGTCTTCCTTCTTTACACCAAACATCTCCATGGTTGGACTGCAAGCATAGATCGTCAGCATTCCGGTTGCCTTTAATCTTTTAAGCATCTCATAAGGTGTAGGGTACTTCATCTCTCCCAACTTCTTTTTCAATGGTTCTTCTAAATGTTTGTATATGGCGGGTAGTCCAGCTTTTTCCATAGCTCCTTTTTTGAGCATGGTGAGTCCCCAGAAGGTGAAGTAAACATGGATCTCCATGTCCATGGCTGCAGCAGCGGAAGCTAATATGAACACAGGGTAGAGTCGGTCTATGGTGCCTCCATGAGCTATGATTGCAAGCCTTTTTTTGTTTTTTTCAGTCATAATTTTTCACTCCTTTTTAGGTTTTCAAAATTCCGAATATAAATTATGCTATAACACTGTTATAAATCTTTTGAGCAGAATGGAGAACGACATTTTAACAACTGCAAAACAAGACTAGATTAGGTTTAATTGAGTACTTAATTTTCTTAATAAATCTTATTATGTGGAATTCAAGAATTACATTCCTCTAGGTGATTAAATTGGCATTTGGACATCTCATATTTTTGTCAGATGACGAGATTGCAAGTGTCCACGAAACAAGCTTGAAAATATTACAACAAATTGGAATAAAAGTTCTCAGCAAGAAAGTGCAGAGTCTGCTCGTTGAAAATGGCGCGAAAGTAGATGTCGCTAGCTCAATTGTAAAGATTCCGAGTTCACTCGTAGAAGAAGCAATTAAGAAAGCGCCAAAGGAAATGGTTCTGTGCGGAAGGAATCCAAAGTTTGACCTTAAGCTCCCTGCAAAAGATTTTCCTTTCGTTGCCACAAGCGGGTTCTCGGTTTTCATGAGGGACTTCGAAACTGGAGAAAAAAGAATGACAAAGTCATCGGATCTGATAGACTTCGCCATTTTAAGCGATTATCTCAATCAAGTTGACTTCTTCTGGCCGATTGTAACTCCAACAGAATTACCCCCGCCGGTTCAAACAGTTCACGGCTTAGCTATCTCATTTGAAAACACAGAGAAGCATGTTCAGTATCAAGCCTTAAGCGAGAAAGAGGCAAAATGGCAAATTAAGTTGGCATCCACCGTTGTCGGCGACGAAGAAAAGCTGAAGAAAAGACCCATATTCTCTTCAGTGAATTGCCCTGTTAGCCCACTTCTATTTGAGGAAGGCTCATCTGAAGCCATGGTTGAGCTGGCGAAGGCTGGAATCCCAGTTCTTCCCATGTCCATGGCCTTATGCGGCAGCACAGCCCCCGCAACAATTGCGGGAACATTAACTATAGTTAACGCTGAAAGCCTTGCCGCCCTCGTCATTCTTCAATGCGCCAACTCAGGGGCTCCAGTGATCTATTGTGCTGAATCAACGTCAGCAGACATGAGGACGGGTGAAATCAACTATGAAGCACCAGAATTCCCTCTCATTGCAGCGGGAGCCACTCAGATGGCAAGACTGTACAAGCTTCCTTGTTATACAACGCCGATAGGGGTCCTCACGCAGATGGGTCGCGGCGATATCTCCGCTGACTTTGGCTCACTGGAGAACGCTGAAAGCTCGGCGTTGGAGCAGGTGATTCTTGATGTTGAGGCGTGGGAGCAGGCTAAGGCTTACTTGCGTCGATTCAAAGTTGACGAAGAAACCTTGGGTTTAGATGCTATCAGTAAGGTTGGTCCAGGAGGCAACTTTTTGGGGCTTAAGCACACTTTAGAACATTTCCAAAAGGAAATATGGCTCAAGAAAGAGGCTGTGCTCCTCCCTTCGACGGGTGGCTCCATTGTCGAAAGGGCAAAAGAGAAAGTGAGACAAATACTATCTATGCATGTGCCCTCTCAGCTCGATGAGGAAGTGAAGAGGGAAATAAACCAGATTCTCCGTGACTGTGAAAAGAACATGTTGTAAAAGAGCTTATACTTTTAATGGCTTATCATAACCATGAAAAAGGAGTTGTATAGCCCATAAGATGTTTGTGCACGCGCAATATTTTTCGTCAACTTGCTATTAGCCATGCTCCACCAATAATAAGAATAATTGCTAATGCCTTTGTTATTATGGCTCCTTTTCCAATGTCTTCTTTTAATATTCTGGGCACAAAAAGACTGAGCAGGAGGACGAAAACAAAAACAAAGAAGGGCTCCAGAGATGATATGGCAGCGACCAA
>DAOVGL010000026.1 GCA_030672415.1 Candidatus Bathyarchaeota archaeon
AAATAAACTGTTCAGCGCGCAGGTTGCCAAACCTTTGACAAGGGCTTTCCGCGTAGCAAGAAGAATAGGTAGTCCGTGAACCATGTGCTGAGAACTTTGGAAAATCCCAGTTTTCGGAATCGCCTTAACGACTCGTAAACAGTGAGACTTCTAATGAACATGAACTTTCCTTGTTTTGACAGTCGATGGGCAAGATCGTGATCCTCCAAACATGGCATACTCTCGTCAAATCCATTAACCATTAGAAAATCTTTCTTTCTAACAGCGAGAAATTCCCCTCGAGAATGGGGCTTAAACTTTGCGCAGAGTTGGATGAGGAGGTTGTAAAATTGGAAGAACACGAATTCGGTGAATCTGGGTTGAGCGGGCATAATGCGGCAAGTTGCACCCACCACATTAGCGTTGTTGAATGTTTCAAGCACTTTTTCCACAAAATTCGATGGAGGAGACACGTCTGCATCGAGAAACACCACGATGTCTCCGTTTGCTTGCTTAGCTCCGTAATTTTTTGCTTTTGAGATTCCTCGTTCTCTTATTTGGTATGTCTTGTCTGTGAAACGTTTCGCAACCTTAACTGTGCCGTCGTCGCTTCCTCCGTCAACCACAACGATTTCTATGGAAGGCTTTATTTTGACGAGTTTGGATAGAGTTGCCGCTATGTATTTTTCCTCTTGAAACGTTGGGATGACCACGGAAACCTTTGAAGTTCGTATTTGCATTAAGTTGTCTCCGCATTTTCTTTTTAATCTCTTGAGGGTAATAAAGAATAAGGTTATAACAAAGCTAACTATGCTTCGCCTAAAGCACGCCACAACTCTTCTTTCACCGGCTTAGAAAGGTCAAGTTTAGTTTCGTCACACCGGAAAATATATGACCCCTCTCTTTTATCCACTGTTTTGCCAATCACCGACGCTTGAATAGCCTTTTCTTTGAGAGCAGCCACTATTTTTTCAGCTTTCTCTGGATGCGTTGAGATTATTAGTGATCCAGAGCTTATGGTTTTAAGCGGATCAATGTTTAAAGCGTCACATACTGCCTTAGTCTCCTCATAAATTGGGATTCTTTCCTCGTATGCTACTATGCCTAGGTTGGATGCCCACGCAATTTCTTGGAGACACGCAGCGATTCCCCCTTCAGTGGCATCATGCATCGCATGGACTCCTCCAACTTCAGTGGCGGTTAAAGCGTCTTCCACCACGCTAATCAGTTCGATAAATTTCTGAGCGTTCCGAATGACGGTTTTATCAATTTTAGTTTCTAAGAGCGCAGCTAATTCCGTTGATAGGATGACTGTTCCTTCGATTGCGGCGCCCTTGGTCACGATGATGCTGTCACCGATTTTTGCTCCGCTGGAACTCACAACCCTCTCCTTTTCAGCTTCTCCAATGGCTGTTGCAACGAGGATAGGTCTTTTAATGTTTAGGGTGAACTCGCTGTGACCGCCTATAACAGCGATGCCCAGTTCTTTTGCAGCCTTGTCGATTTGGCTTGTTATATGTTTCAGTTGGGCAGAAGTGATGTTTTGAGGAAGAAGCATGACAATTAACATCCATAGAGGTCGAACTCCACGGGTTGCAATGTCGTTAGCGCAGACGTTAACAGCTAACCAACCAATATTTCCTACAGCGCCAGTTATCGGGTCAGAGTGAACAACAAGAGCCCTGTCCTTAAAGTCGATCACAGCAGCGTCTTCACCTATCTTAGGACCCACAATAACGCGGGGGTCGGGAGATCCTAGACAACCGAAAACCAATTGTTTCAAAAACTCAGGATCAAGCTTACCAATTGATGAGGAACGCGGAACCATTTTGTAAGACCTCCTAAGGCTAAAGGTTAGCAGTTAGGCGTTTATAACTTTAATAATTGAAAGAAAACGTTATGAGGCTTTGAGAGCGGGTAGAGCACGCAGTACTGCTCTTACAACAGGAATTGAAACGATGATGCCTATTGTCATTTGACCAATGTTTATCGGAATCTCTGCTATCGCTATTGCTTCGACAGAAAATAATGGCCACAAGAAGAATTGTTGATAAATAAAGTAACCGATAACCATTTCTAAGCCACCTACAAGGGTTGCAAGTATAAACCAGCCGAATTCTGGTTCAAAAACAAACCCCATCAACGTAACTGACAAGATAGCTAAGACTCCTAGTGAATACCAAAATTCTGGTGGAATAAAGAGTAAAGTAGGATTTTCAGGTGCAGGGATTCCGAGATAAAGTTCCACTGTGCCACTGTAGTATAGTGAACCGACATAGCCTAACAGGACTCCTGCAACTAGGCCAACGGCGAATGTAAAGGCTTTCCATTGAAGCTTAGAGCTGAATTTAAGTCTCTTGCGACCAAGAAAGCCAACAATACCTCCTTCACATGCTTTTATAACAAGAGTTGCCGGCGCATAATGAGGGTAGCCTAATAAGATATCCGCGACCATGGAGCCAACGCCTCCAGCGAAAGAGCCAATCAATGGGCCGAAAAGCAAGGCTGTGATAAATATCATGGTTTCGCCGATGTTAAAGAAGCCTCTTGTGCTCGGAACGTAAATGGAGAACACCATGGTGGCCACGGCGACCAGTGATGTAAAAACGGCTGTGATGGCTAACTGAATGGTTGGTGTACGGGCTTTTGACATAGGCTCACCTATAGTATAGTTATAACTTGACTAAGTATCTTTTTATGTTTTTAAAACTTTCGGAAAAAATCAAATCAGCATTTTTAGTTCATTAATTGCACGTAAAGCTCTTTGTCCACGCTTCGTGATTTTAAAGTATTTTCTTCCCTTCTTTTCATAAGCAGTTATCAGTCCCCTCTCAGAAAGATCATTTAGATGTTGATAAACCGCAGCACGAGTCATAGTTTTTCCAAGCTTTATCCACAACTCATAACCATACGCGTCTTTTCCGCTCAGCATATGCAAAATTTTCTCTTTCGTACTCAACTCTAACCCTATTACAGCGGTTTTTCGCTTTTTCGCCAAAGCTTGGAGAACGTCTGTTGCTTTCAACCCGCTTCCCGTTATGAGGCCTACAACCGTGTCTTTCTTATCAATAATGCCCTGGTAAGCCAGTTTTTTCAGAGCAGCTATTGTGGCTGAACTCGCTGGCTCTGCGAAGATTCCTTCAAGTCTCGCGATTTCTTGTTCCGCCGCAAAGATCTCCGAGTCTGATGCTGCAATGGCGACGCCTTTAGATTCTGTTATTGCTTTGAGTGCCCATCTTCCGTTCAAAGGGTTACGCACGAGGATTCCAAGGGCATGTGTAGAAGGCTTTGGAATGGCGATTGGTTCAGATTCATTCCTTAAGTGTGCGTTGACGATGGGTGCGCAGCCATCTGCTTGCACGCCCACCAACTTTGGCAACTCATCAATAGTTCCTAGAGCTTGCAGTTCCTTGAAGCCTTTCCAAATGGAATGTATGGTTCCGCCGCTTCCTATTGAAACGATAAACCAGTCGGGCACTCCAAACTGTTCCACAATTTCATAGGCGATGGTTTTCTGAGCTTCAATCGCTAGAGGATTCAGCTCAGCAGTAGCTTGATACCAGCCTGTTTCTTTCACCAAAGACTCTGCTCGCTCAACGGATTCATCAACGATTTCTCCGTGCTCCTCAATGAGGGCATCGTAGATTAACATCTGAGCCAGCTTGCCCATGTCAACGTTTCTGGGAACAATAATGTGGCAGGTGAGTCCTGATTTAGCGGAGTAAGCGGCTAAAGAGGCTCCCAAGTTTCCGTTTGAAGCACATACCATTGAGTCATGGTTTAGGTCTTGCGCGTTGGAAACCATCAAAGTCGCGCATCTGTCTCTAAAAGAGTTTGTTGGATTTCGAGTTTCATCCTTCAAATACACCTTACTTAAACCAATTTTTTCCGCTAAACGTTCAGCCCTATGTAAAGGTGTGCCGCCCTCTCCCATACTCACAACGTTTTTGACTTCTGGAAGAAGTGACCTATATTTCCAGAATGTGAGAGACCCATCGAGTTTGATCTCGCTTAATTGTTCGAAATTATAAGCGTATTCCAGAAGCTCATTGCACTTCTTACATTTGTAGAGGGGAGGATACTGCTCAAAAGTTGCTGAACAACGACTACACTGCAGTACCGTCATGCTAAATGAGCCCCGTAAGATAGAATAGTGCCTTCCTAACTTTTCTTTATCGGTTCGCTTAGTAAATGTTTATGAGAAACCGCGATGAGTTGTAAACGAGGATTAGCTTTTGAACATAGACGAACTGAAGCCTGGAATGGACCGCGTGAACATCAAGGTCAAAGTGTTAAGCATCTCAGAGCCTAAGCAAATCATCACAGGCACAGGCATAAAACATGACATACTTGAGGGGGAGATAGAGGATGAAACTGGTTCAATGATGCTGGTTTTGTGGAATGAAAGAATCTTGCCCATAAAGGCCGGAGACACCTTGCAGATTGAAAACGGTTTTGTGTCGTCCTTCAAAGGAAAATGGCGAATAAACATTGGAAAATATGGAGACATAACGAAAATTTAATGACCTAAAATTTATCCCCAAAACCCAAATTCATTCACTCTTACTTTTTCTTCTACTCAGTCTTTACTTCCTATACTCTCTCACTCTCTCTAACGCACCGTACACATTCGTTTTGCTTAGTCGTTCATATTTTCTATCTGAATTCAGATAGCAAAATGCTTTTACTGCATATTAAGTCGAATTGATTGTGAATGACCCAGTTAGACTCGAAGAATTGTGTTCAAGTGCACTTAACGTGACCTTAATCTAAGGAGAATTGAAAAAGATGAAAAAGGCATTAGCGTTGGTAGGTTTTTTCGTTGCTGTAGTTTCCTTAGTGATTTCGGTGTTCTTGAATTTCATCTCGATTAACTTGGGTTCATTACTTGTGTTTTTCAATCAATTAGGCTACATAGCGACCTATGTCTCTTTGTTGACATGCCTTTTTACGGTAATTATTACTTTCGTGTGGTATCCCCGAGTCAGGAAAAAGTTTTCTTCACCAATTAAACATTCGGGATTATCAGTGGCAAAATTAATTTTGGGAACCACAATTCTCATTATAGTAGTTCAAATCTGCG
>DAOVGL010000036.1 GCA_030672415.1 Candidatus Bathyarchaeota archaeon
AATAGTTTGGCGGGATTTGTTTATTTATTTTGTGAACAAACAATAAGAATCTAATTTTGAAACGCCTTAACGCCCAGTAATTTCGGTCATTCTTTCGACTGCTTTGCGTGCCTTTTTCATAATTGGTTTGGGCAAAGTTACTGTAGGCTCTTCGTTTTTTAGCGCCAGATAAATCTTCTCTAACGTGTTAAGTTTCATGGCGCTGCAGATGGCTTCTGAATACGCTGGAATGTACTCTTTTCCAGGCTGTTCTCTCTTCATTCGGTCAATGAGTCCGGTCTCAGTTGCAATCACAAATTCTTTTTTCGGCGATTCTATGGTGTGATGATACATTTGGCTTGTGCTTCCAATGAAGTCGGCGATGCACTGTACTTCTGGTTTGCACTCGGGATGCGCCAGCACCTCCGCGTCTGGATGTTGTTCTCTCGCAAGAAGGATGTCTCCTTCTGAAAACAGTTTGTGAACGTAACAAAATCCACGTTGGGGTATGGGAATAATTTCTTTGTCAGTGTGCTGCTGAACATACCACGCCAAGTTGCTGTCTGGACCAAATATAACTCGTTCTTCATCAAGGCTGTTTACAACCTGAACAGCGTTTGATGATGTGCAACACACATCGCACATTGCCTTAGCCTCTGCCAAGGTATTCACGTACAGCACCACCGCTGCATCGGGATATTTTTTCTTCGCTAATTTAACTTTTTCAGCTGGAAGCATCGCTGCCATGGGGCAGAACGCATTCTTGGCGGGAATCACCACCTTCTTGTCTGGGTTCAGCATCACTGCACTTTCAGCCATGAAGTTCACTGTTGAAAAAACTAGAAGCTCCGCATTCTTTTCCTGTTGAGCCCTTCGACAAAGCCCAATGCTGTCTGCAACGTAATCAGCGATTTCCTGTATCTCTGGGCGCTGATAGTTGTGGGCAAGTAAGAGTGCACGTTTTTCATTTTTCAGCTTAAGGATTTTCTCTGCGAGCTCTTTCTGTTGTTTATTCATGTGGTCCCACTTCGAAGTATCAAAATTCAAACGTCCATTGGAATAATAAAGTTTACTCTTTAAAGACGGTTGTCACTCGACCCCATTTAGAGAGGAGTGTAAGAGATAGAAGAGGCTGCTTCACGCCAGTTCTTGCAATGCTCTCAAGCGCTTCACTATGTTGGGATGTGTGGAAAGAACCTCCGCTATTCTGTCAAGCGAGGTCACTTTTCGTCTAAGAACCCTTTCAACAAGTTTCTGATCAGACGTGAATGCGCTCGTTTGAGCAATAGCCGCTGAGTCTAGTTCAGCCCTGTCCGGGTCCGCAATGAAGAGAGACTTGAATGAGCTGAAGTTGCTCACGTCTTTGCGAACTTTCTTCATCCTCTTAGAGGAGCGCACTATTTTTACTAAGCCTTCAGAGAGTTTGCGTGGACCGTCTTCCACAACGCTGGCGCTGTGGCGGTCAGCATAGTATTCGCGCAGTCGGCTTAGGTAAAGGGTGAATATGTAGAGAACCCAGTAGGCGAGCATGCTTGCCATGCCTATAGCTAAAGCTCCACCACTGCCTCTGTTATCTCTGCGTCCAAACATGGAAGAGAGAAGCATAGAGTAGCCGATGAAGTAAAATATTGCTGGTAAAATGGAAATGAACATCATCACTTGAACGTCCCTATGCTTCAAGTGACCAAGCTCATGCCCAATCACCGCCTCAACTTCTTCGTCTTCCAGCGTTTTCAACAGTTCATTCGTCACTGCTACTCTGGTTCCAGCGATGGGTGAACCATAGGCGAAGGCGTTGGGTACAGGAATGTTCGCCAACATGACTCTTGGCATTTTGATGCTGCTTTTTCTGCTTAATTCCTCCACCATTCCATACAGCTTCGGGTTCTCTGATCTTGACACCTTTTTCACACGGTACATGGCGTCTATGAGGTAGGGGGCGAACAACCATTGAGCGATGTTGAAAAGTACAACGAAGATGATCAGTGTGAGGAAGTTGAATGCACCAGTTAGGGTGAGGATGACCGTGAAGAATAAGGTAGAGAGACCAATTATAACGGCTAGTGTTCCGAGCACGGAGAATCGTAGTCTCCATAGGTTCATTTACTCGTTCCTCAGAAATCTGATGCAAAGAAACAACTTATAAACTTAGTGCCCAACAGAAAAAATTTCCAAATTTCAGTTAACCAAACAACTTTTGCTTCAGCTACGCATAGCTGCACTCTGCTTCGTTGCAGAGAATAGAGGCATCCCAGATGTTTTAATACAATTATGGAGAGTAATAGAAACCAGTGAGCGACTTGCATGAAAAAGGTTTACCTAAAAATGTGATCTTTCAGAAGCTCAAAACTAGGCTTCAGCAAGACTTAACCTACATGTCTGGAAGAATTCTTGGTTCTATGTGCACTGAACCTCACTCCTTTGCCAAACGAGTTTACATGCAATGTTTAGAGAAGAACCTAGGCGATCCACACCTTTTCCCCGCCACAGCGGAGCTAGAACGAGAAGTTATACGAATGTTCGGTTCGTTACTTTCCAATCCTAATGCTTACGGATACATCGTCTCAGGCGGAACTGAAGCAAACATTCTCGCTTTATGGACGGCTCGAAATCTTGCAAAAAGAAAAAAGCACGAAGTCATCGCTTCTGCTTCATCGCATTTCTCGTTCGATAAGGCAGCAGACCTGCTGGGTCTAAAACTAATCAAAATAGGGCTCAACAGTCGGTTTCAAGTTGACATCAAAGCTGTTGAAGAGTCAATCACTCCAAACACAGTTGCAATTGTAGGAAACGCAGGCACAACTGATCTGGGAGTGGTCGATTCTATACCTGAACTTTCAGAAATTGCTCTAGCCAATGATGTTTACTTCCACGTAGACGCAGCATTCGGAGGCTTTGTGCTTCCGTTCCTTAAGAGCCAAGGGCTACAAGCCCCAGCTTTCGATTTTAGATTTCCAGGAGTTCACTCGATTACCATCGACCCTCATAAAATGGGACTTGCCCCCATCCCCGCTGGAGGAATACTGTTCAAGGACGCGTCGATTGTAGAGCCTATAGGCATGAAGGTCTCTTACCTGGCTGGTGGAGAGGCGAATCTAGCCACTCTAGTGGGAACTCGGTCAGGAGCTTCATCAATAGCTGCCTGGGCTTTACTAATGCATCTTGGCAGAGCGGGTTATGAAGCTGTGGTTAAACGTTGCATGAAGCTAACATGGATGCTTGCAGAAGGAGTCCGACAAATCGACGGGGTAAGCCTTGTAACTCAACCCACCATAAACGTTGTCGGAATAAAATCAGACATTATAGCTGTTCAGCTGATAACTAAAGAACTGAGAAAGAAAGGTTGGGCAATCTCCCTCTTCCCCCACCACATTCGGATAGTAGTCATGCCGCACACAGAGCTTTCCCACGTTAAAGCTTTCCTTAACGACCTACGGAAGATAACAAAGGAGTAGGTTAAATAAAACCACTCGAACGAAGAATTTATCTCAAAACTTGTTAAAGTAGGATAGACCAGATTACATGTGCAAATTACGGTGTGACTACAGGAGGTTACGATGTTGTTGAGGATACTGATCAGCGTAACGAACAAGAAAGAAGCTTTAGAAGCAATTAAGGGAGGAGCGCACATAATCGACGTTAAAAATCCAAGAGAGGGATCCTTGGGCGCCAACTTCCCTAGAATCATTAGACAAGTCAAAGAAGTTGTGCCAGACAACGTTGAGGTAAGCGCAACAATAGGCGACCTGCCGAACCTTCCTGGGACAGCCTCCTTAGCCGCTTTGGGCGCTGCTGTGTCTGGAGCTGACTATGTTAAAGCGGGGCTTTTTGGTGTGAAAAAAGTGGAAGAAGCGGTGAGTCTGATGAAGGAAGTTTGTAGAGCTGTTAAAGATCATAATGCCACCTTAAAGGTGATTGCTGCAGGTTACGCCGATTTTCAAGAAGTTGAGTGCCTAAATCCTCTAGAACTCCCTTACATTGCACATAAGACAGAGGCATACGGTGTGTTATTAGATATGAAAGTTAAATGTCAGAAAAAGTTGTTTGACTTCTTAAGTGACGACACGCTGAGAAACTTTGTTGAGGAATCGCATAAATACGGCTTAATAGTGGCTCTGGCAGGGGGTTTAAACAAGGAAGACATACCGAGGCTCCTTAATTTAAGAGCGGATGTAGTTGGGATTAGAAGGGCGGTTTGCGGTCATAAGGATCGAGTGGGTGGTGAGGTTCAGAGCGTAGCGGTAATGGAGTTTACTAAATTGATTAACGAACATGAAAGTAAGTAACTAGAATATAATTCGCGTACAAATGGTTTTCTCACCCTTCAAAATTGCTTTAATCCTTTCAGGATGTTTACCGTTAACCACGTAGCAATCTACCCTTGTTTTCAAAAGTATTCTAGGTAAGAATTTGTCAACACTTGTTCTCTTATTCCAATCTAACAGCTCATTAACCGATAACTTTTCTATCATTCTAGCGTCCAAGTCCTTTTTCGGATCTTCTGTGAAAATCCCGTCCACATCAGTGACCAAAATCAGTTTTTTCGCAAGTAACAAACCTGCAATGTAGGCGGTTATGGAATCGGAAGTCACATCCCATGAGTGCTCCAAATGGTCTTTTTGAAACATTAAGTTGGAAGGCAGAATTATGGGTAAAATTCCAGTAGAAGAAAGCCCCCTAGCTTCTTCTAACACATAAGTGGTCTGCGAGTTCGGCGTAATGCTCGAGAGGAATAGGGCAAACTGATCCATGCTGAGGATAGCCATCTTATGCGCAACAGTATCCGGCAGATCAAAATTACGGTAAAACTCCCTTACAACGTCAGCAAATTTGCCTCCTCCAGGCACGATAAGCATTTTATGGGATTTTGCAAGTGCCCCCAATTCTTGACATAAAGTAATTAGATTCACAGAGTCTTCAGCCAAGCTTCCTCCAACTTTTATAACCTCTACCATCTTACGACCTTACCCTCCAGTTTACTTGCCACCATCAAAGCAACACCAACCGAAGTGGAGACAACGGCAGCATCGACACCAAGTAACTCCCCAAGGTCGATGACTTGTTTGAAACCTGCTTCCTGAGCCGCCTTTCTGCCTAAAAAGTCTCTACCGAAACCCGTGACTACGACAGAAACATTTCCTTTCATACGAGATTTTACCCGGTTATGGACTTGTCTTAACCCATCGGCAATCTGCTTAATCTGTGTCTCATAAATGTAGTTAGCCATCTCAACTATTTCCTCTTTGTTCAGCATTTCGGTGTCAGCGCAAACTACGCGTGCTAATCTAGCCATAGCTTCTATCTTTGTCGTTCCTCGATCATCCGAGGTTTCTACAGTGTAGTCTTCCTCGTTAATGTTGTCTAAGATTAGATGTATGTCACCAGACAGGGCAAATAGCTCAGATGAAACCCGTGCGATTCCGCCTCTAATAGGGATAGAATTTACAATAGCAGCGACATTCGTACGCAAGGCTCCTGTGTAAACTAATTCTCCGTTTAAAAGCTTCTCGAGATCGGTTTTACCAGCTGCGACAACATTTCCATTGATCACTGGAATGATGCTTGTGGTAGTGCTTCCAACATCAACTATAAAACAATCTTTAATTGATTGGGACACCATCCATCCTGTGGCTGGCCAATTGGCAGCTGCGACTTTAAGAGGCTCTTGTCTGGCTTCCTCAATCGATCTGAGGTTTGATTCTGTATCCAGAACGAAAATTGGTGTATTCGTGAAAATCTGTGCCATGCAATCGAGGATATGATTGACCCCTTTCCTTTTTGTCCGATACGCATCGGATAATTCGGCTGTCATAGCGACCCCTATCCCGTCTAACTTAGTTGAACTTGCCAATTGGTTTCTCAGCTTTTCCAGAACGGCTGGAAGCTTTTCCTTGCCCCTTTTCCAGATTGGAAAATATTTTATTGCAGTTTTGAGTTCTCTAACTGCGCCCTTCTGGGTTTTTATCAAAGCCGCTTTAGTGTTTACTCCTCCTATATCCCAACCTAGAATATTCACTTTTTCAATCCTCTGACAGCATATTTATGAGACGCTTTGTAGCCTCATACAGCTTTGTTTTAGCGCTTTTTAATTTGGCGGAATGAGTAATGAGGAGTGCATAGGCGGTTTCATCACCTTCAATGGGGAGTGGAGGGGAGATGATTTCCTCTAACCCACATATTTTAGGAAGGATTCTGCTTGGCGCTATAGGAACTGTTACTTTTGAAAAAAATGCGTATCCGGAGCTTTGCACGTTCTCAGGGAGTTCATGCTTTAGCACGGCATTGGCTAATGCCTGGGCTAAATTAAAATTTATGATTTTTCTCAGGCCGATATAGGATGTTGTAAGTCTGGGGTTAACTTCTATTACCACAGGCTCATCATTTGTTAGAACCATGTCTACCCCAATGTAACCTCTAAGTCCCTTAAACAATTCTACCGCTCTCTGCGCCGTTTCTAAAGCGTCCTCTAGCATAGAATGGTGAAAAGGAACTATCCCACCAGTATAAGCTGAATCAGAGTTGGGCGGCGATAAAGTAACTATTTGTTCATTTAACGTTAACGGGAACGCTTTCTCACCGGTTGAGATCAAACTAACGCTGGAAGCTGTGCCATTAATAAACTTCTGGGCTAAGAAATATCTACCTAACGATTCTTCTATCAGCTTAACAAGGGCACTTTTTATTTGGCGTTCATTCTTTACAATGCTTAATCCCCTGCAACCTACACCATCTATAGGCTTAAAGATAAGCGGAAAACCCAATTCACTCACGGTCTGTTTAATTTTTTTAATGTCCTCACAGGAGTCAATCATCAATGTGTCAGGCATCTGTATTCCAATTCTTTTCAACTCATCGTAAAGCGTATATTTATTGGAGACTTTCTCTATTGCGGTAGCAGCACAATTAAGGGAGACGCCGCCAGCCGCTTCAACGCACTCCACTAGTCTTTGCAATGCTTGACCTGATTCTGGCGCGATTATATAAACGGCGTCAACCGATTTGGAGAGTGAGGTTAAAGTTTTCTCTAACTCTCCCTTAAGCGAAGTGGTAATTATTTCGTCAGCATTAAGCGATGGACTGAGGGCTATGAGTCTAGAGTCAAGAAAGGTTGTTACAAAGTGTCCAGCGGTTTTAAAGTCTGAGATTAAAGTTCTCAACATTCCAAATCCTTCACTTAGGATGCTGGGCGAAATCTCTTTACCAGCGTATCCTCCTGCTGTGATATGTTCATAAATGAGAAGCTTCAAATTTTTACCTCTGCACTATCTAATATTTGGAGGGGTTCCATGAAAATTATTCCGGTCCTCGACGTTTTAAATG
>DAOVGL010000065.1 GCA_030672415.1 Candidatus Bathyarchaeota archaeon
GAGCAGGTCCCGAAGCTGTTGAATGACGTTATGTTGGAAACAATGATGCTCATAATTGTTATCTCTGTGATTGCTGTCGCAGTTATAGTGGTCTTTTTGGTACATAAGGGAAGAGATGCACGCGAGAACGTATTATACATTGACTCATAGTTTCTGCGTTGAATGGTCAACACTAACCGTGCACCGAGCACTATAATGTTTCCTTGTGTACGCAACATGCACGAGGTACTCTCTGCTGAGCCTTAATCGAAATCGAAGATTGTTCGTCCCTTTGAGAAACTCATGATGAAACGGCAGTTCTTGCAGATCATCAGGGTGATCTTATGGGCGGTGAAGCCCCATTTGCTATCCATCTTTCCTTCTTGTTTCTCAAACTCTGTGCCTTGGCACAAGGGGCAGACCAAATTTTTCTTTTTTGCCAACGCAATCTACCATATGTCTAAACACGTGAATATTAAACAGTCTATGCGCACACATAAGAAATGTGAATTTAAAATAAAGGGTCACTTGAAGAAGTTGATGATCTTCTCTGCGATCAATGTAGCTGCAGCCCTTTGAGCTTCTTCAGTCTGGGCTCCTATGTGACAGGTACAGACCACATTCGGCAATGTGGTTAACGCTAGATTTATGGTTGGCTCCGTTTCGTAAACATCCAGCGCGGCTCCATCCAACTTCCCAGACTGCAACGCTTCCAAAAGAGCTCTTTCATCCACTATGGCGCCCCTTGACGTATTGATGAGAAAAGCGCCGTCTTTCATGAGTCGAAATTCTTTTGCACCAATCATATAGCGGGTTTGAGGGGTTAGTGGAACATGAATAGTAACAACATCGCTACGTTGAAGCAACTCTGAGAGCGGAACAAATTCTCCTTCAAGCTCTCTCAACAACTCAGGCTTCGGAGGAGTTCGCTTCGTGATTAATATCTTCATTCCAAAAGCTTTAGCGACTCTCGCCACCCTCTCACCAATGTTTCCTAAGCCGATCACACCGAGGATTTTGCCTCTCAACTCCCAACCTCTCAGCTTCTTTTTGATCCACTCTTCCTTTTTTATTGCCTGATCTGCAAGTGAGATGTGGCGTGCTAGTGAAATTATCAATCCTATTGTCAGCTCAGCCACAGCTCCAGCAGGGGCTTCTGGCGTGTTCAAAACGGTTATGCTTCTTTTTTTTGCAGTTTCTAAATCTATGTTGTCCAAGCCTACGCCGGCACGTCCTATTGTCTTTAATCTCTTTCCAGCCTCTATGATTTCCTTTGTAACTTTAGTTCGGCTTCTAACAATTAATGCATCGTAATTTGAAACGACGTCTTTTAGTTGCTCATGTGAAATTGTGGTGTTTACATCAACTTCAAATCCAGCGTGTCTTAACCTTTCTATTCCTTCCTCATGGATTGAATCGCAGACAAGAACTTTTGCTTTAGGATTCATAAGACTTCTACCTTTTTTCAACTTCTGAAATACTTCGTTGCCTTGAATTTATTTCTTTTCCAGCAGAAGCTTCATTTAGAATAATACACTTACATTTTAAGCGGGAAGTTTAAAGCATTGATGGTGGGCGTGGTTGGAAAACCAAACACTGGCAAATCCACTTTTTTCTCAGCTGCAACACTGACCCCAGTGGAGATTGCAAGCCGCCCATTTACAACCATAAAGCCAAATCGGGGAATTGGATACATAAGGTCCCCATGTGTGTGTAAAGAATTTAACGTTAAAGACAACCCTCAGAACTCGTTGTGCCTAGACGGAATACGACTGATCCCCGTTGAATTAATTGACTGTGCAGGATTAGTGCCGGGTGCATGGCAAGGAAGAGGACTTGGAAACCAATTTCTAGACGAAATTAGGAAAGCGGATGCGCTTATCCACATAGTTGATGCTTCAGGGTCAACGGACTCTGAGGGAAAAATGGTTAAGCCGGGAACACATGACCCCCGAGAAGATGTGAAATTCTTAGAAACAGAGATAACCATGTGGTTTAACCAAATACTAAAGAAGGACTGGCCTAAACTCGCCAGAACCGCTGAATCAGCCACAACAGACCTACTTACTCTACTTGAAAACCGGCTGAGCGGACTGGCAATAAAAAGAAGCCACATCATTGAAGCGCTGAGAAAAACAACGCTTAACGCAGAGAAGCCAACAAAGTGGACCAACGATGACCTTCTCAAATTCTTGGACACATTGAGAGGAGTCTCCAAACCAACGCTGATTGCAGCAAACAAGATCGACCTTCCCTCTGCGGAGGAAAACTTGGAGAAACTGAAAGAACTTGGCTACATGTTTATTCCCTGTTGCGCAGAAGCAGAGTTGGCATTGAGGAGAGCTACAGAGAAGGAGTTGATCGATTACAGACCAGGAGACAGCGATTTTACCATAGTGAAACCAGAGGAACTGACGAATGTTCAAAGCAAGGCTTTGCAAGTGATTAAAGAAAAGATATTGCGAAAGTTTAAGTCTACGGGCGTGCAACAAGCCATCAACATGGCTTTCTTCCAACTCCTAAACATGATCGTTGTCTATCCAGTGGAAGACCTTGAACACCTTAGCGACCATAAAGGCAAGGTGCTCCCAGACGCATACGTCGTGCCGTACGGAACCAATGCGCGCCAACTAGCCTACAAGATTCACACAGAATTAGGAGAGGGATTCATCTATGCAGTGGATGCTCGCAAGAAAAGGAGAATCGGAGAAAACCACGTATTAAAGGACAGCGACGTAGTCTCAATTGTAAGCGCAAAAAAGAGAGCCTAACCTTAAGCGCCGAAGCGCCTTTTTCTTCTCTGATATGTTCGAACAGTCCGCAACAAATCTATTCGCCGAAAGTCTGGCCAGTAAACGTCTAGGAAGTAGAGTTCACTGTAGGCGCACTGCCACAATAAAAATCCGCTTAGACGTTCCTCCCCTGACGTTCGAATAACTAGGTCAGGGTCTTGCTTAGACATGTAAGCCGTGTATAGATGACCCTCAAACACTTTTTCATCAATCTCTTCAGGATTTAACTCTCCATTCTCCACTTTCCTAGCGATCTTCTTTGTGGCGTCCACAATCTCTGCTCTCCCACCATAAGCCAGCGCCACGCTAAGGAAGTGCTTGTCGTAATCCTTTGTCGCCTCCTCTACACTCTTAACCATTTCCTGGACACTCTTCGGCAAGAGACCAATTCTTCCAATCACCTTAACCCGAACCTTATGCTTGTGGATTCGCTTGTTATCAAGAATTTCATGCAACTTCTCCTCTGCAATCTTCATGATCTCACTTACCTCTTGTGACGAGCGTTGAAAGTTCTCAGTGGAAAAAGCATATAGAGTGATTGATTTCACTCCCAACTCAAGGCACCAATCCAGCAGATCCTCGGTTTTATCAGCACCCTGATGATGACCAGTCCAAGGATTCAACAGCCGCTCTGAAGCCCAGCGACGATTACCATCCAGTATGATAGCGATGTGCTCAGGCTTCAATCCACTCTTAACTTGATGCCACAACCACTTCTCGTAGGCCTTGTAAACACCCAATAAAGATAACAACGTCTTCAGCATAACTTAACCTCAAAGCCTCGCGTCCCTAAGCGCATGCGCACAAGAACAGTTACGATCTTTGGGTAAATTCCCAACGGTCTCTCTTAAGACTTGCTGAATAACAGGCAACTTTTGCTTTGCCACCTTCACTACCTCACTGGCTGTTAGCCGCTCTCAATTTTCACATCTTTCCCTGCGAAAACTTTTGCGTATTTTCTGTGCAACAGATTCGTCGCCAAAACGGCAGCCACCGTTAAGACTATGCTGGCAATTATGGTAATCACAAGGTTTGTATACTCTAAAGAGGGGTTGATGAGAATCTGTGAGGCTTCATAAAAGGTTTGATATGAAACAGCGACCGCAACCATAATAGCGATTGTGCGCCACAATTTGGGGTCCCTCTCAAAGAACCATTGGATTACCCTGCCGGAAAGTAGGACAGAGATGCCGATTACTATAAGAGCTGTTGCTCCAGAAATGAATTCTCCCATCAGTCTTGGAAAGATTGCGATCCATTGGCCAAGGTCGGGTGGAGGGTTTTGAATGAGATATGAGTTTGCAACAAATGCTCCTAGATAACAGCCAATTGCAACTAACAAGACTCCGGCGATTGTGGAAAAGCCTGTTATTTGCACGGAAAAGGAAGGGGGAGAATATTCACTGATCCATTTATAGAAGTTTTGAGCCATCTTATCGATTCCAAATCCTTTCACAAAAAGGAAGGCGCCTAAAACGATGAGGAAAGCTATCCAAGTATAAAATAACCAGCCCTGTGCGTACAAGATGGCTAAAACGATCAGTAGAAGTCCTGGTAGACCGATTAGGATCCGAGAATAGCGAGGATTTTCAAAAAGTATTTTTAAGTATCGAAAAAACACGGCTACTGTTTCTTCAACGGATTTGTTGTGCGTTATCACAAGTCTTCGCACTGAGGTTACGGGTACCCTTGACTCAACTAGTGGCAAAATCGCTTCATCTCCATAGCCGTCGGTGACTAAGACGACGTCGCTTGCAGGAAATTCTTTTAGCACCCCGGTGAGTTCAGATACGAGTTTTCTATCTGCTCCAACACCGCCTAGTTCAGAGCCTGTTATGGTCGCTATCTGACACTTTCCATTAGCATCCTTAATTTCTTCACTTAGGCGGTCGTAGATTCTGATTGCTTCAAACATGGCATTGGCGTCGGGTTCTTCAGGGTCCCGCAGAATAAGAGCGGTCGCAGCTTTGATGTTTTCTTTTCTTCCAAGAACGGGTGTCTTTATTCCTCCTTTCACACCTAGGTCATCGTCTCTGTCAACGCATAAAACTAGAATGCGTTCCACCTTCTCCTTTGTGGACTTCGGCATTGCCTGCTCCCCAGTTCTTACTAAATATTCATACTATTACTTTAACTTTTAACTATACTCTTATTTAAAGTTCTGAATTACTAATTCACTTTTTTCTGGTTTTCAGCGACTGCAACTTCTTCTTTTCAGCCAGTATCTTAAACTCCTCCCAACTCAGCTTCTCGCCCCGTTTCAACTTCTCAGACGCCTTTTCCACCAAATCTTTGCGAAGCTCACGTTGACGCTTAGCCTGCTTTTTCTCTTCCACATCTCGAAGTTCCTGCTTAAGAGACTTTGATTGACACAACAATTCCGTTTGTTCTTGGCGATCAGTTTGGGCTTGCTGTTTGATTTCAACGTATTTTTGATGTGTCGCATCTGCCTTAGCTCGAAGGACATCAATTTTATCTAAGAGCTTGGACATCTGTTCATGGAAACTTTGACTTTGCTCAGCCAGTTCCGAGAGCTTTTCATGATGAAGATTAGCTCTTGTTTCCAGCGCTTTCTCTTCTGTTTGCAGCTCAAAGAAAGTAGTGTTTAGGTTTTGTATCTGTCGGTGTATTGATAGCTGAGTTTCAAGAACCCTCACCTGATCAATTAACAGTTTCTCTTCATGAACTGGAAAAGAAGTGGTTTGAATTTTCCACTCTAGCCTTTCAATTTCACTTTCTACATCACGCATGTTTCGAAGAGGCTTCTTTTCTGTGAGGCGCTTCAGTTTTTCCTTAAGCTTCAAAATTTGAGTACGTTTATCCCCACGCTCAACCCTCGCCTGATCACGCAAGTTTTTGAGTTCTTTAACCCTCTCATTTAATGCGTCACGTTTTCCCTTAAGATCAGCAACTTCTGCTCGCAGAGCTTTAATTTGTTCATGCAGAGAATTTCTTTTTTCAGCCCATCCTCGGGCTTCGAGGTTCAGTTTGTCGCGTTTTTCTTTTATGGAGGCAAGCTTACGGTTTAGTTCTTCAATTCTCTGTTTAAGAGATTCAGACAATTTCTCCTTCCTCTGCACTTGGTTTAATTGGAGTTTTCATTCCAGTATGATTCTTGCATCTACGGTTATTGCTCCCTTCTCGTAGACCATAATGGGATTTAGGTCAAGCTCTTTGATTTCTGGGTGATCCATAACCAGCTTTGAGGTGTTTAGCAAAATCTCTACGATGGCGTTGATATCAGCAAGAGGCTGACCGCGATATCCTCTGAGAATCGGATACGCCTTCACTTCAGTGATCATCTCCTGTGCCTCTGATTTGGTTATTGGAGCGATTCTAAAGGCTACGTCTTTTAGAACTTCTACGAAAATGCCGCCGAGTCCAAACATTAAGGCTGGTCCAAACTGGGGGTCTTTGGTGGCTCCGACTATGACTTCGGTTGAGGGAGGCGCCATCTCCTGCACCAAAACGCCTACAATCTTGGCGTCTGGCTTGTATTTCTTAACGTTCACAAGTATTCTATTGTAGGCGTCTCTGACTTCCTCAGAGCTCTTGAGGTTGAGAATCACTCCGCCCACATCAAACTTGTGGATAACGTCGGGAGAAACTATCTTGAGAACCACAGGATAACCCGTTTCCTCGGCAAACTGTGTTGCCTCTTCAACGTTTTTTGTCACCCTAAACTTTGTCACAGGTATTCCATACTCAGAGCATATTGTTTTAGCTTCAGGCTCCAGCAGATAATTTCTCTCCTCCTTACGAGCTTCCTCAAATATTTGAGAAATCTTTCCCATTTTAGCACCTCTTAAAAGAATTAATGGTCTTTCAATTAATAACAGACGTAAGCTCGCCTTCCTTTCTAACTTTTTCGCTTTCCAAACTTCTGTCAATGTTATTCATTGCAAACGCGCAATTTCAATGAATAATTCTTCGTTCCACAATAGTTTATCCGAATCATTCGTTTATAGTAGTAACTTTTACTTTTAAAATGGTTGAGTGAACAGGCTACGCTTAACGAAAAAATAAGTGGTGTTTATGAAAAGAGTTTGGTTGGTTTTACGTGGGTGGTGGAGGAGGATACTCACTTACGTAAGTCCAAGCGATAGTATCTCCTCGGTGAAGTATATATTCTGAAGCTCCAACATCCGGAAATATCCACTCTGAAGTTTCGCCATCCCAACCCCAGTACAACCAAAAGTGTGTGGAATTGCCGACCACACCGTTTATAGAAGTGACAAATATTCCAAGTTCACTTTCTGTATATTCTATATCAGCTATTGCAAGTATCGCCTTGAACGCTGTTGAGCCGACAGGAAGAGCTGTGTTGTTGTACCAGACCTTTGTTCCGTTGCTGTAACTTGTAAGGATGTTGACCAATAAGATTGATTCCATTTCGCTGGCGAGGTTTTCATATTCATTTTGGTAGGTGTTGTATTGAGCGAGGTAGTAACCAGCAACAGCAGTGCCAGAAATCGCCCAGACCAGCAGACCTAGGGCTATGTAAGTAAAGGTTCTTTTTTCCAAGTTTTTTCACCTCCCAGAAGCTTTTGCAAAGCATTTGTGAGTGGAAAGAAGGTCAGCCCAAAAACGGCAGTGTTAGAAACAACGTGTATCATCGAGAAAGGAGCTCCGGAAATGATTGCACTAATGAAAGCGGGTAAAATAGGTATTCCAAGCAACATGTACGATACAGCAATTCCAAAATTGGTGATTATATCATAAACAAGTGTAAGAAAGGCCCCTAAAACTGCGGTTTCAATGCCTGACTTTGTGTCATACAAGCCACCTCTTGTTCGTCTATACAAACCACCTCCGATTCCGACTATCACCATTCCAGTTACTTGAAAAGGCAACATTAATCCAGCGAATCCCCAAGGCGAAAAAAACCCGTTGATGAACATTACCAAAATGCCGAGTGTAGCACTGAAAGAAATTCCAAAAATA
>DAOVGL010000014.1 GCA_030672415.1 Candidatus Bathyarchaeota archaeon
ATCATTGGCTTAATGAAAAGCCTAGGTTTTATAAAGATAATTTCCCTATCCTTTCACCGCTTTTATTTTCTTCGAGGAACTTTTCAAGCTCTAACCTGCTTGGTGAAGATTGGGCGCCTTCTCTTGTACATTTTATGGCGCTGCATCCAACTCCATAGGTAACAGCGTCTTGGAGGCTTTTTCCTTCAAGAAATGCTGTTAGAAAGCCTGCATTAAAAGCGTCACCAGCGCCAACGGTGTCTATCACTTTTACCTTGAATGTGGAAACTGAAACCTTCGTAGTGGACGAATATGCGAGAACGTCTTCTTTACCGCCTTTAATAATGTAGGTTTTATCCTTCCCTATTTTGTTCCGTAATTTTTCCATAACGTTCATGATCGGTTCCTCGGCATCAACAGCCAGAAGAGCCCTAGCCTCTTTCCTATTTACGAACAAAACATCAACGTTCTTTAATGCTGGCATTAATGTTTTGTATCCTAATTCAGATTTCTTTCGTCCCGGGTCAAAGGAAACTGTTAGATTAGAATTTTTTGCGATTTCGGCTACTTTCACTAGTGCTTCTAGGTTTAGCCCCGTCATGTGGAGATGTCGGGCGTTTTCAATGTAACCTTGACGTATTTCTTCGGGGCATATTGGCTCAGACGCGCCTATCATTTGGACAAATTGGGGAATTCCTTTTCTGTTTACCGTGATAAGAGAAACTCCTGTTGGGTTTTGAAAATCAACCAATGCATGGTCTAGGTTCACTTTTTGCTTGCGAAGGCTTTGGATGACGCTCCAGCCGTACTCGTCGAATCCGACTTTTCCAATTATTCCGCTTGTCAGTCCAAGTTTAGAAGCCGTAACCGTTGAGTTTGCAGCTGAGCCGCCGGCGCTGAATTTTAGGTGTCCCATGATTACTGCTAGTTTGTCGGGTAATGGGAAATCGTTCACGTAGCATCTGATATCGTATAATAGATGTCCTATACCAACGATGTCAAGAGTCAATCAATGTTGCACTCCTAAACGCTTCTTGTTTACATTTGCATATGTTTATGGGGGTTTGCCTCGAATTTCTCCTTGCACTTTAAGCAGCAGAAGTAATAGGTCTTTCCCATATGCTCTGTCTTGTGTTTGGCTGTTTTCTCGTCCACTTCCATTCCACATACAGGGTCTTTCGCCATCCATTCTCACCTCCTATTTGACTCACTCAGACATGGTAAAAGTACCAAGGTTCTATCACGTCTTCACTGACAACCTGGCTTGGGTCCAATTTTTGCTTACGTTTACGCGTAATAAAAACTGATTCTTCTCTTTCAAGACGCTTCTTGACTTCTGTAAAATCGATCTCCTCAACCTCTTCAACCTCAACACTCTGATCTTCGTTGTCTTTCAAGAAGAACAGTTGAAATAGTGGCTTTTCGTTCGTCTCAATAACATTTCTCAACACCATTCATTTCAACATCCCATCAACTTTAAACATATTTTAAAAGACCTTCTCTGAGGCAAAGTTGACATTTGCTTCTTTCACCCCTGAGTGGTCTTTCAATGCCTTCTCGATTGTCTGGGCACAACTGGCGCAATGCATTCCTTTGATGTTGAGGTGAACCTTTTTGCTCTTCTCTTTCGCCATCTTTCGTTTACTCCCTTTTCCGTTGCTGTTAGGGCATTTGGCAACAGAAATATATAAATCTATCTTTTAAAGATATATCTAAAGGAGTGTTAAACATGAAGTCTGAAGTCGAAGAGTTCATTCCAGATTTTTCTCGATTCTACATACTCACCATCTTATATGAAGGACCAGCGCATGGCTACAGCATAATCAGCAAGTTCAGAAAACGCATAGGAAAAGAAATCAGCCCCAGCCTTGTCTATCCGTTTCTAAAGCAGCTTGAACAAAAAGGCTTAGTGAACCACACAGTTAAGCCAATAGGTGAAAAAGAACGAAAAGTGTTTGAACTCACTGATGAAGGAAGAGAACTCTGCACAAGACTGTTCAAAAGATTTGCCAACCTAATTTCCATAGCCATAGAACCCAGTCTCGAAGTCTGCACCCACTGCGGATGCAAAGTCTACGAAGGAGGTTACCATGAAGTCATAGATGGAAAAGAAACAACCTTCTGTTGCAAACATTGCGCTAACTCGTATAAACACGAGAAAAAACTTGCGCGCAAGACAATTATGGAGTGAAGCCATAATTGGGGTGCTTTGTTTGAATGGAAATGTTATGTAGTTTTTAAAATTTTGTTGTTATAATGAGAATAACACAAAATATATATACGATGAATCGTACTTTTATTTTCGTATAACAAAAATAAAAAATTCGGGGCAAGAACACCGATGTCAAGCATAGAAGTGGTATCACCAACCATCGAAGAATACCTTGAAGCCATCTACAGACTAGAGAAAAAGAAAGGCTCAGCTAAAACTGGGGACCTAGCTAAAGAATTAAACGTGGCACTTGGAACCATAACGAACACTATTGAAAGCATGGAAAAACAAAACTTTATCACTCACAAACCTTACAAGGGCGTAAATCTTACAAAAAAGGGTCGAAAAATAGCACTAGACGTTGTTAGACGACACCGTCTCTCCGAACGACTGCTGACCGATGTTTTGCACATAGACTGGAGTAAAACGCATGATGCAGCCTGCAAACTTGAACACGCCATCGCAGACAAAGACATAATTAAGCCGTTAGAAAAAGTCTTAGGAAAACCAAAAACTTGTCCACATGGAAATCCCATTCCTTCAGAATCGGGAAAAGTAATTGAGGAGAAAAGTGAACTTCTAGCTAATTTAGGTCTTGGAAAAGAAGGGATCATTGTTAAGGTAACTGATGAAAGGCCAGATATGCTGCAGTATTTGGCAACGCTGGGTCTTGTGCCCGGAGCCAATGTGCAGATTGAAGAAAAAGCTCCATTTAACGGTCCAATAATAGTGAAAGTGATGGGAGCCAGCTACGCTCTAGGTCGAAATGTTGCTTCGGTTATCTGGGTTAAAAAAAATGAGTAGGTGACGCTGTTGTTGGGTCAATTTTTGCTTGCTTTCAGGGAAGCCTTGGAAGCTTCGCTTATAATGGCAATAATCTTTGCATATTTGGCAAGAACAAAGAGAAATCCATTGACACGCTACGCTTGGTATGGGGTTTATCTTGCAGTTGCAGCAAGTCTTGTTTTAGGAGCCTCTGTCTGGCTAATATATGGCAGTCTTGTGGGACCTACCAAGGCATTGTTTGAAGGAGTTGCCGCCCTTATTGCTGTTTTTGTGTTATCTACTATGATTTACTGGATGGCCACGAAAGGAAAAGAAATTAAAACGGGAGTGGAAAAGCGGCTAGAAACCATTGTAACTCAAGGCGCAACCCTTGCTCTGACTTCTTTTTCGTTCATCGTAGTGTTTCGAGAAGGGCTTGAAACTGTGCTTTTCTTGACTCCTTACTTAGTGACGGATGCCGTTGGTACTTTAATCGGAGCTTTTCTTGGCATAGTGGCTTCACTGTTTTTAGCTTATGCAATGTTTGTTGTCGGTATGAAGATTAACATACGAAAGTTCTTTTATTTCACAAGCATTTTGCTTGTGCTTTTGGCTGGAGGCTTAGCTGGCTATGGAGTACATGAACTAGTGGAATATTCCGGGAAAGTCGGAATTGGATTGGGCTGGTTAGGTGAGCCCGCTTATGCTTTGGATATACCTACGAATAGTCTGTTCCATCATAAAGGAGCAGTAGGCGCTATCTTTGCTGTTATGTTCGGTTACACGGTAAGCGCTGAATGGGCTAGGGTAATAGTTCACCTTGCATATCTGGCAATAGCGCTTCCTCTGGTAATTTGGGTTTACCGGAAAGATAAGATACCCGTGTAGTTTGATGGAATAGCTCATCTTGAAGGTTGGTCTGCTTGTCGTGTCACAAAGTACTGAGGGAAATAAAAGAAAAAACCGATTTAACAATTGCTTTAGCAGGCAACCCAAACGTTGGAAAAAGCTGCATTTTTAACCAGCTAACTGGTCTCAGCGTTGTGACAGCTAATTATCCCGGCAAAACTGTAGAACTGAACATGGGTGTAACGACCCATAATGGTCTTAAAATCGGCATAATCGACTTGCCAGGCACTTATGCTATTAGCGCTTTTTCAGATGACCAGCTGGTTGCCAGACGTGGGGTCTTAGAGAGTCATCCCGACGTTGTGATAATTGTTGTGGATGCCTCTAATCTTCAAAGAAACCTTTACATAGTGTTGCAGTTTCTCGAGTTGGGCTTTCCAATTGTAGTGGACTTGAACCTAATTGATTACGCAGCAAAAATCGGCTTGAAAATAGACCATGAAAAACTTTCTGAACTCCTAGGTGTTCCAGTTGTTCCAACAGTGGCTATTCGTGGACAAGGCGTTAAGGAGCTTATTCAAACAGCCGTGGACATTGCACAAGGAAAATTGAGAGGTAAAGGTCCAAAAATTGTGTATGGCCGTGATGTTGAGCAGGCGGTTCAGAGGCTTGAAGAAGCCATAACAAAGCATATGCCTAAAACGCCTTTTAACCTACCAGCAAGAGCCTTGGCTATACTGCTTTTAGAAGGCGACACCGAATTCATCCAAACGATTCAGAGGGGCGAAAGCGAAGTAAAGCTGGAAAGGCAGCGTCGTTGGCGGTGGCATGGTGAAAAAGCAGACAGAGAACATCTTCTACAATTATCTGCTAGTTTGGCTAAAGAAATCGAAAGGAAACATGGTGAACCGGTTGGTGTGAGGATTGCCCGTGAAAGATACGGGTTGGCTGGAACTATTACTGACGCTGTCCAGATGAAGGTTGAGCAACCAGCTCTTCTTTCTGAAAAACTAAAACATTATTCGGTGGCTCCCTACACGGGAATACTTTTAATGATTTCAGTTTTGCTAGGTGTTTTCTCATTCATTTTTTATGTTGGAGGCTTGTTAAGCGAAGTTCTTGATCATCTTTGGGGGACATTTGTCTCTCCTTCATTAAGCGGCTTAGTTTATTCATTGCTTCAAAACGAAACACTAGCTAATACCGTTCTTTGGGGCCTAGACAAAGGAGTGTTAGCTTGGCTCAGCGTAGGTGTGCCCTATGTATTAACGTTTTACATCGTTTTGTCTTTGCTGGAAGACAGCGGCTACCTCAATACCATGGCTTTCCTAACCGACAACATCATGCATAAACTTGGATTACATGGCAGAGCCATCATTCCAATGCTGACTGGTGCTGGATGCAACGTTCCTGCCATTATGGGCACTCGGGTGTTAACGACAAAGAGAGAACGCATCTTAGCTTGCACTCTTATTGTTTTGGTTCCATGCAGTGCCAGAACAGCAGTGATTTTGGGTGCAGTAGCCAGATTTGTTGGATGGCAATACGCCATTCTCATCTACCTTATTGAAATTATGCTTATCGGTTTAGTCGGGTTAGGCTTGAACAAACTCTTACGAGGCGAGTCTTCTGGCTTGGTTATGGAAATGTTCCCCTTTCGAATTCCTTCCGCTTCCTCTATTGCAAAGAAAACTTGGTTTAGATTCAGAGACTTCGCTTTGATGGCTTTCCCAATCGTAGCATTGGGAAGCCTAGCACTTGGAGCCTTTTATGAGATGGGATACTTATTAGCCATTGTTGAGCCTATGGAACCTGTTGTTTATGGAGTTTTGGGGCTCCCCGCAGTGGCTGGAGTCTGCCTAATACTAGGTATTCTACGCAAGGAGTTAACCCTCGAGTTGCTAGTAGTATTGGCTATAGCACAATTTGGCCCAAGCGCTGAAAACCTATTATTCTTCATGACGCCTCTCCAAATATTTGTTTTCGCTCTGGTCGTCACCATCTACATTCCCTGCGTGGCAACCGTAGCCGTACTCGGCAAGGAATTGGGTTGGAAAAACGCGGTGTTATTGATGATTTTCACCATAGTTCTCGCCATCGTCGTTGGTGGAATCGCCTACCGTGTGGTTCCCTATTTAGGCTTAGGAGGAGGATGAGGGAAATGATGTCAAAGCCTCCTGATGACGTTTCGACAACTTTCGGGGTCTCCACTCGTTTGGATAAGGGGGCTGCTGATCGAAAGGGTGAACAAGTATATCGCTGTCCTTTGTGTGGTTATAAATTCAGTTGGGAAGAGGGAGAAACAGCTTGTCAAGCATGTTTCATTAAAAAACGCTGTAGGCTAATTATGTGTCCAAGATGCCATCACGAGTTTCCAAAAACCTAGGTTTTCTGGAGTATTTCATAAGAGACTTTAAGTTATGAGTTAGGATTAAAATGATATTCTTGCTCTTTTGATAAAGTGAATTAAAATTTCGGCTAAAACTGAGCAGACTATGGCTTCAATGGTTAATTTTATCATGATAGGTATGACAATTATCCAAACCACTGTTTGTGGTCTCTGCAGGAACAAGGTAAACCAGACGTAATCAGTAATAACAACATAAGGTGCCTGTACACACCATGCTAGAATTCCTGAAAAGAACGGTCTCAACTTTTTGGCAAAAAGTCCGCTAGCGTATCCCAGTATGGCGAGTCCACCAATAATAAACGGAATTCTCAAAAAGCTCATATACAAACCGCCTACAGCCCCAGTTATTAGTCCAGCTGCGGGTCCAGCAAGTATTCCGGAAACAAAAATCGGTAATTGCGATAAGTGAATTGATGTTTCAAAGGTTCCTACAGTTACAGGAATGGCTATTGGTGGAACTGAAAGAATGTTTGTTAATGCTGCCATGAGGGCTGCGAATGTTAGGATTTTCACCTTCATGAAATTAGGCTCTCCGGGATTTGGTGTTACGAAAGCCAATGATGGTAACACCAAATATAAAAGCTTTACCTCCATATCAATAATCCAGAGTGATAGCATGCCACAGAAACAAAGAGTAGTAAGGTTTAGCGTGTCACTCCCACCCACGTTAGTAAGAGAGCTAGATGAAGTTTGGAGGAACATGCAATACGTTAGCCGATCAAAAGCCGTTCATGATGCCATACGAAATTTCATCAGCGAATATAAGTGGATGCGTAAAGAGGCTGAAAAAATAGTTGGTGCTATTGTTATGCTTTATTACGTAGACAAACCAGGTTTGTTAAGCAAGATAATGCAAGTTCAACACAAGTTCGAAAATGTAGTCTCATCCACCATGCACATCCATCTGACCAAAAATAAATGCCTAGAAATAATAGCCGTTAAGGGAGATACAAAAGAAGTTAGGAAACTGACTCAGGCGCTGATAACAAAGAAAGGCGTAAAACAATTAAAACTTATAGCCATAGCCCCATAAGCTCTCAATTAAGGAGTGAGACTCAAATTGGCCACATTTAAACAAGAACATAAATTAGACACCATCCTAAAGAAGGCTGCGGAATTCCATGGGCATTTAGGTCCCTTTCTCGTGATAGGGGTAAGAATGGGACTTATCGGTATTAGAGAATTGAAGGCGAAAGAGAACGACAATGAACTGCGGGTCACAGCAATGTTGGAGTATTCTGTTCCATTTTCCTGCGTCATAGACGGGATCCAAGTGGCAACCAAATGTACCCTTGGAAACCAAAAACTGAAGTTAATTGATTCTCCGGAAATCGCAGCAGAATTCGAACTCCAACAAATAGAGAAAGTAACCGTTACTGTTAATCCAACCACTTTCAGCAGGTTAAAAAACAGATTGCTTTCCGAGAATGTTTCACAAGAGGAGACCCAGAAACTTGCCAATATGATTGCCTCTTTGCCCGAAGAAGAGCTGTTCACTGTAGAGAACAAATAAAGCTTTTTTAAAGCGTATACTTTCACGTTAAGAGAATGAGAGATGAAAGACCTAAAACTTGCCGAGCAAAGACTGAAAGAAAAGAAGTTCAATCTGCTCATAGTCAAAGAGGGCAGGATCATTTTTGCGACTAAATCCCAAGGAATACGCGGTCTATTACAAGCTATAGAGAAGTTGGGTAAACAGTTAATTGGGTCTTCTGTGGCAGATAACATTGTTGGGCGCGCGGCTGCCATGCTTTGCGCTTACTTTAAAGCTTCTTCGGTGTTCGCGGTCACCATAAGTGAAGAGGGAGAGAAAATGCTTAAAGAAAACGAGATTTCTTATCAGTTTGAAAATCGCGTTCCAAACATTCTCAACTATGAAAGAACGGATATCTGCCCCTTCGAAAAACATGTTATGGGTCTCACAAAGCCAGAGGAAGCCTATGAGAAGTTGAAATCGTTTATAGATTCCCAGAACTAAAGAAGCCTTATATGAGGTGGAATGATAAAGCAATTTGAGGAAAGGGAAATGTGCGAGTTTAATGTTCTAATTAAAGGAGAAATAGTGTTCAAAGACGCAGTTTATGCGAAGGTTGATGGAAACAAGGTAATTCTTAAAGACGTGTTAGGAATTTCCAAAGAAATTGAAAACTGCAAAATCGTGGAGGTCGACGTGAACTCGGAACGTCTTGTCCTATCCTCATCTAGCTGAGTCCATCCTGGGTTTTACATGAAGATCGCTGTTACGGGCAAGGGCGGGGTCGGCAAAACCGTCATTGCAGGTGTTCTAGCCAAATTTTTTGTAGAAAAAAGTTTCAAGGTTTTGGCGATCGATGCTGACCCATCTCCCAATTTAGCCATAACTTTAGGCATACCTCTTAATCAAGCGAACAAAATTGTTCCAATCTCCGAGAACACTCAGTTGATTGAACAGAAAACCTCAACTGGTATCGGAGGAGTGTATCGCCTCAGCTTCAACGTAGATGATATCGTTGAAAAATTCAGTGTAAAGTCTCCATATGGTGTAAACCTGCTCGTTATGGGAACCATCAAATCAGCCGGCTCAGGGTGTATGTGCCCCGCAAACGCTGTGCTCAGGGAACTGCTTCGGCATCTGCTAGTGGAGCGAGATGAAGCTGTAGTTATGGATATGGAGGCGGGAGTAGAACATATGGGGCGGGGAACCGCGAAGCATGTTGACACGATGCTCATAATCACT
>DAOVGL010000060.1 GCA_030672415.1 Candidatus Bathyarchaeota archaeon
CTGGAGTAACCTGCCCGGTTTGCGGTACTTTTTGCGACGATATCGAGGTAGTGGTGGAAAACAACGTTATCATAGATGTTAAAAACGCATGCGCCATGGGAGCGGCAAAATTTCTAAACTATTCTACTCATCGAGGTTTAAAACCGCTTGTTAGAAAAAACGGTGAGTTAATTGAAGCTTCATTGGACGAGGCAGTTGGAAAAGCCGCAAAGATTCTCGCAGATGCTAATTATCCAATTTTGTATGGTTGGGCCTGCACGAGTTGCGAAGCAACCCGCGTGGGATTAGAATTAGCTGAAGAGGTTGGCGGAGTCATCGATAACACATCTACCGTTTGCCACGGTCCATCTATTTTAGGCACCCAAGATGTGGGGATTGTGTCTTGTACATTAGGACAGTTACGCCATAGATCAGACCTCATTTTCTACTGGGCAAGCAACCCTTGGAGTGCTCACCCACGCCACATAGAACGATACACAATGTTTTCAGAAGGCAGATTTCAAAAAAGTACTTGGAAAGGGCACCTCTCGCGTATAAGCGGTGTTCTATCTAGAAGACGACTTCGTAGAGTCGTCAATCGGGTCCTCAGACACGACATTTCCGATGCTCCCAAAATTGAGCGTCACTTGCCCTATACTATGTTTCGGAAGAAAAGAAAAATGGTGGTTGTGGATATTCGAAAAACCCACACCGCGGAGGCAGCTGACTATTTCCTTCAAGTCGAACCAAACAAAGATTATGAGCTTTTACAAGCCCTTCGTATGCTTATTCGAGATGAGGAACTCAATGTCGACAAGGTTGCAGGGGTACCACTTGAAATCCTTGAAGAAATCGCTGATGTCATGTTAGATTGCGAGCTAGGCGTCTTATTTTTTGGATTAGGTCTAACCATGAGTGAAGGAAAACATCGAAACATCGATGCAGCGATTTCCTTAACCCGAGATCTAAATCAACGCACAAAATTCCTTATGATGCCCATGCGAGGACACTTTAACGTAACTGGCGTAAACGTTGTATTCACTTGGCAAACTGGCTATCCTTACGCCGTTGACTTTTCCCACGGCTATCCCCGATACAATCCAGGCGAAACTTCTGTGATTGATATATTAAGCCGCGGAGAATCAGACGCTGGGCTCATTGTTGCATCGGACCCAGTTGCGCACTTCCCACGAGAGGCTGCTCAAAACCTAGTCAAAAATCCTCTTATCACAATCGATCCAGAAGTGACCCCAACATCACTGATGGCGGACGTAGTTATTCCCTCCACCTTCGTGGGAATCGAGACTGAAGGAACCGCTTACCGCATGGATCATGTTCCCTTACCGTTAAAGAAGGTAGTGGAACCTCCAAAGACATGTCTTTCTGACGTAGAAATATTGCAAAGAATTCTTAGCAAAGTTCGCAAATTAAGGAGAACGCCAAACTGACAGAACTCATTATTAAGAACGGGATTGTTTACGACCCTCTCAATCGCATAAACGGAGAAAAAATGGACCTCGCCATTAATAATGGAAAAATTGTTGAAAAAATTAACGAGAAAAAGGCGAAAGTCATTGACGCCTCAGGAATGATGATAATGCCTGGGGGAGTTGATATCCACTGCCACATTGCAGGCGCTGAAGTGAACACAGGCCGCCTTTTACGACCTGAAGACCACTTTAGAGACGTAGAAGTGAAAACGGCTGTAACTAGATCTGGAGTAGGCCACTCAATTCCCTCCACCTTCACAACGGGCTACCGTTACTCCAGAATGGGCTACACGACGTTGATGAACCCCTCAATGCCTCCTTTTGAGGCTCGCCACACCCACGAGGAACTTGATGATACACCGATGGTTGATAAAGCTACATATCCTTTGTTGGGAGATTGGTGGTTTGTCTTAGAACATTTGCGAGACGGTCTGATAGAAGAATGTGCTGCTCATATAGCATGGATAATGGCTGCTACAAGGGGATACGCCATAAAAATTGTTAATCCAGGTGGCGTAGAAGCTTGGGGCTTTGGAAGAAACGTTAAAGGCATTGATGATTCTGTTCCGCATTTTAATATTACGCCTAGAGAAATTATTCGTGGATTATGCAAAGTAAACAAGCTCCTTAACATGCCTCACACAATTCATGTACATACAAACAATCTTGGAAAGCCAGGAAATTATGTTACAACTCTCGAGACGATGAAGTGCGTCGAAGATTTAGCAGAAGAGAACCGCCCTAATATACATATTACTCACTGCCAGTTCAGCGCTTATAAAGGCTCAAACTGGCGAAACATGAGTTCTGGAGCAGAAGAAATCGCAAAATACGTTAATCACCATAATCATGTAACTCTCGACATGGGGCAAGTGATTTTTACAGACACAACTACCATGACGGCTGACGGCCCATTTCAATATGGTCTTTATCGACTGACTGGAAACAAATGGGTTAACCACGATGTAGAAACCGAGACGAGTGCGGGTATTGTGCCATTTAGATACAGACGTAAGAGTGCTGTTAATGCAACTCAATGGTCAATTGGACTTGAGCTTGCCCTTTTAATTGAAAATCCTTGGAAAATTTACTTAACAACAGACCATCCCAACGGTGGACCTTTCACTTCCTACCCAACTATCATAACATGGCTTATGAGTCAAGTGGCAAGGAAGAAAATGCTGATTAAAATCAATAAACGAGCTAGGCGAAAAAGTTTACTCCCCAGCATCGATCGTGAATACAGCTTTTATGAAATAGCTATTGTTACTCGAGCGGGTCAAGCAAAAGCTCTTGGCTTAGCGCAGAAGGGGCAGCTTGGAGTGGGAGCAGATGCTGACGTTGCCATTTACGACATAAATCCCGAATTGGTTGATCCTTCTAAAAAATATAAAAAAGTTCGAAGGGCTTTCAAGAAAGCTGTTTACACAATTAAGGGCGGCGAAGTCGTAGTAAAGGACGGCCAGATTGTAAAATCTGTTTTTGGAAAAACATTTTGGGTTGACATAAAAACTTCGTTGCCCACAGAAGTTAATGATGATTTGAAAAGAAAGTTTCGAGAGTACTGGACCGTAGAATACGAGAACTATCCTCTCCGCAAAGGCTTCTTACATAATCCAGCTCCCATTTCAATTAAGGCGGAGGTTTAAGAAATCGTATTCATATTACACCCAAAACGTCTGTTTAAAGCTCCTGTAGAAGCAGAAAATATTAGTCCAGACGTTTTCGATGAAAAATCAGCAAATGAGATAGCTCTGCTACAAGTTTGGGAAGGAAATAAAAGGCGCAATCTAAATGAGCTTTTCAAAATAGAATACAAAACTGACGGCGCATCAGAAAAGACAACCATACGGATTTTCGGAGACGTCAGCAAAGTTCGAAGGATAGGTGCCAAAATGTCTACGGGTAGAATAATTATTGAGGGCGACGTAGGTATGCATCTCGGTGAAGAGATGAAGGGAGGCGTCATCACCGTGACTGGAAACGCGGGTTCGTGGGTTGGAGGCAGGATGAAAGGTGGAACAATTGAAATTAAAGGAGACGTAGGTGACTATGTTGGAGCAGCATATCGTGGAAGCACCAAAGGCATGAGTGGGGGAACAATCATCGTGCATGGAAACGCTGGAAACGAAGTTGGATGCTTCATGAGAAATGGTCTCATCAAAGTGTATGGAAACATTGGGCAGTTTGCAGGCATCCACATGGCAAAAGGAACCATATTTGTTCAAGGAAGTTCGGAGGGAAGAGCGGGTGCTCAAATGAGAAAGGGAAAAATTGTTGTGTGCAGCAATATTCCTTCGATTCTTCCAACCTTCACAGTTGAAAGCATCAAGCCTAAAGTCAAGATTGACGAGGAAAAAGTCACAGGTCCGTTTTACATGTTTGTCGGCGACCGGGCTGAAGGTGGCGAAGGAAAACTTTACGTTTCGCAGAAACAAAATCAACATCTAAGTTTTTATGAGGAATATTTGTAATTTGAACAATGAAAACGTAGCTCCATGCAGTGGAGAAGAAGAGAGATGACTAAACCCCGATTAAGTGTGAATTATTCTGCTTGGCAACTCGTAAAGAAATTGTGCGATAAATCTGAAGAATATGGTGTTAGTGTCAAAGAAACGATCTCTGGTGCAACCTTGATTGACGCTGGAGTCAAAGCGAAAGGAGGATTTCTTGCGGGCAAAATTATAACAGAAATTTGTCTCGGCGGGCTTGGAAAAGCAGAGGTTTTTACCAGTCGATACAACAATCTTGAACTCCCCTCCATCTCCGTTTACACAGACCATCCAGCCATAGCAGCTTTAGGATCGCAGTTTGCTGGCTGGCGGATCAGGGTGGAAGATTATTTTGCTATGGGGTCTGGTCCAGCACGTGCACTGGCTCTAAAGCCCAGAGAGCTTTATGAAAAGATAGGATATGCGGATGAGGCTGATGTTGCAGTGCTTGTCCTTGAAACGGCTAAAGAACCGTCTGAAAGCGTAATTACATACGTATCTAATCAGTGCAGAACCGCACCTGATCGTTTAATTCTAATTCTGGTGCCAACCACAACCGTAGCCGGATCCACACAAATCTCAGGAAGAGTTGTTGAGGAAGGAATACACAAGCTAACAAATCTGGGGCTCGATCCAAAATCGATAATACGCGCTTGCGGCTACGCACCTATCGCGCCAGTGCACCCAAACTTTGCCGAAGCAATGGGAAGGACAAATGATGCAATAATATATGCGGGTGTGACCTGTTACACTGTAAGGCATGACGACGACAACAAACTGAGAGAGTTGGTTGACAGGGCGCCGTCTTTAGCCTCTAAGAGTTATGGACGACCGTTCATTGAAATTTTCAAAGAAGCCAACTATGACTTTTATCAAATTGACTCTGGGTTGTTTGCTCCAGCAGTTTTGATTGTTACCAATGCCAAAACGGGCAGCATCTTCAAAGTGGGAGAAGTCAACGTTGAGCTGTTCAGGCGATCAATAGGATTCTAAACCAATTTAGTTCGGCTATTTTTTAGCTAACTCAGGAATCCTTCGTAATACGATGAGACCGATTATCAAAGAAGCATATACGTCAATTGCTCCTTGAACGGTGTTCCAGAATGCAATCTCGGCAACAAAGGCTCCAAGACCTATAAGACCCAGGGAATGCCCGAAGAAACTTAGATACGTTGGGCTGGAGAACATTCCGATGATGCCTTCTGAAGTCATTCCAAAGAAAACGGGTAGGGCAAAGTAAAAGTTGAAGAGCACAGTGACCACGCCCCTTATAGTAATCGCTAGAACTCCCACTGCAACGTAAAGCCATTTACTTTCCAAAAACCGTTTTATTCCACCCATTTTCCATGCAAAAAATGCAGGGACGACGAACATCCAGATACTGGCAACGGATTTCATGATGGCTCCGACCCAGCCTCCGGCGAAAGGACCTAAACCCCCGACGATTGGTACACTGATTAACAGAGACAAAATAGAGGCCTCAAATCCGAAAAAAATCCAGCATAAGATCCAAGGAATGGCGACAAAATCTATCCGCATAAACCAAGGGGTTAGAAACAGTGGTGGTAGGAGCTGCATAATCACTGAAAGCGCTGCTAACACGGCAGCACCTGCAATTTTGATCGCGGGTTTTTCTAGACTCATTGTTAGACTCCCTTAATATGTGAGAGGAGGGAATAGGCAGTTATGATGCCTAATTATTTAAGAGTAACTACTCAAAAATGCGTAAGGTTTTGTCTGGAAACATTTTAATTAAATGAATCCTAAGAAAAAGTGGAAGTAAAGTTATGTCTGAGACACTCAAGATACCGCTCGATAATCTCAAAGAATGGCTGGAGCAAGAAACCAGCTCCCTTATCGAGCCGCTTAAGGCTGAAGGAACAGAGAGGCTCAACAATAATAGAGACAAACTGAACAATCTACAAGAAGCTTGCGAAAAATTATTTGACAACAGCGAAAACGAAATGCTGAAAAGCAACCCTAAAACATACCGACGAGCAAGAGAAGCATATAGACTCACTCAAAACATCTTAGACACGATTGATAAAATCATTATTCCAGACGAAGTTTCACAACAAAGCCTTCAGCTGCTATGCGAAGATTTCAAAAAAATGCTCTCAACAGTTGGACGGGAAAGAGCAAGACGTTACCTAAGAATTTCGCCGTATTTCATAATGGATCGCAGAAGACTTGACATCGCATTAAAAAAAACTGCTGACTCATTTGAGGAACTGCGCTCCTTCTTATCAAACGAGTATGCAACAGTCAAGACTGTGGAAGACGCTTTTTCCAAGATCAACAAACTTCTCCAGTCAATAGACGAGTTAAGTGGAGTTGAGGAGCATAAGAAAAAAATAGAATTGAAAAGAGAGGCTTTAGATAAGAAGATAACGGAAAGTAAACATGAAATTGCGTTAATTGAAGAAAAAGACGAGTCAGGCGAACTAGATCAAATAAACCAAAAAATCAAAGAGCTAGAAGATAAAGTAAAGTATAACCTACGCCACCTTCAAAAGTCATTTCTCAAGTTTCAAACCTTAGCGCGAAGTCCAAGTTATTCTCTTCAGTTGGATGAAACAGAAAAGCTCAGTATATATTTGACCAAACCATTCATGGCGTTCGTAACTGAAGATGAAGGATACCCGGTGCTCAAAAAAATCCTACAGAAGATAGAGGATGCTATAGCTAAAAGAAAAATGAAGTTGAAAACCAGTCGTTTGAGAAAGGCTCAAAAACAGATGAATGGCATTCTCCGAAATGACGCTTTAATTTCTTTACATAAAAGTTGCAAAGAGACTTTTTCTCAAAGACAACAACTCCTTACTTCTGAAACAGTAGTCACACTCAAAAAAAGGTCGGCGCATCTCCAAAACATTTTAAGAGAATTACAAAAGCAAGAGAAACTCATGGATTCAAGAAACACGATCTTGAAGAGTGAACATGAAAAAATGGTAGGAAAGATTAAAAATCAGAAAAGAGAGCTGGAAAACATCATTTTAGAGTTAACCAGCAAGAATGTGCGGGTTACGTGGTAGGAAACAAAACTGACAGTGAAGGTGACTTTTAACGCTAGATGTCTTCGACTTAGTTAATGAATCAACAAAAGCCAACTCCGATGAGCTCCTACAAGTGGTTAAAGATGTTACCCAGCTGTTGAATAAGGAAAGTGGACGAATTGGAAATCTACAAATCACCGGTAGACTCGTTAATGTGCCGCCGAAGGGCAAAATGATTGTTGTGGGAGACATCCACGGGGACTTGGAGAGTCTTGGATACATTTTGAAGGACGTTGACTTTATGAAGAAAATTCGTGAAGGTGAAGACTTCCTCCTCGTCTTTCTTGGAGATTATGGAGATCGAGGCTTCTACTCACCTGAGGTTTATTACGTGATCTTGAAGTTGAAGGATATGTTTCCAGAAAACATCGTGTTGATGAGAGGAAACCACGAAGGACCCAACGACCTCCTAGCTTACCCACATGATTTGCCAACTCACTTACACAGAAAGTTTGGCGAAGCAGGAGTTGATGTTTACACAAAACTGAGTGAATTTTTTAACCATTTATACAGCACAGTGCTCGTTGAGGGCAGATACATTTTGTTTCACGGCGGAGTGCCAAGCAAAGCCTCTACAATAGACGACCTTGCTTATGCCCATAAAAAACACCCACGTGAAACTCATCTTGAGGAAATTCTTTGGAGCGATCCTAGCGATGGCATAAAGGGAACTTATCCTTCGCCTAGAGGAGCTGGAAAACTTTTCGGCGAAGATGTAACAGAAAAGCTTCTGAAAATGCTTAACGTTAATGTATTAATTCGAGGACATGAACCAAGTGTTGAAGGATTTAAAATAAACCACAACGGAAAAGTCTTAACGTTATTCTCAAGAAAGGGCCCACCCTACCAGAACGAACATGGAGTCTATCTCCAACTAAACCTTTCTGAAATTTTGGAAAACGCAAAACAGCTCCAACAGTACATTCATAAGTTTTAGATTTGTCGCTTCTGCGAAGCTATATCTTTATGTCCAATACAAACAAGAGATGTGTGAGGAATGCTATTTGAAGATGGGAATCATAACTAAGAACGAGAACGGATGGGGTTCCACCCAGTTACGGAATGCAATGAAAAAACGAAACATCACGCCTGTGTGTTTCAACTTTCCTCAGCTAGTTGCTAGAGTCAAATACAAACCTGTAGCAACAGCAGATGAAATTAACATCCTTAAGGATTTAAGCGTCCTAATTACTCGTCCAATTGGGCGAGGCTCCCTTGAAGAAATCATTTTCAGAATGGACTTTCTCCATCGGCTTGAACGTTTAGGAATGCTCATAATAAACTCGCCTTTGTCCATTGAACGTTCAGTGGACAAGTACTATACTCTTGCTCTTTTAGAGGAACACGGTCTACCAGTTCCACGCACGGCAGTAACCGAAAGTCATAGAGAAGCTTTGAAGTGCTTCTACGAGTTGGGAGGAGACGTTGTTGTTAAGCCTTTGTTTGGATCCAGAGGAATCGGGTCCACAAGAATTTCAGACCCAGAAATTGCTACAAGAGTGTTCAGAACCATTTCCTTCTACCACGGGGTTCTTTACCTTCAAGAGTTTGTTCCCCACGGAATTTCTGACATACGCGCATTCGTTGTAGGCGACCGTGTCATTGCTTCTATGCATCGAGTTGCGGGAAGTTGGAAGACAAACGTGAGTTTAGGTGCGAAGCCTGTTCCGCTCCAGCTTAGTGATGAGCTTGAAGAGTTAGCGGTGAGGACAGCGAAAGTAATTGGTTGTAAAGTAGCGGGGGTGGATATTTTGGAGGGGTCTAGCGGACCGTTGATTGTTGAACTTAACAGTCAGCCGGGGTGGAGGGGATTGCAGTCTGTTACTAAAGTGAACATTGCAGATGAAATTGTTCGATGGATTCTTTCTGAATTGAAAAAGTAAATCGTCTTTATTTTTAATATATAAATGGAGAGAAGCAGCATGCCCTTTTTATCTTAAATTCTATTTTTAGGCTTTGAAGATTAGAGTTTTAAAAGTATGGTGGAATTTTACATGAATGCTATTCAAATAAACCGTCGTCTCTTGGTGATTACTGTTTGTGTGCGTCGCCCCCTCTCTTTTTTTGATAAAATGGCGTCCGAATAGGGAGTTTTGTGTATGCTTTTGTATCCACTCGCGCGCGAATATTGATTCTCTCTTCATAAGTTTAATATTGGTTTGTCACGAGTCCCGTAGGTAAGCGCTTGACGCGAATGGGGTGCATCCCAAGTCAATGGGAATCACATACCCCTCGCGCGCGCCGTTTTCTAACTTTTGCTAACTGCATGTATTTTTCGTATAGTAAACACATTCGCCGAAATGTTTCCAATGCTGGAGACAACAGCGAATACACTACCAGAGTAGCCAAAACAGTAAAAGGAACCAGAGCACTTTTAGAAGCTGGATTTGAATATGTTATTGACATGGAAGGAGTTAAACTCTTTAGAAAAAGGAAGTGAAACATGATGTGTCCGAAAAACGACTCATACCATTTAGTAGAAATTCCCACCATTCAAATAATCGGTGTGAAGGGTTTACCTATTATAAAGAAGGGCGACAACCTCGCTGAACTTGCTTGCGACACGGCTGAAAGACAGGGAATCCCATTCCAAGATGGAGACATTCTCGTGGTCAGCCATGTTGTCGTGTCGCGGGCTGAAGGAAACGTTGTAAACCTTGACAATGTGGTTCCCTCAGATTTTGCCAAAACTTTTGCTCAAGAGTTCGGTAAGGACCCAGCTCTAGTTGAAACAATTCTGCGAGAGTCTAGAAGCATTGTTCGGATGGGTGATGGAAAACTCATAACAGAAACTAAGCATGGACTCGTTTGTGCCAATGCGGGTGTGGACAACTCCAACGTTCCCGGAGAAAGAAATGTTGCGCTTTTGCCCAAAAACCCTGACAGTTCAGCGCAGAGGATTCGACAAGAAATAAGAAAGTTGACAGAGAAGGACGTGGCGGTTATCGTCTCTGACACTCATGGACGGCCCCTGCGGGAGGGAGAGATCAACATTGCCATTGGAGTCGCTGGAATCCGCCCAATTCGAGATCGGAGGGGAGAGAAAGACTTGTTTGGATACGTTTTGAAGGTGAAGCGAACTGCCATTGCTGATGAATTATGTTCAGCAGCTGAACTGGTTATGGGGCAGGCAAATGAGGGAATTCCAGTGGCTATAATCCGAGGATATTCTTACCCAAAATCAGAGTCGGCAAAGGCAATAGAACTAACGAGACCACGGGAAAAAGATCTGTTTATTTAATATCATTAAAGCTGAATATCAAATGGTTTGCGCGTACGTATTTCTGCTTAATAGAGGTTATAGAACAGAAACCTTATTTTATATTGTGTATTCTTGATACGCTATGCGGTGAACTATCTTGAAAGATCTGTCCATATACGTGGAAAAATGCTGCGGATGCCGAATCTGCGAGCTGATATGTGCTTATCAACATTTTCAGCAAAACAATCCGAAAAAGGCGGCAATAAGAGTTTTCCCGCTTTTTCCAAACCCCGCTGCCAACGTGCCAGTTGTTTGTCGCCACTGTGCGATTCCAAGATGCGTTGAACAATGCCCGGAAGATGCTCTTTACAAGGCGCAGGATGGACGAGTCTTACTAGACGCTAAGAAATGCACTGGCTGTCGTGTGTGTTTAGATGCATGCCCATTCACCGCTATTTACTTCCACAGTGACATGCTTATTCCAATAATATGTGACCTTTGCGATGGTGACCCGGTCTGCGTAAAGTGGTGTCCCACAAAGGCTTTGCGTTTCACGCCGTTGTCCGTTATTGGGCAGGAGCGGCGTGTTAGAACAGCTACCGCAATGGCAGGAGAGCCTTGAAATGGTTCGATTTAAAGGAGGCTATGTGGGAAAGATCGCCAGAGTCAATCTAACGAAAAAAAAGGTGAAAACTGAAAAGATTGAGCCATCCTTTGCCGTCAAATATATAGGGGGACGAGGATGGGGCGCACGACTCATATGGGACGAAATTCCTGCCCACACAGACCCGTTAGGACCAAAAAACAAGCTTATCATTGCCACAGGCCCGTTGTCTGGACTTCTCATCCCTGGAGCTGGAAAAACCAGTTTTGCCGCCATCAGTCCAGCCACTGGCTACTATGGAGATAGTAATGTGGGGGGAATGTTTTGCACTGAACTTAAACAGGCGGGGTTCGATGCATTAATTCTGGAAGGCAAGTCAGACAAACCAGTTTACCTCTGGGTTGAAGATGGCGAAGTTGAAACGAGAAACGCTGAAGACTACTGGGGCACAGGTAGCCTTGACACAGAAAACTCGTTGAAAAAAGATTTGGGCGACGAACTCATCCGAGTGGCCTCGATTGGGCAGGCGGGAGAAAAACTTGTAAATTTCGCCTGTGTCACCTGCGACTATGGAAGGCAGGCGGGCAGAACTGGAATGGGTGCAGTCATGGGCTCAAAAAAAATTAAAGCAATAGCGGTGCGAGGCTCCTTTGACATTCCAGTTGCAGACCATAAGGCTATGCGGAAACTCTTCGAAGAATCTATGCGGAAAACTCTTAAACATCCAGTTTTGAAAATTTGGCAAAAACAAGGAACCATGCAGTTCATTGACTGGGCACATGAGAATGCTTGTCTCCCTACGCGCAACTTCTCCTCTGCAACGTATGAAGGCTATCGTGGAATCAACGCAGATATTATGGAAAAAAATGCTAAGGTTGCGGACAGAGCATGTTTTGCTTGCCCTATATGCTGTGGACACTTCACCATCATTAAGGAGGGACCTCACAAAGGCGTTGGGGTTGAGGGACCAGAATATGAAACCGCCTCCATGTTCGGTAGCAACTGTATGCTCACCACAATAGAAGATGTAATCTATGCCAACTATCTCTGTGACAATCTTGGACTCGACACCATATCTGCGGGAAACATCGTGGCTTTTGCCATGGAATGTTATGAGCACGGCATCATTACAAAGGAGGATCTAAATGGAATTGAGCTTAAGTTTGGAAATGCTCAAGCTATGTTCGATTTTCTTGAAATAATAGCTAAGCGAGAAGGCATAGGCAACCTTTTCGCTGAAGGAGTAAAAAAAGCCTCAGAAAAACTTGGCAAAGGATCTGAAAAATTTGCCATGCAGGTGAAAGGTCTAGAGATAAGTGGATATGATGTTCGAGCGGCTCAAGCGATGGGCTTATCCTATGCAACCGCGGACATCGGAGCCCATCACAACCGGTCTTGGGCCATCGGTAAAGACATTGAAATTGGAAGAGAAAGTTACGATGAGGAGAAAGTGAAAACTGTGATTTATCTCCAACACTCAAGGCCTCTGTTCGATTTACTCGGAACGTGCCGTTTCCAGTGGTTGGAAACCGAGATAACGCTAGATACTTATGCCCAATTCTACATGGCAGCCACCGGAATCAAAACGACAGTTGAGGACCTGTTGCGAGCTTCTGAAAGAGTTTACAATCTCACCCGAGCCATCAGCATCTGCGAAGGACTTACTTCAAAAGAAGACTGGTTGCCAGAGCGGTCATTCGCAGACCCAGTTCCTGAAGGCGCAGTAAAGGGTGCAACTCTTGACAAGAGCAAGTTCAAGAAAATGGTGAAAACTTATTATAAATTACGTGGTTGGAATGAAAAAGGTGTACCAACTCCAGATAAACTGGAGGAACTTGCTTTAAAAGATGTGGCTGAACGGTTGCATGGTTCTTAAAGCCACGGTTTGAGTGAGATGACCGTTGAAAGGAACCTACTGATATCTGTTCTGAAGTTGACAAAAACTGGGCCTATTCAAGTTAAACTAGTCAGCAGAGACGCCCATATTCCCATTCAAGTCGCTGATGAAACGCTGAGGAAGCTTTCTGACGCGAGACTCATTAAATATGTAGACCAGATGATCGAAGCGTCACCAAATCAACGTGCAAGAATGACTCTTCACGCAGTTAAGTTAGGAGCAGACCTTGAAAGAGTGTGCAATGTTCTTGAGTGGAAAGAGTTTGAAAACATCGCAGCTACAGCCTTCGAAGCAAACAATTACGCAGTGAAAACGCGGTTCCGTTTCAAATGGGCGGGTAGGAGATGGGAGATTGATGTTCTCGGCTGTAAGGAGCCTCTCGTCGCCTGCGTTGACTGCAAACAGTGGCATCATAACTGGCGAAGATCAGCGATCATAAAGACGGTTGAGTTACAAGTGGAGAGAACCCGTACATTGACAGAAGCCCTCGTTTCTCTACGTGAAAGCGTTGGATTGGTCAACTGGAAAGAAGCAATACTTGTTCCAATTATTCTGTCTCTAGTTCCGAGTCCCTTCAAATTCTACAATAATGTGCCAATAGTTCCAGTTCTTCAGCTTCCAGATTTTCTGAATAAACTACTAGCGCACATAACTTTGTTGACGCACTTCTCACTTAAATTCTAAACCTAAATCTGTTAGTTCCCTCTTAACTTTGTTATATATGTCCCAACATTTCTGAGAAGGCTTTCCTGTATCAAAATCGCAACATTCCTGATGTTTCATGCCTAATGGTGGATTTGCAATTTTATCCACGTACTTCGGCAATAGTTTCTTCACCAGTTCATTAGCATCTTCTCTCTTCAGTCCAGCAGCTGCATGAGCTACTTCCGCTGTGAACCTTGGCTCAATCGGTGTCAAGTAGTCTTCACGCTTTCCTCCAGCTATTCCCCCAGTTTCCATTGAGACACCTGAGGTTATCGCTGATGTGTGTTGCGCCGCAATTTCGTATAGGCACATTTCTGTGCAGGGTCCAGCAGCGGTGTAATTGAAATAAAGCGATAGTAGGTGTGTGTTTCTGCTGATTGCTTGGGCATAAACACTTGCGACCCATAACAACTCTGGCATGCTGCTAGCGATGTATTTAATATGAATTGGAAAGGCAAGGTGCCACCCTGCTTGATATACAAGAGCGCCCATAAGGTGATACGCAACAGTTGCGACCGCCGTTCCTTCTGGTCCACCACAATAACCACCGTATATAGGTCCGTAAAGGCTGGCTATGGGAAGGGAAAGAGACATCAAAGTACAGGCTCGATTAAGAAGGTCAAAGTTCGTCTTTAATTCTGCAAGCGTAGCAATCATGTAGCAGTCTGTTGGTCTAAGTCCAAACTCAGGATGAAGCCCAGCGATCAATGCTATAGCTGAGTCAGCGGTCGAAATTGAGTTCATGATGGGTAAGCCAGGTCTTCCGCCTCTCCTTAACGCTTCTCTCCCGAGAACTACCGTTCGTATTGCTCCTAGAATTTCCAGAGGCGATTCAGGTCTTATCCTTATCCCATTTACCTTAGTCAAGGAAGGCGTGGTTATTGAATTAGCAATAGGTATTCGAGCGTAGTTTTCCACCAACTTTGAAAAAATATGTTCAGAAGAAACCGCGACTCCACCGGCTCCACAAAAACACCAAGGTAACGTCTTGTCTTCTGGTTTTCTTGGAACCATTGTTCCGACATCAGTGCCTTCTCCAAAAGTGAGTTTGGAAGGTGCTGTCTTTAGCTTTTCTTTGATTTCGTTTTCATCAAATTTGATTATACGCTCCGTATCCTTACAGTAGGTGCCTACTTCGCAATAGAAGTCTATGGCGGCTTTGAAAATGTCATCTGCTAAGCTGTTGTCGGATGGAACAAGAGTTTCTGGGTCGTATTTTATATCGTATTCCTTTACTTTTTCCATAAGCTTGGTTGAAAAAATTTTTAGGTCATATTCTCGTTCCGAACAGGGTTTTCCAGTTAGGGCTCTCTCCACCACGTCTAAAAAAGTGACCATTAATTGATCACTTCTTTTTCTCGATTAATTCTGAGGCAAGCTTTATGGCTTCGGTGGCGGTTTCTGCCCAACCGTCAGCGCCGATTTCTTCAACCCATTCTCGTGTTGTTGGACCACCTCCAACCATAACAATGAAATTTTTTCTTTTCCCAGTTTCTTTCAGATAGTCTATCACGTCTTTTTGTCCTCCTATGGTTGATGACATAAGAGCTGACAGCGTAATGATGTCGGCGTTGACTTTCTCTGCTTCTTCAATGAACTTGGATGTGGAAACATCTGTTCCCAGGTCATAAACGTCGAAGCCGTTGGCTTGAAACAGAGCTACAAGGATGTTTTTTCCTATGTCGTGTATGTCGCCTTTCACGGTGCCACTGACAACTGTTCCTTTTCTCACGATTTTTTCTTTAGATATGTGTGGAAGAAGGATATCCATGCCTGCTTTCATGGCATCCGCTGCCATCATCAGTCCGGTTAAGAAGATTTCCATTTTGTCGAATTTTTCGCCTACTGCTATTGCGCCTTTCGATAATCCTTTCTCAATTGCTTCAACAGGGTCTATTCCTTTTTCAATGACTTGTTTAGCGGCGTCTACCACTGCTTGACTGTCACTGGCGATAACTGCTTCACTTAATTTTTTGAAAAGCTCTTCCTTACTCAAAGTTTACTCACCTTATATTGCCGTATTTACGAAGCACCCAATAATTAATATTTTGCGATATACTAGCCAATGATTTCAATTGGGGTTCCAAGAGCCAGCCCTGGCAAGCCCTTTCTGAACCTAGCTCTCACTAGCCCTTTTTTCCCATGTAACGCCACGATTTTTCCTCGAATTTTGCGTTCTCCTACTGGCCATGCAACTTTTCTACCTATGAGTCGAGCTGCTTCGTTGGAAGATTTGATGTTAGGAAACTGGAGAATGAGTTCTTTTGATCTCTGGTTTTTTAGGCCTATCCGATAATTTATTAATATACCTCTTAATGTTTGTGACAAAGTTATCCCAACCTTTGTTGCAACTATGAACTTTCAATAGGTAAGCCCAAGTCCTCAAGTTCCTTCTTGACCTTGCTGTAAATTTCCAAACATTTACTGGATGGATTTCCCGTTTTCACATCAAAGCACTCTTGATACTTCATACCTAACGGAGGATCTGGAATCTTATCTATGTACAGTGATACAAGATGCTTCACTATTTCATCTGCATTTTCCCTTTTCATTCCGGCAGTCGCATGAGCAACTTCTGCTGCGAATCTAGGCTCTATCGGCGTCAAGTAATCTTCATGAGCCGCTTTTGCAACTCCCACTGCTTCTATTGAAAGCCCTGAAGCCACGGCTGATATGGCTCGCGCTGCAATTTCGTAGAGGCACATTTCTGTGCAGGGTCCTGCCGCAGTGTAGTTCAGGTTCATCGACAATAGATGGGTGTTTCGACTGATTGCTTGACCATAGGCACTTATCACCCACAGCAACTCTGGCGTTGTATTGCATCTGTATTTGAGATGAATTGGAAACACTAAGTGACATGTTGCTTGATAAACAAGGATTCCCATAAGATGATAAGCTACGGACGTGATGGCGGTACCCTCAGGTCCTCCACAATATCCGCCGTATACAGGACCGCTTTCTCCCACTATACGACCGCCTAAGCTTAGCAGAGCACAAGCTTTGTTGAGCCGGTCAAAATCTGTCTTCAGCTCAGCCATTGCAGCCAGTAGATATCCATCCGAAGGTCTAAGCCCATACTGCGGATGAAGAGCTGCGATTAACGACGGAGCTGACTCTGCAGTCGCCAGCGCATTCATGATTGACAAACCTGGTCTGCCGGCTCTCCGCAGAGCTTCTCTGGCTAAAACTGCGTTTCTTATTGCTCCATAAATCTCTAAAGGTGATCTAGGTCTTATTCGCACTCCACCTACTGAGGTTAAAGCGGGAGTAGTTATTGAATCAGCAAGAGGTATTGCTCCATAGCTTTGCATTAAGCTTAAGAGGATTTCTTCAGAGGATACGGGTGCTCCTGCTGCTCCAATAAAACACCATGGTGGAGTTCTATCCTCTGGCTTTCTTGGAACCATTTCCTTTGCATCCAATTCTTCGCCAAAAATTGCTCTAGATGGAGCGTTTTTTAAACCAGCTTTAATCTCGCTTTCAGTGAATTTGATGATACGTTCGGTGTCTTTGCAGTAAGTGCCAACCTCTCGATAGAGGTCGATGCCAGCCTTGAAAACATCATCAGCTAAGCTGTCATCTGAAGGAACAGAGAGGCTTGGATCAAACGTTATGTCATATTCTTTTACGAGTTCCACCACTTTAGCCGAAAAAATCTTTAAATCATAATCTCGTTCCGAACAGGGTTTTCCAGTTACCGCTCTCTCCATCATGTTTAAGAAAGTAACCATCAAATCACCTCTTTTTCTCGATTATGTCTACGACAAGGTTTTCTAGTTGTCTCTGAGCACATTTTTCTAGCTCTCTCTAAGAGTAATCCTTCCATTTGATTTTTCACCTTCCGCTTTAGAGGTTTCTGGTTTCTATTATTTAGGGTCTCATAGCTTAAGACTTTGAGAAGGTAGTTGCTATATTTGCAATGCAATTTAAAAGTTTCTAATGGACGCTACAGACGATGAGTCTCTAGAAAAAAACTCTAGTGCTAACTCGTATTACTTGAAAAGCGAAGGAGAGAAATAGATTTAACTAACCTCTTGAATAAGAAAAGCTTCAAAGAGAGGATGACAATGAGTGCAGTTTACGAAAAGGAAAATAAGAAACTTCTGGAGAAAACAAAACGCTCTGAACAAATTTACAAGAAAAGCGTAGAGGTAACTCCTTTCGGTGTCCACAGCAACTACCGAGCTATGGACCCTTACCCCATATACTTCAGCAAGGGAAAAGGA
>DAOVGL010000034.1 GCA_030672415.1 Candidatus Bathyarchaeota archaeon
ATCCTTTCTGATAATCGTTTATCATGGACACGTTTTGGTCTCCCCATATCTTTGCTGGATTATTTTTAGAGGGTAAAGATAGAGAAGGAAAGATTATAAATTAATTATGTATGAAGTGGAGATACCATGCATGATTTCCCATTTTTAAGGGCTACGCGCCTATTCTAAGGTAAATTCTCAAATTAGTGTGGATGCGAGTTTACGAGTTTATTTTTCTTTTTATGACTTAACCGTTTGATTTTCCTTTCTCGCTTCATCGCTTCGCTTATAGTATCAAATTCTTCGGTGTAAACAAGTCTCTTCGGTCTGTGCATTTTAGTGTATCTAGCCCCAACTCCTATCCTATGCTGTTTAACACGCAAGTCTATATCTTTTGTATAGCCAGTATAATAACTTCCATCTTCACAAAGAAGAACATAAACATAAAAGGGCAAGAATAAAACAACTCCAGTATATGATATTTGCGCTCGCTCTCAATCAACTCACTATCAACGTTCCAGTTTTGTCAGCAACAAATTCTTTTGTTACTGTTTGATCTTCTCTAATCACCTCATTTACACCAATATCTGTCATTGCATATTTATGTTCAGCTCATATTTCACGCGCGGAGCCAAAACTCTTGATGAAGACTACAAGCTTATGGAAGTTGACTTTGAACATGTAACTTGAGACTATAATGATGAGGAAAAATCCTCTACGATAAGTTTTTATCAAGAAACAGTGGAGATATCCCTCCACAAATCTGCGCCTTTTTTGGGAAAAATCTGGTGTTCAACATACCTTTTCGCTATATGATCCAAATAGGACCTCTCACCAGATCTTCAGAAAACGGAAATGACCCCACGATAAGTTCAAAATCTCCTAGGAGAAGTTATTATTAATAGAGTCTAGCTATACAAGTATTCTCTGAGGGAACAAGTAGTGTCGTTAAATGAAGAAAGGGAGCTCATGAAAACTAAGCTTTGCCGAGTTTTAACTAAGATTGGAGCCTTGAAATTTGGAACTTTCAAGCTCACCAGCGGAAAAATAAGCCCCTACTACATCGACCTCAGAATTGTCCCAAGCTTCCCTGACGCATTTCAAAGAATTTGCGACATCTACCTAAACCTAATAAAAACCGATCTAAGAGTCGACAGTTTTGAGCGAATTGCAGGCATACCTACCGCGGGAATACCCTTCGCCTCAATCGTCGCGTACCAACTAAACAAGCCTTTCCTCTACATTCGTCAACTCGCCCGATTGCATGGACGAGAACGAAAAATAGAAGGGCTCATCATGCCCGGTGACCGTGTTCTTCTGATGGATGACCTCATCACAACTGGAAGATCATTGATAAAAGCGGTGGAAGCGATTAGAGCTGAAGGCGGTGTAGTAACGGAGGCGGTTGTACTAATGGATAGAGAAGAAGGAGGAAAAGAAAACTTAGCGGAGAAAAACGTCACACTGCACTATTTGCTGAAGGTGAACGAGGCGGCTAAAAAACTCTACGAGATGGACGTCATCAAAGAAGACCAGTACAAGCTGATAATGAAACAGGTGAAAAAGAAATAGCACTTGTGGACTAAGCGTCTACTATTTTTTCCCACCCAGTCACACATCCGCCTTCAGGAATCAAAACAAGAGTTACATCATTTGGCAGCATCATTTTTGGGTTTTCTCGTACACCTATGAAAGATTGAGATTTCGTGTGAGCTTGAATGCCGACTTGTTTGTAAAACCTTTCCTCCCTTGGATGATAAGTCATGTGGAGAAGACTTTCAAAACCCTTGACCTGGAACTTTCCGCATCTTCTTTTTATTTCTCTATCAACAGCCATAATTACGTCAAGAACGCATGCCTTATCTTCCAGTAGAAGTTCCAACTCATCATGTAATATTCGGTTTATCTCAGGTTGACGGACAACTAATCTAATCTTTTTCGTGTTTTTCTCTCTCCACTTAAGCCATTCCTACTTAAAGAAAAAGCAAACTGGCATACAAATTTTCTCTTTGTTGTTTTGATAGGCTTATGGAACTGGTTATCATTATTTCTTCGGCTGGAGCTGCAAAATGAACTGGATTTAGTCTTTCTGAGCGTAAATGACAATGTATAAATTTAAAACAAAAAAAGTGTGTTGAGGAATAATCACAGTTTATTCGTAGTATATCAGCTCTTCGTCTTCAAGTGTCTGATGAAGCTTGCTAACCGCATCGTAAACATCTTGCTCATGCTTGGCGCCTGTGCAAACCAGCTTTCCACTTGCAAACAGAAGAATCACCACTTTGGGATCTTGCATCCGGTAAATGAGTCCCGGAAACTGTTCAGGTTCGTACATAGTTTTTTTCAGTGTATAAGCAGATTTTTCAAGGTCAATCATTCCCCCCAGGCTTGCTGATGCAACGATGTTTTGTATTTTCAGCTCAGGTTTCCCGATGATTATTATGCCGCTTCCCTTCAGTTCTTTGATAACTTTCATCACTGCTCTCCTAGATTCCTTCTCTGACTTGGCACCTGTGCAAACCATCTTTCCAGAATTAAAAATTAAAGTGGCGGTTTTTGGTCTCTTTAACCTGAAAACCAAACCTGGAAACTGTTCGGGGCGGTACTCAACTCCTGGATAACCTTTCACCACAGCATTAAGGTCAACCTTCTGATTTAACGTTGCAGACGCCACCACGTTTTCGATATTTATAGAAGCCTTTACCTTCGGCATCTAAAACACTCTCACAAGCCTCAAATGGGAACAGAGTTTCTTATAAAGACTTGGCTTTATATGGACAAGAAAGCCAAGAAATGTTTAGCTAGACATATCTTTCGATTTCCGATATGTCCTTCGAGCAAACGCCATAACGGGGAACAACACGCATCCCGGCAATACAAGAAGAACCCAAGTTTTTATGTACGAACTAAAATTAGACGACAGTCCGCCACGCCGGTCGTACCAGTAGGCGGGCGCGTACGCGGATGGGTGCGCATGATAAACCATATCAGAAACTGTGGCAACCCCCACCAAAATAAAAGTGAAGTACCACAGAACGAAGATCGTGTCAAAATCTTCCATAATCACGGGAATGGCTAAGCTTGCTACGTACCAAGACACTAACGCAACAATTTCCGCTTGATAGATTGAACTTGCATTTAACCCCAAAAAGGAAGCCACATATGGAGCAAACATTATACAAACTAACACAAACAAGAAAAGCTTTTGTACATTTGGTATGTGCATGGCAAACTCTTTAGTACCTCACGTTTAATATGGATTTCGATGTTCAACTGAAAAACCTAGTTTGACATTTTTAATTAACAAGACTTTCATACGATGCGAAAATCAATTTGATCAGCATGTTTTGTGTACAGAAAAAAATTTACCGTTAATGCCAGTTTAAGATTCATCTTGCTTTTTGAAAAAAGGAATCCAGTCTATAACTAGCAAAATTAGTGGTGGCAAAACCACTAGTATTGCGGCTGGAGTTCGCATTAAAAAGGTAATGAAACCCACTAGCGGTATCCGGAAAAATACAACTTTACCGACCACATAATCTTCTGGAACCTCCTGTCGATCTGGGCCAGGGTTTGCGTCTCCCTGTGTTTTGAAATACAATTTTCCATCTTTAGAAGTCTTATTTATGGCCCTATGCACGATAAGGTCGTTTGGGTCACGAAATCCTTTTTGAGGGTTATAAAACACTATAATGTCACTGGGCTCAGAAGCATCGTTAGGTGCAGCTTCAATGTTGCTGGCATTCGGCACTCCTTGAACTATAATGAGGTCACCGACTTGTAAGGTGGGAATCATGCTTCCAGAGGCGACTCCACACAACGGGAATTCCGTTGCTAAAGCTGCTCTTAAACCGAACCAGAAAGCAAAAACGCTGATTATGATGATGAGTAATAGGAGAGCGGTCTTCACATAATCATTCTTAAATATATCCTTCAATTTCACTTGGCTCACCTGACTCCAACTTTTCTAATAGCCCTCAACGTTTTCAAGAAGAATCTTGTGGGTATCATATGTTAAAAACTTACCGTTTTAGCATACAAAAAAAGGGAAGATGTGTAAAGAACATTAACAGCGCCGCAACCCTCTATCCCACACAAGCTAGACCTCTATGCCTCCCGCCCTCTAATTTGCCTTGCTAACCACCCCTCTGAAGCTTTTCCCGCAGGCAACAGGCTCCCACGATTTAAAGGTCTACCTCAACAATTCTCCACTAGAGTGGCGGATATTCTGTTTTATCCACTTTAGCAGACAGATTGCCTAGCTGTGTTTGCGTCTAAATCTTTCGCTTACCCAAAACGACTCTGAAAGCCCCGCATTTGGGGCAATCGAAAAGACCTATGTTTAGCTCAGTTCTCTTACCGCTTTTGTCTGGGCGACCAGCCATCTTCCATGTTTTTCTTGGCGATGCAACTTCTCCGCCGCATTTCTTACATTTAGCCATACATTTTCCTCCATTATCATAACCAGGGTTTAAACGATTTCAAATAAAAAACTTTCCATTCATTCTAATGGGAAAAATGTAAATTTAAACATTTTTATGATAATTTTTGTTAGTTTTATGAGCGAAACATAAGGGCGAATGATGTGAATCAGATAGTGAATGGGCGGTGAATAGAAGGGGTCTATTAGGAACGCGGACACGCCTTAACATACCGTTTCTGCTTTCCAAAATGCTTTTACACACGCTTCTACAGTATTTCTTGGCTTCGGGCAGTTGGTGCATGGTGGAATCTCCAAAAAATGCTTTCGAGATGTTCGTTAAACCCATTCGGAGGTTGATCGAGCAGAAGGGGTTCGATTCGCCAACTGAGCCTCAGGAAAAAACTATCCCCAAAATCCTTGCGGGAAAGAATGTTCTGCTCATATCCCCAACCGCTACCGGAAAAACTGAGGCAGCGGCTCTTCCCGTTCTAAACATGCTCATTCGTACGCCTGATAGACCGCGTGGAATAAAAATTCTCTATATAACTCCTCTAAAAGCTTTGAACCGAGATATGCTAGAACGTCTCGAATGGTGGTGTAACTATCTAGATGTGAAGTTGGCTGTGAGGCACGGTGATACCCCTACTAATGAGCGAACAAGACAGGCTCAAAGCCCACCTGACATGTTGATCACCACGCCTGAAACCTTGCAAGCCATATTACCCGGCAGATTGATGCGTCGACACCTTCAAGAAGTCAGGTGGGTGATCGTCGACGAGGTTCACGAGATGGCTGACAGCAAACGGGGAAGCCAGTTGTCGCTGGCTCTAGAGAGGTTACGATGGGTTACGGGCAGAGATTTTCAGATGATAGGTTTGTCAGCAACAATCGGTAGTCCCGAGAAAGTAGCCCAGTTTTTAGTGGGCAATAAACGAGACGTGGAGATCGTAAGGGTACCTGTGGCAAGACTTATGGAGTTAGAGATTATTTTTCCTCAACCTAGTTCTGAGGACGTTAAGCTTGCTTCAGCGCTCTTCACTCACTCTGAGGTTGCTGCTCGACTTCGCATTATTCGACACTTTATCGAAAAGCAAAAGTCGGTTCTTCTTTTCACCAACACCCGCTCCGCATCAGAGGTTTTAGCGAGTCGATTCAAGGTTTGGGACATCAACTTCCCAGTGTCTATTCACCACGG
>DAOVGL010000008.1 GCA_030672415.1 Candidatus Bathyarchaeota archaeon
AAAGACACCTTAACTCTCACTGATGTTTCTGTCTTGAAGGGAAACATTGAGTCTTCAGCCAGATCTTTAGGTAGATATATCAAGTATTTGCCATCTTTTCTTCTGAATAACCGACCTTTTCCTAAACTCGTCAACTTCTCCTTTACCTCCTTCTAGGTTTTTTATCTTCTTACTAGCGGGAAAACTTTTCGTTGAATTCTTAGAGTAACAACCGCTCATCAATTATTTAATCTTTGTTATCATTTGAAATAAAAAAAATGCATAAACTTGTATTCGTTCTCTTTAATAATGAATTAAATGATAAAAGAAAAGATGAGTAGAAATGGAAATTATATTACATACTTAGGTTGTGTCTCAGCTTTTTAACTCTCTCTAATATTTTTTTAGGAACTTTGTCGTTTGCCAAGTTTCTAACGAAGATAACATCGTTTGGATGAAGATGAAATGTTAAGTTTATCTGCATTTTTTCAGCATCCAAGAACCTTTTAATTGCTTCGTCAAGTTTGCCATCTTCGAAATCAAGATCAATTAGAGTATGAAGAGTCTTCTTCAATGCGTTTTTAACTTCATTGAACGTTTTTTGACTCATTGTTTGTTCCAATCACAGCCCCTCTCTACATCACAGAATTTTAATAATTGAGATAAACGTTATTTCAGAAAGTAGAATATAACCCAATATTGCTTCTTTTTAGTTCTAGGATTCAATTATAGATTTATCATATCCCTTCGGCGCAACCTCTCTTTTTTTGTTTTTGCACACACTTTCCTTTCTATTCATCGAAACAATTTTTCCACTATTATTGCAAGATCATCTAGAGCATTCTTATTCCAAGGGTTTTCCACAGATAGCGCCTTAAAGTAAACTTTCTTTTTATCGCAAGCTTTTTTGCAAGCCCTTGCGATTTTTCCCTTCCATGTCTCAAGGTCTTCAAGCAAAACTACTCCCCTGTAGTTTGTGTTTGCGATATAGTTTGAAACTTGTTTCGCTGTATACTCTATTGTCTCAGCGTCGAACGGAGTTGCAATTTCGTATTGAGAAAGAGGATAAACCTCATCAAGTTCTTGAGGTGTCACCCCAAAGGGCGCCGCGTACGTGCATATGTGAACCTCACCGATCTTATCGCCTAGTCTTTGCTGAATGGCTTTCAAGGCTCTTCTATGTTCTCTAGATTTATGAAAAGGTTTCATTTGAGTTTGAGGCAACAAAACGAGGATTTTCGTCTCCTTTGGCGGCGAATATCTTTCAAAAAGTCTCTCTCTGTGACGAACAACTTCAGGTCTACTCAGCCCAATGGAACTGAAGAAGAAGAGACCTTTACTCTTTGTCACAGGACTCTGCGTCTCTAAATATTCGCTATGTTTCTTCAAGTTTTTTAAGGCTTGAAGTATAGCTGGATGCCCATGTGCCCTCAACTCTAAATGTTCCCAGAGGCGCCCTTTGATTATCGCCTGCTTTATTCGTTTCAGTTCGGAAAAACTCGCGTGAAGGTTATGTTGAGCAAGCATTTTTTGCCTTTCAACCTTTGGTAGCGCCCGCATACTTTGCGGATCGTTCTTGTTGCAAACTGGGCATGAGCATGGAAAATACTCGAGTTCATTGATTCTAGTGGTTCCGTACTCTGTCATGTAACGCTCCTTTCGAGCATAAATGGCGTAAGCAGCGGAATCAAACAAGTCACACCCCAATGCTACTGCCAACGCAAACATAAATGGATGCCCCGCTCCAAAAAGGTGGAGTGGTCGCTCTGGCGGCAGGTTCTTTTTCGCCGTTATGATCATGTCAACAAGGATATCGAAGAGATATTGTTCCATAACTGGTGTTGGACTTCCTAAAGCGTGGATTTGAAAAGGCAGTTTTCCCATTTCCCTTGCTGATTGGGCAACAAGGTCTAGGTATCGTCCTCCTTGAACTGGTCCAACCCAGATGATGTCTTCACGCGTCTTGATTTTTGCTAGCTCCTTTGCTCTACTGAGGGTTTTATCTACCGTATATTGTGTGTGTTGTTTGGAAGCTATCCATCCAGTTGGCACATCCAATATGGTAGCAATGTCCGTATTGATTTCCTCTTGGTATCGCACAATTTCTTCAGAAGCAACTTCTACGTTTCCATAAACAAGAATTTGGTAGGCTCCAGAATCAGTCATAATTACGCCTTTAAAATCTAAAAAGTCATGTATCCCTTTTCTAACAGTTTCATCTTCGAAGTGTTTCTTCACGATGTAGGCATTTGTTATAAGCGCTTTACAATCAAAAGTTTCCTGTATGGTTTTAGGAGTGATCAGCTGAACCATGGGGTTTATGACAGGCAGAAGGAGAGGAGTTTCAATTATCCCTCCTTTAGTTTCAAGTCTACCTATCCTCGCAAGCAAATCTCTGTCGCGTATTTCAAAGGACATGAACCGTAACCGCCAAATCATCTTATATTACTGAATATCTCTTAATTATGCTGTTGGAAAGGAGAGATCGAAGCGTGGTTTGTACTACTCTAACACATGAAAAACCTGTTCTAAACACCCCAGTCTTAATTGAAGGATTGCCCGGCATAGGATTTGTTGCAAACATCGCTGCACTGCATCTCATCAAGGAGTTAAAGGCAAAAATGTTTGCAGAAATCCATTCATCATCCTTTCAAGATTTTACCATATCCACCGAAAATGGTAAGACACGGTTTCCACTCAACGAGCTTTACTACCATAAAGGGAGGGGGAAAGAACGCGACCTTATCATACTCTATGGTAACACGCAGGCATTGACCACAATAGGACAGTATGAACTATGTGGACGCGTCTTAGAGATCACAAAAAAACTGGGATGTAGCCAAATAATAACACTTGGTGGCTTAAAATACGGAAAAAGAATTGAAACCCCGAAGCTGTACTGCGCAGCCTCTGACGCGGAAAGTTTGCGTGAAGCCTTAAATCTCGGCGCCAAAATTATTAATGGACACATTTTTGGTGTGGCAGGGCTTCTTGTGGGACTGGGCAAGCTGCAGGATATGAGCGGGTTTTGTCTTCTAGCCGAAACTCCTGGTCTATATCCAGATGCAACGGCTGCACGTGAAATTTTAAAGGCTGTTTGCAAAATGTTACGTTTGAAAGTGAACTTGAGTAAGCTGGATGTGGCTGCGGAGGCAACTCGTAAAATACTTGAGTCTTTTGGCTTGAGCATTACTCCAATAGAAGAGAAAACAAAGGAAAAGCCTCGATCTCGCTGGTTCATTTAGCCGTTGTTTCGCTAATAAGTGATCATGTGTTCCCAAATCTTTAACGGCTGAAGTGACACTCTTCTCAGTAACTTAAAATACTGATAGTCTAGAACATAAGTTTTAAATAATGGTGTATGGAACTTATATTCAGGAAAACAAGATGAGTATAAAAGTTTGGAAGGCAACTTTAGCGAATCGCTCTAAATCAACGCATGATAAATATTTGTTCTTTTTCGAAGGTTTCGTGAAGGCTACCGGCTTAACACCAGATCAACTACGTGAAATGAAGTATCAAGAGAACCTAACGGCGAAGCCATGGGAAA
>DAOVGL010000016.1 GCA_030672415.1 Candidatus Bathyarchaeota archaeon
CAGCAAACCCATTTCTAGTATATTTGATTCAGTCATATATCCTTTCAGAATCTTAACTAAGAACCTAACTTATAATTTGTTAATTCTTATTTTAAAAATCAAACAACAATACAGGAAAGAGAATAGTTGAGTAGTGTTTACGTCATCTTGCTTGAAATTTGTATTCGATGAAGACATTGAGACTTGATTTTGACAAACTGTCACTTCTTCATATTTAAAAAAAGAAAAGAGGTTTGTGTACTGAGAATAGATGTTAGCTTGTGAGCTTAATATCTACTTCTTCTTGGTGGTCTTCTTTTTGCCCAACATTCTCGGCAGTAAACTGGCTTACTTGGGTCAGGTTTGAATGGCACTTCACACTCTTGCTTGCAATCAGCACAGACTGCTTTGTGCATTTCTCTTGGTTATCTCCTTCCATACGACATCTAAACTACACCTCCGATTCACAGAACGAACTAGTTTCGTCATAACACTAATCCTAGAATGCTTCTACCGTAAAATTGCTTATAAACTTATGCGACGCTATAACTTTTCCGCATTTGGTCACATTTGAAAAAAGAAAGAGTGGGTGTTGGGTTGTTAGGAAGATTCCTATTTTTTCTGCTGTTTAAAACCAACAGCGAAAGCAAAGAAGATTAGCAAGGGAGCCCCGAAAGTTAGCAACTCTTCATCTGGATAAAGTTTCAACGCATAAATTAGCAATAAGAACAATGCGCCTCCAATCAAAGCCATAATGAAATTTGATATGGAAAATTTCACGCTCTTTTTCCTCCTAGTTTAGGCTATGTATCCCACAGCTCATATCATTTGAAGTTGCATTAATAATTTAAGGAGAAATGTCCTATATTCATGAGAACATGGAGTTGATTGTGGGGTTAATGTTATTATTGAAAGAAAACCTGTCAAAAACCTCGTATAGCCTACAATTTATTAGGATGAACGCGCCCTATCTTTTAGAGCTGAAATGGAAAAAAATAGTGGATTTTGAAACGGGGTTAACGTGAGGAATCTGTAAAATGAAGGTGACAGTAAAGTTCTTCACTACATTGCGGGAAATAACGGATAAAAGAGAAGAAGAAATCAAATTCTCAAGTGACTTCACAGTTGGTGAACTGTTGGAGCAGCTCTCGAAAAAACATGGTCGCAAATTCATAGGCTACATATATGATAAAAGGGGAAACGTGCAAAGTTATCTGCAGTTTCTAGTAAATGGAAGAAGCATAACAACACTTGAAGGCTTCAAGACAAAGTTGAAGGAAGGAGACCGTGTTGCGATCATCCCTCCAGTAGGTGGAGGCTAAACACTCTCAACTCGTTTTTTATGCTGAGTTGATTGTTGAGAAACCTGAAGATTGGAAAATGGCGCAACAGCAAGAACACCAAACCATCATCGCATGATTTCAGCTTTCAAATACGTTGGAAACACGTCCACCACGTGAACATTCAAAAATTTTCCGAGCAAAAATTCGTCAGTCCTTATCACCATCGGCTTATAAGCAAGGTTTCTCCCTATCCAAGAGGAAGGCTTCTTCCCTTCTTCATCAATGAGTAGTTTCCCCTCCCAGTTCATCCAACCTTTGTTTCTCTCATACGATATTTTCTTCGAAAGTTCAGCCAGCCTTTTGCTTCTCTTCTTCACTTCCCTAGGATGAACAAACGGCTTCATTTTCCCCGCTGGCGTGTTTGGTCTTGGGAAAAACTTGGAGATGTTAACGACATCGGGCTGAATCTCTTTAATAAGCTGTATAGTCCTTTCGAAAGCTTCTTGACTTTCACCTGGAAAACCGCAGATAACGTCTGTGGCTATAGTTATTTCTGGGATTTCTTTTCTGAAAGAATGTATGATCTTTCTAAAGTCTTCCACAGCATAGAGGCGGTTCATACGTCTCAAAACCTCATGGTCTCCGCTTTGAACTGGCAAGTGCAAAAACTTGAAAACTTTCTCGTTTTTGTAAGCTTGAATCAAATCATCTAATATTTCCAGCGTATAGTTAGGAGTCATCATCCCAACACGAACGAAAAATTCTCCTTCAACTTTGCAAGCTTCCATCAGCAAATCTGCTAGGCTCACTCCAATGTCTTTTCCATAACAAGCGGTGTCTTGAGAGGTAAACCAAATCTCCTTAACGCCCGAAGTCAAATCGCGTTTAACCCTTTCAACCACCGCGTCGATCTGATGGCTTCTCAAACGTCCTCTGGCGAAGAGCACGCAACAGTATGAGCACGAACCTAAACAACCGTAGTTGATCGGTATAATCCCTACAACTCTGTTTGTTGGAATTTTTGGAAGACTCAGGCTCGGTTTAAGATTCTTTTCCATTAGAATAACTCTCTCTCCACGCCCTACTTTGTGCACAACTTTGAGGATCTTAGAGCCTGCGGCGGGTCCTAACACTCCGTCAAATTTTACTTCAGTGTTTATTCTTTCAAAATTTATTAAAGGCAAACAACCGGTTACGATGAGCCTCTTATCGCTTGGAGCCTTTCTTAAAATTTCAATCATTCGATTTTCGGTGGGTGTCTTCACTGCACAGGTGTTGTAGACAATAAAGTCAGCATCTTCAATTCGTTTCACGATGTTATAGCCAGCTTCTGATAGACAACCAGCCATGAGTTCTCCATCTGCTAGATTGGTTGGACACCCAAAGCTCTTAACGTACACTCGTCTAGACTTTTCTGTCATCAGTTTCGCCCACTTATTTACAGCACATTATTCATAAGATCAGAATTAACTGGCATATGAAAGTGCTACGGTTTTAATCGTATCAGAAAAACATAAAGGTTGTGAAATGTTTTTATTTTACATAAAGTCGTAATGGTTTAAATGGGAAAATAAATATCTTTATAAGTAAATGGTTCTTCTTATTTGTAACATATTTTAATCTTAACATATAGGAATATAATTCCCATTGATGTTCTTATCATCTCACAGAAATCTTACAGGAGGGGAACACATGAAACTAATCACACTATACGTCCCTGAGCCGTACCTTAAGGCATTAGACCAACTAATAAACGAGCGTTATTACCCAAACAGAGCAGAAGCCATTCGAGTGGCAATAAGAGACCTTCTCAGCGTGGAGGTGTGGGAGAGGATAAACAGTGACCAAGCCGATCAACAGAGCTCTACAATTTACGTGGAACAAAACAGCTCATGATGGGTTCCAAGAGCCGGAACAACGCCGCATTATGGTGTTAGGAGTTGGAGGCGCGGGAAACAACACCATAAGTCGACTGACAGAGATGGGTGTTGATGGCGCCGAATGCGTAGCTGTCAACACGGATATACAACATCTCAACACTACCCATGCAACCCATAAAGTGCTGATTGGAGAAAAAACCACACGTGGTTTAGGAGCAGACGGAAATCCAGAGGTTGGCAGAGCTGCAATTAAGGAGTCAAGGAAGAAGCTGAAAAGCATCCTCACCGATATAGACATAGCGTTTATCACAACCGGGTTAGGTGGAGGAACTGGAACAGGCGCAGCTCCCGTGGTGGCGGAGATTGCCCGCCGCAGCGGGGCAATAGTGGTCGGAGTTGTTACAATGCCTTTCAGGATTGAGAAGGGGCGAGTTGAGTGTGCAATTAAAGGATTAAACGATATGAAAAGGGAATGCGACACCATCGTGGTTATCGACAACAACAAGCTTTTGGATTTCGTGCCTCAGCTTCCGTTAAATGAAGCATTTAAAGTAGCGGATCAAGTGTTGGCAAACATGATAAAGGGAGTCGTGGAAACCATCTCAGCTCCGAGCTTGATTAATCTAGACTTTGCAGACTTCAAGACCATCGTGGGAAAGGGTGGAGTAGCAGTGGTTGGCGTCGGAGAGTCAGATGCCCCCAACAGAGCAGAAGAAGCAGTTCAAAACGCATTAAAGAGTCCACTACTTGACGTGGACTACGCTGGAGCCACAGGAGCGTTAATCCACGTTTCAGGTGACGATCAGATGACAATTGAAGAGGCAAACCGAGTTGGAGAAATCGTTACAGAAACGATGCACAACAATGTCTCTGTGATCTGGGGCGCCAGAGTAAACCCTAGCCTAGCGGGCATGTTGAGAGTAACGCTTGTAATGACTGGAGTTAACTCGCCACAACTATTAAGCGGGTTTGGAATAATGGAACCACAACTTTTCGATATAGATCCTTGTTCAGAACCGGAGGAATCTTTGCCGATTGATTTAGGCCTAGATCAAATCGAAGATTTTGAATAGGCCTTTTTACACGTTCCTCTTTTTCTAGGTTGACACCGCATTCCTAAATCTAGCCTTCCACGGAATCGGTTTTCCAAATGGAACAGTTGCCCCTCTCTTTATAGCTTGGATAACTTCATCGACCTCCGAATTGGCATCGATAATGGTGTAAGCAGTTCCAATATCAGATGGATAATGTGAATCACTTCCAGCAGTTTGCGGAAGGTTAAGGCGAACAGCAAGTCTCCGACCTAAGCAGGTTGAAAGAAAGAACGGAAAAGACGATGAGTTGATCACCTCGATGGCATCAAAGTTTGAAGTTATCTGTCTTCTCAGTCCTCCCTTATAGACGGTGGTGGGATGAGCGGCCACTGCTATTCCACCAACGTCATGGATTGTTTGAATTGTTTCGAAAGGGCTTAACTTCGGAGGTATGGGGATGGTTACGTTGAGGGCGAGAACGTGACCTCGCTTAGTGGAAACTTCGATGCCAGGTATTATTAAGAAATTGCGCTTTTTGGCGAGTTTAAGTGCTCCCTTAACGGAGTCATGGTCAGTGATGGCGACTCCGTCTAAACCTCGCTTCTTAGCGTAAACAACTACTTCCTTAAGGGTCGTAGCGCTGTCCCATGAGTAGCAGGTGTGAACGTGAAGGTCAATTTTAAGGGGCAAACTGTTCACTTTCTTGCGTTCAATCTCGCCTTTTCTAACATAGCTGGTAGTTCTTCTTCAGTAGCCTCGATCTTGTGGAAAAGAGGCTCAGCCTTACTTATTTTGTGACCTGGCTGGAGAGGGATTGCTGCTTCGCTCCATGCTTGCTCATGAACTTTGCCTGACAGGTTAAGGAGCCTCCAAAGCTTCTCAGCTGTCAGAGGAATGAAAGGCTCAAGAGTTATAGCAAGGGCTTTAACAAATTGAACAGCCACATATAGAGCGTTGGCAGATGCTTGCGGATTGGTTTTAAGGGTGTTCCATGGTTCTTTCTCGTTGAGGTACTTATTTCCGAGGTGGCTGAAACGCATAACAACGCGTAAGGCTGCTCGCAGTTTAAACTCCTCAAGATTTTGAGCGATTTTTGCCGTTCTTTTTTTCACTGATTGCAGAGTGCGTTTGTCGCGCTCATCAAGTTTGCGGGGTTTGGGCACGGCACTGTCAAAGCTTCGGTTTATGAAGGACAATGTTCGATGAATGAAGTTGCCTAGAGTGTCGTTAAGGTCGGAGTTCACCTTTTCAATGAAGACTTTCCATGAGAAATTAGTGTCCTTTGTTTCGGGTCGAATGGATATAAGGGTGTATCTCCAGTAGTCGACTGGAAAGAGTTGCAGCGCCTCGTCAATCCACACGCCGATTCTTCGGCTCTTGGAAAACTTTTGACCCTCGAACTGCAAGAATTCGGTGGAGGCAACGTTCCACGGTAGGGCATAGCCCTCTCGAACCGCTAAGAGCAGGGCTGGAAATATAATTGTGTGGAAGGGGATGTTGTCTTTCCCTATGAAATAAAGCGTTTTTGCATCTTTGTCGAACCAATATTCTCTCCACTTTTTCTTTTCTCCCTGCTTCTGGAAGTACTCAATTGTAGCAGAAACGTATCCTAAAACTGCTTCAACCCACACATACAGGGTTTTGTCTTCCGAACCGGGGAATGGAGAGGGGATGCCCCACTTGTTGTCCCTAGTAACCGCTCTAGGTTTCAGTCCCTCTTTTAGAAAGTTTAAACTAAAGTTTCGGGCGTTCTCGGGTAGCTGTTTGTTATTTTTAATGTACTCCTGAAGCTGTTTAGTGAAGCTCGGCAAGTCGAAGTACCAATGGGTTACCTTTTCTATAATGGGAGTAGTCTGGCAAATGGTGCAGTGAGGTTGGATGAGCTTAGTGGTTTCTAGGAGACGCCCACACTCCTCGCACTGGTCTCCACGTGCTCTCTCAGAGCTGCAGTGGGGGCATATTCCCTCTACGAATCTGTCAGGTAGGAAGCGGTCGCATTTTGGACAGCGAAGCAACTCAGTTTCTTTGGTGAAAATGTAACCGTTATTTTGAATTTTGAGAAAATGATTTTGAACAAACTCTTTGTGAACTGGGCTTTCAGTTCGAGTGTAGTTGTCGAAGGAAATGTTCCACTTTTTGAGCAAATCTACAACTTTTTCATGGTTTTTATCAGTGAGTTTTTTGGGCGGAATTCCCAGCCGCACGGCTTCAACCTCAATGGGGGTTCCATGCTCGTCAGATCCGCTTATAAAAACGACTTGGTCTCCCTTCAGTCGGTAGTATCGAGCGACAACGTCTGCGGATAGGATAGAGCCTACGATATTGCCCAGATGGGGTACGTAATTGATGTAGGGCCACGCTGAGGTGACCAGAATTTTGGCGAGAGCAATTCACCTCCAAGTTTCAATGTAGCCATAGTGTTGTTTATAACTCTACTACTTAAGCTCAACGGAGTGAGTCTTGTTCTAGAAGCAGTTGAGTTAAAAAAGAGAGAGCGGGGTGTCTGAAGATTATCCTGTTGCAGGCGCAGGTAGCGCTGAAGTTGGTTTTCTCATCCAGACAAGGAACAGTCCTATGATAACTAAGATGAGTAGTATAGTGTCGATACCCATTAAGTAGAGTATTGGAGTCAGATTTGGGCTTTGGGTAACAGGTAATTCGATGGGGATAGCGATGTATCCAATCTCATGGGCTGATTCGTCGCCCCATGCATATTCAACTTTAACAGATGTGCTTGAAGCCCATGCTACTCCTCGTCCTTCTGCGGGAACAGTAAATAAAACTACGAAAGTCTCAGAAGTAGCGTTTTCG
>DAOVGL010000004.1 GCA_030672415.1 Candidatus Bathyarchaeota archaeon
TATAATCAACATTTATGCTTTGTGAAACAATCTTCTATAGATAAAGAATGGGAAACATAGAGAGGGCAACTGCGTTTTTTTACCTTAAAGACCTCATATCTGATTTACTGCCTTTTGCTATTGAAACAGAACAAAGTAGACATGTCTGCTCAGAGATGTTGCTAGAGAAACAGAACAATGAGGTTTTTTGCGTCCTTCGTCTACCCTATTTAGTTTGGGCTTTTACGCGGTTGATACAGGGATAAGCGATCCAGTGTTTGTAACTGTCCCGGTAAAGATAGCGCCACTTCACGCCTCTGAACTCCTCCTTGATCTCTGAAGCGTTTATGTCCGCTGCAAGCTGTGGATCATCTGCGACCATAATGTACTCGTGAGGTTCCACGTGCGCCGTTTTCTTCCAGATATGCTCTCGCATTTTTAGGTCCTACAAAAAAATGGTTAGGTTTGCTCCGCTAATTTCTCCAGCTTCTTAATCCGTTCTAACAAATCCTTAGCTTCATCGCTACTTAGAGTATGTTCATTCAACTGTTGTCTTAACTCTTGGTTTTCCGCTCTCAATTCTTCCAAGCTTTTCTTCAGTTTCTCAACTTCCGCGTTCACGCCAGCTCCGTAAACTCTCAAATTGTCATAGGCCTCTCTGTAAGCGTTGAATAGTTTAGAGAGTCTATTTTCATCGTAGGCCCCAACTTTTTTTCCCATAAACTGATATCTCCACTCTTTAGGGATTCGGGCTGCTTGAAGTTCAACGTTAAAGAATTTTCGGAGGCCGTGTGCGCTAACATCTTTTAAACCAGCCATTTGCACGATCTGGCTAATAGCGTTACTGAGAGTAGTTCGAGCAATTGGGAAAACTCTTTCATCCTTCCGTTCCAGCAGCTTCAACGCTTCCGTGGTTTCTGGTCCCACGAAAGGTGTGGCTTGAACCTTCCTCTTCCGCGTTAAAACTTTCCAACCCCAAAACCCCTCACCAAATTCTTCAAAATCTGCCCACCGCAACCTCACTAAGACGCTGACTCTTAGCCCACTATCTTTAAGGAAAAAAATAGTAGCTCGGTACGTGCGACTCTTCGCAGCGTTCAACATTTTAACAATTTCCTGTTTCTCAGGTATTCGGCTTCCTCTGCTTTCACCACTGGGTCTATCGTGAGGATGCATATCTAAAGGATACGAGTTACATTCGAAAAAACTGAGCACCGCAGCGTAAGCCATCTTACGCGTAGCTATCGAGTATGGTTTATCCTCTAAATGCTTCATGAAACCTTTAACCTTTCCTTCTAACACTCTGTTTTCTCGCCGGTCGCCAGTGTGCTTCTCAGCTTCCTTCTGCATCTCAATAAGCTCATTTGCGGACTTGCCCATGTACTTCGCAAACTTGTTGAAATAAAGAGCATAGTGTTCCTTGGTGCTTTTGCTTCGGTTCGCCAGCTGCTCCATCCAATAATCGAAACTGTTAATATTCGCCATCGCTCACCGTGTAACCATGTGGTTAAGATGTATTTAAATGTAACCCAACTACACGAAAAAACAAAACTTATTAAGAATTACGTTAGGAGGATTGAAATGAAATGTCTCTTTTAGAAGTGATTTTTAAGAGAAGAAGCATTAGACGTTACAGGAGTGAACAGATTCCAGATGACGTATTGAAGAACATTCTGGAAGCAGGGAGGTTGGCTCCTTCTGCAGACAACGCGCAACCTTGGCACTTCGTCGTAGTCACCGAACCAAAAATTAAGGAGAAACTTTCAACGGGTATATGGAACCGTTTCATAAAGGATTCCGCAGTTACAATAGTCGGCTGCGGATATACAGACAATGAATGGTCAACCATAGATGTAACGATAGCATTAGAAAACATGGTTATAGCGGCTGAGACACAAGGAATAGGATCATGCTGGATAGGAGATTTTAAGGAAGAAGAAGTGAAAGAGTTGTTGGGCATCCCGGAAAACCTCAAAGTTGTTGCCCTTGTCTCATTTGGTTATCCAGCGGAAAAGCCGAGTCCACCCCGCAAAAAAAGCCTTGAAACAATAGTGCATTACAACAAGTTTTAAAATAGCGCACATGCGCAATTTAGCATTTGCACGCACATGTAACTCCACATTACTGGGCGACGTATCCGCCGTCAACGGATAGTGCTGTTCCGGTTACGAATGAAGAATCGTTGGATGCAAGGAATAGCACGGCTTTTGCAACCTCTCCTGGCTTTCCTATTCTTCCCATTGGATGACTCTCCACCATTTCTTTGAAATACTTCTCTCTAGCCGGCCCGCTTTTAGGTGCATCTTGTTCGAGCATAGAGGTCATGATGGCTCCAGGACAGACACAGTTCACTCGGATTCCCTCTTTAGCGTGGTCAAGAGCCATAGCTTTAGTTAACAAGACAACGCCTCCTTTGGAGGCGCAATATGCTACGCTTTCTTGTTCAGCCACCAAGCCGTCACATGAGGCGACATTCACTATGACTCCATTAGTTTTCTTCAGATAAGGCAAAGCAAATTTGGAGCACAAGAAAGTTCCTTTTAGGTTCACGTCGATAACGCTGTCCCAATCGGCTTCAGATGCCGTTTCCGCAGTTCCCTCGATATAAATTCCTGCGTTGTTAACTAGGATGTCTAGTTGTCCGAACTGTCTTATCGTGGCCTGAATCATCCTCTCAGCGTCAGCTGATTTGGAGACATCGCCTTGAATGAAAACCACATCCTTGGACCCCTCTATCTTCAATTTGCCGATTGCTTCCCTTCCATGCTTTTCGGACCTTCCGATAATCGCAACTTTTGCTCCTTCCTCACAAAACAGTAAGGCTGTTGCATAGCCGATTCCTCGAGTTCCTCCAGTGATAAGAGCAACTTTTCCATTAAACTTCGCCAAGCATTATTCCTCCAAATGTTCATCCAGAAATACGGTTATCACAACTTAAGTTTTTGCACGCGCAATCTTTTCAGGAAAAAAGGGGTTTACTGGGGAGTAGAGAGATATCTCCGCTTTATTGCTTCAGTTACAACACCTTAATGTCCTCATGTTAGGATAGGGTATCTTTTCACTTCTCCATGTACTATTACGCCTTTCTTGGCTAAGTTGGTTAGAAACGAGTCAGGATCCAAACACTCTGGAGGAATAACTCCTTTAACTTTTATTTCTCCCTTCACCAACATTGTAGCTCCGACTGCTGGAGGCGTCCCTACCAGAATAGACTCAGGAGTTCCACCTGGCAATATTTCTTTCGTTTGACGAAGATCTATAGGACAACTAAGCGTATAGTGGGTTTCCACGCCTGCCTTCTCACCTTCAACATCTACTACGCAACAAGAGTACGCGTCCTCCACCTCACCAGCTTTAATTTTCTCAGGTAACTCTGCTGGTGGTGGAATAACTGCTAGAAGAACATCTATTGGAGCCACTTCAACATTCTTAACCTTTATCGGTTCATCGCTTCCAAACAGTTTTGCTAAAGTTTTGAAAATAGGGGCTCTATGAGAACCGTGCTTGAATTCCACGTACCTTACGCCCTTAATGAAGCGCGGAAGTGTCCAAACTTCTTCGTGATCAGCGAAGTAAGTGGGGCAGGGTCCGAGGGGGTCACCAGGAAACTCGTATATTTCCTCTCCGCTAAGGGGAGGAACCTCACTGAACTTGCCATCTTCATATACTAATCCAGGCCCCATCCACCCCATCACTGCATAGCGTGGCCACCACATTAGGAGAAATTCTTTGCTAATAACGTCTAGAGACGTTTTTACACGTATCTTATTCACCTTATCAAGTCTATCGGCAGCGTATCTTGCAAGCACGTTTGTGATGCCTGGAGTTTTTCCTAAGTCAAATATGGCGGTTAGCCCAGCGTCTTTCCATTTGTCGCTAAGCTTTAGCATCTGTTCTTCTTCGTTGCGAGATGCTGTTGCAACGTCTATGTAGTGTGCTCCGTTCTTAAAAGCCGCGTCCATCACGTTTAATGTTGGAGACGTATACTTACCATGGATAACCTTGGAAGCTGCTACGATATTTACTACGACATCTACTCCTTTCGCGGCTTTCAATAACTCATCGGGTTTAAATGCGTCGACGCGCTGAACTGAAATCTTATCGCTTGCAATCTTCTTTGCAGTTTCTTTGGCTCTCTCTAAATTTATGTCGGCAAGCCTCAGTTCAGACACTGCTGGATCTTCGGCTAGATGCATTATGGTAGCTGTTCCTTGAGCCCCGACGCCTAAAACCATTATTTTTGACATACGCATCCCATTGAGTGTACATTTATGGAATACTTAAACTTGTCAGCTCTAATCACCTTTATTTGCGTATGGCCATTTAGCAAGAACTAAAGAAGCCTCTCTCTGTTCAGAGTCTTAGTTTGCCATGAATACCTTCTGATTTTTGTAGACGCCCCATAGCCGCAAGCTGTGCACTGTTTTTTCCTAACATGGTACGCCCTTCTGCCACATCGTCTGCAATGGATGTGAAGCGTTCTCCTCATACGCTTTCCAAAAGACGAAGTTCCCTTACTCGTTCCCAAAAAGATTTCACCTAGGGGGCGGAGAAATAAGGATGACGTTATCACCACGAACGATGATGACTCCCAATTTTTTCACGTTATCTGCGTTCGTTGTGTCTTCTGTTTCTTCCAGCACCAAATTAAGGTGCTGATCAAAACCTTTCAGTTTTCCTCGCAAACTCTTTCCACCTCTTAGTCGCACAAGAACGGTTTTTCCAAGGCTTTCCTCCAGAATTTGAGTTGTCATCTCGCTCATATGCTGCTCCCTCGCTTGGTTTTTTTTATCTCCGTACTTTTATAGGTGCCGACGCGCATAATTTAAGCTTATTGCATTGAAGGATTATATGGCGGTGTCTGAAACGGCTGTTAAGCGATATTTTCTAAAAGAAAAAGCGGCACGACAACTTCTCCTCGAACTTTCCCAAAAGTTTAAGGTAGACACTGAACAGCTGTTTGGGCCTAAACCACACATCGAGTTGGCTGAGACGCAAGTTGCTGAAATCCTCCTTGTCAACAGAAAACCCTTGTTTGCGAGAATTGATGAAAATATTTTACCTACCCTCATCTTTAATGAGGTTTCCTCCCTTCTTCCCAAGATAGTGGTGGATATGGGCGCTGTTCCGCATGTTTGCAACGGTGCAGACTTGATGGTTCCCGGCGTCGTTCAGATCAATGGAAATTTCAACACAAACGATTTTGTTCTCATTGTAGATGAGCGACACGGCAAACCGTTGGCAATAGGCGTTGCCCTATTCGATTCACATGCCATGAGAAAAATGAAACGCGGAAAAATCGTGAAAAACATTCATTACGTAGGCGACAAGCTTTGGGAAGTATTGAAAAAGATGTAGAAACCTATCGGCCTAAACAATTAGGATGAGGATGTTTTAATAGGCTTTTTCATACAACTCTCTCAACTGTTTTTTTGAAACCTCTCGGGGATTTCCAGATTCATTTGCCCATTTGAAAGTTATGTCCACTAGTGCAGGAAAATCCTCCCTTTTTACGCCAACTTCTCTCAGTGTTTGATGCAATCCTATGTCTCTTGACAAAACTTTTACAGCTGACACCGACTTTTTTGAAGCTTTATTTACATCTAAACCTGCTACATTCGCTCCCATGAACTCTGCTATTTTCGTAAATTTCTCCACATTGGCACTCAAGTTAAATTCCATAACGTGTGGTAGTATCAGAGTGTTTGTTATGCCATGGGATATTCTGTAAAATCCTCCCAAAGCTTCTGCCATCGTGTGAACTATTCCTAGAGATGAGTTTGAGAAGGCTGATCCAGCCATGAAGCTCGCTAAAATCATGTTTGCTCTTGCTTCCATGTTTTCGCCATCTTCTACAGCGGTTCTCAAATTTTCAGCAATGAGCTTTATCGCTTGAACAGAAAAAGCATCAGTTATTGGATTTGCATAAATGCAAACGTAAGCTTCTATTGCATGAGTGAGCGCGTCCATTCCCGTGGCTGCTGTTAAAGTTGGCGGCATGGTTTGGGTCATGTTTGGATCGAGTATAGCAATGTCTGCAATTAATTTGGGGTCTGAAGTACTAGTCTTCAACTTTCTTTTTGTATCTGTAAACACCGCCCATATTGAAGCTTCACTCCCTGTGCCCGCTGTTGTCGGCACAGCAATGAGGGGAAGAAGTTTCCGAATGGGTCTGGGGTTTTTTATATCGTCTTCATAATCTAGTATGGACCCACCATTCATAGCTACCACATTCACGCATTTTGCTGTATCCATGACGCTTCCACCTCCCACAGCAATCAGAAGGTCAATGCCTCCAGTTTTTTCCAGGCTCTTTGCAGCGTTTTCAATAGATTCCACGGTTGGTTCAGGTTCTACTTCGTCAAAAATGGAAGTTTTCACTGTCGTTGAGCTTAGTTCCTTCATAAGAGTATCTACTAAACCAGCGTTGATTACTCCTCTATCGGTGATGATTAATGCGTTGGAGACCTTGAGGACCTTGACTGCTTCTCTTACTTTTTCTACAGCTCCAATGCCAAAGTATGTTTTCTTAGGCAACTCTAACGCATAAGTATCTTCATTCATGATGAACATCTTTTATTGTTCTGGTTTGGTAAGCTAAATAAATTTTGTTGGAAACTAATGGAAAGTTTGCATAAAAAAATATCTTAAAGAAAAGGAAGAAAAAATGATGGATAAACGGCAGATAGCATGATGTTGCTTGGATAATTTTCAGGTGTTTTAGACATTTTTCTGTAAATCTAAAAAGACCAAATTTTACGAACAATCTAGTTCATTCACGCTTACTGTCCATTTGCCTAATTCTTCTCCGCAAAATTTGGTAAGTTGCATGTTATGTAGAAATATCTCTGGTACACAAAACTTAAAGTTCAATGGATGGCTAGGGTTAGTCGAGGAGAATGACAGTTTGTCAAACTTAGGGAAGAAAAATAGAAAGGCAATTCACAAGGTTAAGAAAGGTGAAAAGCCAAAGATAACTGAAGAAAAGTTGCCTTCCACCAGTCCTCCGGTTAAGGCTTATTTAAAAGCTCTACCTTTGCGCGACCTTGAAGACGTAGCTGTGATCAAACGCGAAGTGAGATCGGGAAACATACTTATTTTGAGAGTTGGTCCTCTTGCAAGAAAAAGTGTTGAAGACGTTAAACGAGCAGTAAGCGAGTTATACGAGTTCACCCAACTAGTTGGAGGAGACATTGCCCGTTTAGGTGAAGAGCGGGTGGTTATCACGCCGTCCTTCATTCGAATCTGGCGAGAGAAAAACGTCGCGTCTAAACAGGGAATGCCTACCGCAGCCTGATTGTTTCTAGGATATCAGGTACATTTGTTCTAATCTTAAACCTTCTTTGAAAGATGTTTGCTATGTTTAGACACTTTTGTTTTTCACCGTGACACACGATTAATCTCTCAAGTCTTGGCGTGACGCGACGGATGTAACTGATGATTTGTCTTCTATCCGAATGCCCAGAAAAACCCTCAATGGATTCAACCCTTAAGTTAACTTTAACAATCTCAATTTTTCCATCATTATTTACCATAGGTGTTTCCATCAAGCCCTTCTGTACCCTACACCCCATTGTCCCTTTAATCTGATAGCTAACAAAGACTATCAGGTTGTTTTTGTCTGACGCCAAATATTTGAAGTAATCAACCGCTGGTCCACCTTCCAACATACCTGAAGTCGCCATGACAATGCTCGGTTCTCCCTCCACGATTTCTTTCCTTGCACTCGGATGCTCCACTATAGTGAAAAAATCCGATTGAAATGGGTTAATTCCTTCGTGTAGAATGCGATTTCGCACCTGCCTTGACAAATATTCTGGATAAGCCGTGTGGATGGCAGTTGCCTCAGAAATCATTCCTTCAATGAACACTGGTGCCTCCTTCAACAGCCCCTGCCGCATATATCCATCAATAACCAACATTATTTCCTGAGCTCTGCCAACCGCCGGGACTGGAATTAAAACTTTGCCCCCTTGATTCAAAGTTTCATTTATCACTGATGCAAGTCTTTCTTCTGCTTCCATCCTAGACGGCATCGTATCTCTTGGAGCTCCGTACGTGCTCTCAGTTATCATGGTTTCCACTCTTGGAAACTCTATGGCAGCAGGCTCAAGAAGCATCGTTTTTGCATACTTATAATCGCCTGTGTATACGAGATTGTGCAGTCCCTCTCCGATGTGTAAGTGCGTCACAGATGATCCAAGAATGTGTCCTGCGTTGTGCAGGGTTAGACGAATGTCGGGTGCTATGTCGGTCACAACGCCATAACGCAATGGAATTGTGTGTAACACGGCTTTTCGTACATCTTTTTGATCGTAGGGTGGCATCACTCCTTGCTTACTCAAAACGTCAAGACAGTCCAGTTGGAGTAAGGTCATAAGGCTAGCTGTGGGAGCTGAACAATAAACTGGACCATCATAGCCATATTTGAACAAGAACGGAAGAAAGCCACAATGGTCTAGATGCGAATGACTTATGATTACTGCGTCCAACAAATCTATATCAAATTGAGGTGCATCAAGTCGAGGAAAAGCTTCAAGGGAGTTTCTAGAACCGGGGTTGATGCCACAGTCAAGCAACACTTGGCTTTCCCTCGTTTGTACAAGAATAGCAGATCTCCCAACTGTTTGGGCTCCGCCTAACATGGTGATTCGGACATCTCCAACTCCGTAGACCATGGGTCTAAAGATTCTTTCACCCACCGTGCGAAGTATTCTATTGCGCTCCTTGCTTTCGGCGTGGAGATAATGCCGTATATGCGCCATAATTTTGGATGGTATTGGGGGGCTCCTCAGAATGCGGGGTCTCCAACGTGTCTTTTTTATGATCTCTTGCAAAAATGTTCCGTTTTTTCCGATAACTAAGCCAGGCTTTTTGGCCTCTATGATGACTTCACCGAGGCTAGGGTCGAAACCTATGCTGGTAATCTCTGCTTCTTGAGGAACAATCTCGTGTACAATTCTTTCGGCATCTTTCTCTGATGATCTTACGGATGGGTCAGAACGCACAACTATCCTTTTTCTAATCATGTTGACGATGTCTGCGACTATGTAACTTTGTTCAATAAGAATCTCCGGTTTTTTCGTATAAACCGCCAGAGCCGGACCTTCAAATTCAATGCGAGTAATTTCTGCCTCTTTGGGAACATGTTCAAAGATTGTTTGACTAAACTCAACTTTTGTTTTGTCGAAGGACGCCACGTTTTCTTCTGCTCCTCGCTAGTTTCCTAAAATACCTTTTTTTTCATTGGTATTTAATTCACGATACCCCTTCTTATCTATAATTACAACATCATAGCTGTCTCCACTTGCAACGTCCCGTTTCATGGCAGAGTTAACGGCTCGCACGACTACGGATAGAAGATCATTAACTGTTGTGTCCTCTCTGTATTTGTCTTCCAACACACCGTAGGCTATTGGAGAACCTGAACCTGTGGCGACGCATTTTTCTTCTGTGAGACTTCCAAACGGGTCTAGGGAAAACACGTGTGGTCCTGTGTCATCAACGCCCCCAACGAGAATTCGAGCTATCAGTGGTGCTAGACGAGCTGAGAAGAAGAGATTCGCAATGAACCGAGCCGCAGAGTTCACGGGCATCGGACGTTTGGTGTTCAGTTTGAATAGTTGTGCGTTTGCTTTGAGTATATCCACTGTTCGTTGTGCGTCAGCTACGCTGCCTGAAATTGTCATGGCTAAGTGGTCGTCAATCTTGTACACTTTTTTCCCTTTCTTGTGAGCTACAAAGGTTCCCATTGTAACACGAGTGTCAGAGGCTAAGATAACTCCGTCTTTGCAAACTACACCTATCGTTGTCGTTCCTTTCAAAGTTGGATGATTAAATGTTTCGCGCATCTTTCGTTTTCTCCCAAATAATTGAATGTGCCACAATAACTTCTTTGGGAGAAGTTAGCGAGATGTAGAAATGGAGATGTTGGTAATAAGTGTTTTGTATAATTCTACTCTAGAAAGACAGGTTAAAAAAATATAAACTTGAACGCGAATTTTAAGCTATGCATCCGCAACCGACGCATTTAAAAGCGTTTTTAGTCCATTAATAACGGTTAAACCACCTTAAAATGTGATCTCTATTGAAGCTACACCGCATGCAACTTCCCAGAGAAATAATTGTGGGAAACGAAACCTTAGAACTTATAGGAAAAATTTGTAAAAGGCTCGGCTTTTCTGAATCCGCGCTTGTGGTAACAGGTCCGCACACGCATCATATTGCAGGTCAAAAGGTCACCGACATTCTCGATGACGCTGGAATTAATGTTGACCAGTTAATCGTGTCCTCCATTACCGTAAAGGATGCTAAGATTGTTGAGGAAAAAATAAGGGAATTAAAACCAGAGGTAGTGCTTGGAATAGGCGGCGGCACCAAGATCGACGTTGCAAAGTTGGGTTCTGCGCGTCAACAAGTCCCGTTCATAAGTATACCGACCACTGCATCTCATGACGGAATTGCGAGCTCTGTTGTCTCTCTCAGAGGACTGAATAAACCTTATTCTAAAGTGGCACAGTCTCCCATGGCTATCGTTGTTGACACCAGCGTTATCACCCAAGCGTCCCATCGATTTGCGGCAAGCGGATGCGGAGATGTTTTAGCTAAATTCACCGCGGTTCGCGACTGGGAATTAGCTCACAACGCGAAAAACGAGTATTACGGTGAATATGCAGCAAGTTTATCATTGATGGGCGCGAGGCTGGTTGCTGAACACGCAGACATAATTCAACCTGAGATTGAAGAGGGCGTGCGGATGCTCTTGGAAGCGTTAATAAGTTGTGGTGTAGCTATGAGCATTGCCGGAAGCAGTCGACCTTGCAGCGGCTCGGAGCACCTGTTCAGTCACGCCCTTGATGTTATATCGCCAAAGCCAGCTATGCATGGTGAACAGTGTGGCGTGGGAACAATAATGATGGCACGTCTTCATGGATTGGATTGGAAACGTGTCAAAGAGACGCTGGAAAGAGTAGGTGCTCCAACCACAGCAGAAGAGTTGGGAGTAGAACCGGGCTATATTATAAAGGCGTTAACGCTGGCGTGTACAATTCGACCTGAACGGTACACCATTTTAGATGAAAGAAAGTTGAGTTATGAGGCGGCTGAAAAACTTGCAAGGGCCACTGGAGTGATAGAGTAAAGTTAGAGTTCCCATTTATTCTTTTGTCGTCTGCTCTTTGCCAGTTTTTTTCTTTCCAAACGCTTCGACAAACTTTACGGTTGTGGTTTCTGGAAAGAACTTTTGCATATCAGTGGCGATGCCTCTCTTCGCGAGTTGCAGTCCTTCTACGTAGAAAGCTTCTTCAGGCACGTTTATCACTATGCTCTTTTTGCTCAGTTTCAACTTAAACTTCTCAACATCAACTGCTGGCATCCTTCGATGAAGGAGGGCGGTGACCTTCTCCAGCTTTGTCTCAAGCCTTTTCTGAACAGTAACTTCGTAGGTTAAAGTTTTACCTGCTAGCGGAGGGTTAAAGTCTAACTGAACCCTTCCGGATCCCATGGTTCTCACTGTGGCAAATTTTCCATCAAATTCTATGCGCACACCTAGTTTAGGAGTGATTCCGCGAGTAGTGAGTCGTCTTAAGGGAACTAGCCTCACTTTTTCTGGGTCGCGGGGTCCAAACGCCTTTTCCGGCGGTATTTCTATGGAAGCTGGTTTTTTCAGCTTAAAGGTTGGAAAGCTTTCATCTAGTGTCTTCAGCATCCACCCTTCTCCGACAACTACAAGCTTTGACTCGTAGATTTCTCCTTCTTTGTATAGTTTCTCCTTTTTCGCCACTTCTTCAGTGGTGGTGTCGAAGACCTCGCCGGTTTCTTTGACCTTAGCTACGTAGTCTATAATGATGAAGTCTCCTTTTTCGATTGGCATTTTTGATCATCTCGTGTCTCTAAGATTTGGTGAGTTCTGCCTTTAACGTTTATTCACAAATATATATGGATGATGATGCTTTCTGCAAAGTTTCCTCTCTTTATTTTCTATTCTGCGCGCGCATAAACGATACTTGTTTGGTTCTTTTTAGATACAATCATACAGAAGTTTCAAGATCCACTCATGTGTATCTTTCTTCTTTCCATGGATCAGCTGTGTTGCTGTATCCTCTTTTCTCCCAGTACCCCAATTCCTGTTCTTTAGTAAATCTCAGCTTCCTCACCCATTTTGCGCTTTTGTAGACATACTTTTTAGGCACTATTAGACGTAATGGTCCTCCATGTTCAGGCTCCAAAGGCTTGGCATCTAGTCTGTAGGCTAGTAGCACATCATTGTTTAGTAAGTCTTCAAGGGGTAAGCTCGTGGTATAATCTCCTTCAGCCACAACTGTCACATACTTAGCCTCCTTCAAGGGTTTAGCTAGATCAGAAATAGTTTTGAATGCGACTCCTTCCCACCTGTTGTCTAGCTTGCTCCACCCAGTTACGCAGTGAAAATCGCTTACACTCACCGTTTTTGGAAGCTTCAAAAACTTCTCATACGTCAATTTCACCGGATTCTCCACTAAACCCTCAACCACAAAATCCCATGTTTTCGGGTCAAACTTCGAGATGGGACCTACATGTAAAACTGGGAACTTCGAAGTAACTCTCTGATTTGGAGGAGTCCTCTGTTTTTCCTCGCCCATAGCCATCCGCTTCTTAAGATAATCTTCCCTTTCTCACAATTATTACTTTTCATAACGCGTGCAACGTCTATTTCATGTGAATCTCCAGGGTATCACCATCTTCGAGAATAAAAGAACCGCCAACTTTTTGGGGACTAAAGCGCAGTCGCTTTGACCATACTTTTGCATAAGAAAAATGCTCATAGAAGTCGCTGTGAATCCGTTTTGCTAAATCCAAAATTGTGGAGCCCTTTTTAATTGTAAAGGGCTTTTGAGAGGGCAATCTTTTGTTGGGCTCTTTAGTATAAACCCGAATTATGTTGAGCATCTCAAAGATTTCGAAACCAATCTCCTCAAGTCCAGACAGGATTTTGCAGGACACTTGAAGGATTTTCAGTTTTTCCCCAACAAAGTCTTTCAGTTGTTCAACCTTTTTCGCAGTGTTGGGAAGATCCGTCTTGTTGGCTATGAGAATGACAGGTCGATACACTGTACTTTCGAAAATGGCGTCTTCAATATCATCTATGGAGGCTTCGCCTCTGATCTTGACAGTGGCATCGTGCATCCGATAGCTTTTGAAAAGTTGTTCCACATCTTTTGGAGTACAGTCAACCAGGCTTCCGAGAACAACAATTCTAAATCCAACGCCCACATGTTTCCGTTCGATCTCAACTCTGGCTTTGGGCTCTCGTGTGAGGATTCTTGCCTTCTCTAACTCACGCAAAATCATAGAAAACTGCTCAATAGGGTCTTTGGACAAATCAACCATGAGCAGGAGTCCATCTGCGTTTCTTGCCGCGGTTAAAGTTTGGAGTCCCCATGCTCCTCCATCAGCGGAGCCATCCATTAAGGCGGGTGCCTCTACTATTTGAAACTGTAAATCCTTATACTGAAACATCCCTGGCGTTGGCTCAGTGGTTGTGTACTGGTAATCAGAGATTTCCACTTTTGCGTTAGTCAGAAGGGAGAGGAGTCTACTTCGCCCCACATTGGTGGGTCCTAAAATAACGATTTGAGCATCCCCTTCTTTTTCCACAAAGAATTTTGGCCCGCCTTTCCCAGCTTTCTTGCTTTTTTTTTCGGCAATTTCTCTTCGAAGTGTAGCAATTTTTCTTTTGACTTGAGCTCTCAGGTTTTCCGTGCCTTTATGTTTAGGAACAAGACTTAGGAATTCTCGGAGTTTTTCGATTTTCTTTTGAGGGTTTCTTGTCTGAGAAGCTTCTTCCCATTTGTGTTTTGCCTCTGCTGGAAGGTTGGCGGGCATATAGGGACCTCCAAATTGTAACAGATGTGAATCTTCAAGTGCACCTTTTTATAGGTTATTTATGTTCTCTAAAAATTTTAAGCACACACAACTTCCCAGATGTGATTCTTCTACTGTTTCTTTGCTAGAATTACACGTGATTTTTAAGCGGGCGTGTGTCAAACCCGTTTTCCTCAAAAAAGGAAAGGGAAAAGTATTAATTATGCTAATATATATATTATATATTAATATTCAAGATACATATTGATGTGAAGGTCGAGATCAAAAATGAGTCAAATATTAACACCCTTTATCTACCAGATGAGCGCTGGCGTAGCCAGCGGCTTTCTCGTCGGATACGCCATCAAGAAGGTTTTGAAAATCCTAATGATAATTTTCGGATTCTTTTTTATCGCAGTCTCCTATCTCGGCTTATCTGGGATATTGAATATCAACTACGATAAATTGGTGAGCGCAACTTCAGGCCTCTTCACCCAAGCTTCAGGAGTTCTTTCAACTACTATGGGGAGCCTTCCCTTCACTTCCACTTTCTTAGCAGGATTAGGCATTGGAATAATGAAGGGCTAGGCAAGGTCGTCTTCCAAAGATTTTGTTGAACTACGCGCGTTGCCAAATGGCCGTGGCATGAAACATATAAGTTGATTTAACGAAGCTATTTCTGTATCTCAAATGTTTCCAGCAGAAGGCAGCCTTGGCATCTTTCAACCCATAATAGGTTCATGGTATGAGTCACTGAAGAGTCCCCATGAGTTTCAAAGACGTACCCTCTTAGACTTGATTAAGGAATACGAAAAAACTCGTTATGGAAAAAATTACCATGCATCTGAAATTGAAAAAGTCGCAGATTTCAGAATAAATTTTCCGGTCATAGATTACGGAGGGCTCAATCCATATTTGGCTGAGATTAAAAATGGCAATTACGCTGCTATTCTTCCTGAACCGCTTGTATGTTGGGTCATGACCAGAGGCTCAACAGGTCCTGCAAAAGTGTTGCCGGCAACTAAGACACATATTGAACAGATTTTTACGTGTGGAGCAAGAGCGCTAATAAATTACGCACTGAGAAAAAAAGACTTTGAACTTCTCACGGGAAAGATTCTTAACCTCAATTTTCCATCCAACGTTCACACCATAGTTTCGGATGGGCAAACAATAACGTATGGATATAGTTCTGGAACCTATGCGAGACTTAACCCGATGCTTAATAAAGTTAGTCTTCTGCCTCGTCAAGAGGAAATAGACGCCTTGGGTTCGGGAGTCACTAAGGCTGATTGGGAAAGAAGATTTGAATTGGCATACCAGCAGGCGCTCAATGAGAACGTGACCGCTACAATTGGAGTCACGCCAGTTATCTTATCTTTTGCAAAATACGTCAAGCGAAAACACGGAAAAAAGCCTAAGGAACTATGGAATTTTCGTGCTTTGTTCTGCACGAGCGTGCGAAAGATACAGTTCAAGTATGCACCAGCGCTCAGAAGATATTTTGGACAAATTCCAGTGGTCGAGATTTATAGCGCAACTGAAGGAGTTTTTGCACAACAACTCGATGACTTACCATACGTTACACCGAACTATGACAAGTATTTCTTCGAGGTTAAAACTGGTCAAGGAACGAAAATGTTGCATGAACTTAAACGTGGCGAATGGGGGAGACTAATAATCTCTTCCTGTATGTTCCCTAGATATGACATTGGAGACATCATAGAGGCAGCTGGAAAAAACTATTTCCGTGTGATTGGAAGATATAAGGCACTAACGCTTCTAGAACACAGGCTATATAGGCTATTCTTCGGATGGTTCCTCTAAGTGCTAGGATGTCTCCGCGTAGCCATCATCGCTACATAGAGTGCTCCAACTATGATTATTATACCAACTATGATGAGGAATAAAGCCGACGCAACTTGTCTTCCAAGGAAACCGGTTACTTGGAGATAAAACATTAAGCCAACGAATATCAAGATTAAGCCACCAATTAAAGGGCCTATGACTCCGAACTCACGCTTCTCGTGTTTTTCTGTCTTCTCCTCCTTCTCTCTCTTCTCTCCTTTCTCTTCTTTTTCGCGCTTTTCATGTTTCTCGGCTTTCTCTGCTCTGTAGGGCGCTGGAGCCGATACTGTCTCAGCAAGAGGCGGCTCAACTTTTAAGGCAGCGCCACACTTTGAACAAAAAGCCATTTCCTCACGAACTTGAGCGCCACACTTTGAACAATATGGCATGAAATTCACCTTTATCTATTTCATTTTCTCTTATTGGAGCACTAAGTATTTAAAACATGCACTTAAGCCATTAGTAAATAAATGTTATATGTTCATATCACAGAATACTTTGGTTGTGGTTAACGAGTTGAACGAAAGTCTCAAAGGTTTTCCACGTAAATATAGAGAAGGGCTCTTCAGCGCTATTTCCGCAGGGTTTTTCTTTATTTTGGTCGGAGCGATTTTTGTAACAACGCCTAATTTTTTTGACAAGATCCTAGCATTCTTTAATGACTTTAAGATCGTGAGCGTTCCTAACACGGGGAATCTCGTTCTTCCAGCGCCAGGGTCCCCTAGTACTCATTCAGTGCTCTATTCAGCAGTAACACAATTCAGTCTTATCTTGGGTCTTTTCCAGATTTTCATCCTAGCGCTGAGATTTGTTGCCGATTCGCCATTTAGCAAAAAAGCTGAAACTGCGTCAAACCTTGTTTTCTGGTTGGGAGCAAGCTATCTTATCAGCACATTACTTAATGAAACGACAACAATGACAACATGGTTTGTTTTCTGGGCTGAGGTAATAATGCTTATCGGTGTGTCGCTGATCATTAGAGCAATTATACTAGCGGTTCGAATGTAGTCCTTTCACAAAGGTCTTGCGTGTGCGTAACGATGAGCCTTAGCTGCGTAACTGAGTTCACCTAATGTTTTCAAGCTTGTTCTTTCCCGCAATGGGGGCAATATTTAGACTCTTCAGGCAGTCTCTGCTTACAATAAGAACAAACCTTTGCAGCGCGTCGCGCTGTTGTTATGGCCGCCAACGGTGAAGCACTTGTTGAAACAACGGTTGTTCCAGCGATGCGGTCAGTTACTTTTTGGTGAGTGCCACCTTTGGTTGCTAAACCAATCACTGTATCTATGAGAACTAGAATCCAGTAAATCTTGCTTATGTTTCTAATTAAAGCCAAATCTAAGGGGGGTTTTTGGCCATCGAGTTTTGTGGTTTTTAGGTTCATGATTCTCTTGCCAAACGTCCATCCATAAGAAGTCTCAAGAAAAGTGAAGTATAAGACGCTGAGGATGCCTGCAAAGAGTGGGAACGAAAAGGGGTCAAATATATACCCAGGCAAGCCGGTTGCCGCTGCAATTAGAACGGAAGGTATGGCGATGATCACTGCGATGATTAAAGTACATGCGCTCACAATTATGCTGTCGATGATAAAAGCCACAAGCCTCCTTATCCAGTGATCTCGGAGCTGAAGGTCACTTCCAATTTTTTCAAAGTCTGTTGACATAGTTTTCCACAACATAATCTTGTACAGTCGTGGGTTATATATCGGTTCGTATGCGAGCGCTAGAGCTACATCTGATTTTTCTTAAGCGAATATTCAAGAGAAGTTATGTGTTATATGAAACAGCGTTGAACAAAGACTTTGACAAAAAACAATACAACAGCAATATGAGCTTATCGCAAATTCGGAATTAATTTCTCTTTTCCTGAGTCTCTGATGGGTTAAGTTCTAATCCTCTCAGCACTTCAAAAGGTTTCTAACAAGATATTGAATATCGTTGTTTGCGTTCAGAATAGTTTTGATGGCTTTCTCACCCTTATCCGCTAACTTGTACACCCTTTTTCTATGGTCCCACCTACCTTCTATCAATCCTTCCCTCTCCAAAGACTATAAGATGGAATAGACTGTGCCTGAGCTGACCAATATGCGGAACTTGTTATGAATAAAACCAATGATGTCGTAGCCGCTCATGACTCCTTTTCTTAACTCCGTTAAAACCAGCACATCTAAGAAACCTTTGATAATTCTTCTGTGCAT
>DAOVGL010000035.1 GCA_030672415.1 Candidatus Bathyarchaeota archaeon
TATGGAAGTAGGGAACCGAGAGAAATGCACAAAGCAGTCTGTGCTGAATGCAAGCAAGAGTGTGAAGTGCCATTCAAACCTGACGGAAGCAGACCAGTATACTGCCGAGAATGCTATGCAAAGAGAAGACCACCAAGAAGAAGTAGATATTAAGCTCACAAGCTAACATCTATCATTCGTTCACATTCCTCTTTTTTTTGTGTGTTAAATTTTAACCCCTTATGCATGCGTCAATACGTAGATGTAGTCAAGAATTTGTCTACTGAAGAGACTTGATCTGAATCTAGCTTCTTGAACCAGATGTCTGCATGCATGCATAATATTTAAAAACTTCTATCAAACAACAATGCCGTTCCTTCAAAAAACGGACACATAACCTCTCCTCTTGAAAAGACGAACAACAACAAACCTTCTAAAAATTCTAACCTCTCTAACCTCACTCGTTAATGAAAAAATTGAGTAGGCGGTCGCCATACCAGTATAAGCCTTCGGCATAGAATGCCATAACTAGCACCTCATGACAATTTTTCAATGTCACCACGAGATGAGGTGGGTTGATAAACAAAAAAAACTAAAACAAGCAAACCAAAACACCGAAGAGAGCGACACCTTAAAAACATGCTAAAACAACGCAAAATAAACAAGAAAGCTAAAAAAAACGCATAAAGGAAACCAAGCACTCACTAACACCACATAGTAGAAAAACACTTGTAATAAACTGTACAACAAATCAATGATACAACACATAGACATACTCTTTATCTGTCCAAAGACACTCATATAGATTAGGGGAAAAATAATGACGAAAAAAATGACGAAAAAGTCTGAGAATTTGGCATTAAATGGAAAAAGGAGCTATAAAATGACACATCAACAAAACGTAGAAACTACTAAGGAGATAGAAGAAGACACTAAGATACATAGTCAGGTTACTCCAGTAACGGTGGTCACGAATGTTTCACCTTATAATATTTGTTAAGCAGATCAGATAGGCTTAGCACCTTTTCTTTGGGTGTAGGTTCAATTTCTGCTGGTACGCCTTTTAGGGATGGCATGCCTGTTCCATGAGTTTTTGAGTTCATGATGATGCTTGCCCATGGACCGTATGGAATGAAGGCAATTCTAGGATGTGGACCTCTTGCTGACTTCACAGCTTTCATGACCACTGAACCAGACTCTGTGGTTACTTTAACGTTTTCGTTTTCTTTCACTTCAAGAAACTTCATATCTTCTGGGTCCAGAAAACAAATTGTTACGCTTTCCCAGTATTCTTTAGAAAGCTTGCCGTATTCCTTTCCTTTACCTTGATCTATCGTTCGACCGGTCAGGAGTGAAACTTTTAGTTTAGGCATCGATCTATCCTCGTTAATAAGCGATGCCTTTTTAATTAATGTATCGAATCTCAAGTTTTAATCTGCCAACTTTGAAAAACTTACTTTCACATCATATACTATTAATCTTTTCTTGAAAATCCCACCAGAACCACGAGCTTTCCTTTGCTTGGTTGACTTAACTTTGCACTTCAACTACATCTGGATGGACGAGCTGATGGTAAAGATAAATGGCGAAACCATTGTCGGTTAATTATTAGAATTGATGAGAAAGAAGAGGCCATGTTGATTCTGTGGGAAGAAAAACCCGCTCAGGCCAAGACCGAGTCAGCACCCCCATCTCGCTAAGCGTAGGCGCACATGCGCATTGGCGACTCGTGGCTCTACGAGCTCTTCTTCCCACAGAACGCAGGGCCAGAAAAAGCATGAATCCTGATAAGAGGGTTGAGAAGGATACAAATAAAATTTGTTGTACACATTAGATTTCGCTTTTAATCATCTCGGAAGAAACTAAACAACTCGTTGAAGCAGAAAAATACATGCCTTCCCTTGAAAACTAATCAGGTTTGTAATAATTTATTTACTTCTTGTACAGCTTTTATGGCAACCGCAATCATGCCGTCATCAGGCCTTCGCGTTGTTAACCATTGAAGCCCCAAACCGGGCATTACCAAAGTCTTCATGATTATCGAATTCTTATATCGGTCGCTAATCTTCAAGACTTCATAAGAAATGGCGACAATCACAGGGATAAGAACTATTCTATAAGATAATCTTGTAGCAAAATCTTGGCTTCGCACGACTGAGAATACCAAGATGCTTATTATAAGTGTGATTAGTAGGAAAGATGTTCCACATCTTGGATGTAGCCTAGAATATTCTTTCGCGTTTTTAACATTCAATTTAACTCCAGCTTCATATGCATTAATGGCTACATGCTCTGCACCATGATATTGAAGCACTCTTCTGAAATCGCGAATTGAAGTCACTGCTACCAGGTAGAGTAAGAATATTGCAATCCGTAATACGCTTTCTATCAAATAGAAACTTAATCCCTTAAAAGAAGTGAGGAGTGATGTTAACAAAAAAGGGGTGATGCTGAACAAAAATATGGATAAGGCAATAGCTAAAATAAACGTTAGCGCCATTTCTTTAGGTTCAATTTTCTCGCCTTCTTCCTCTAAACTCACATTTGCAGAAAAGTATAGACCTTTAACGCCTAAATACATTGATTCAACCAACGATACAATGCCTCTTATTAACGGCAATCTGAGAACCTTGTGCCTTTCAGATAAGGAGTTTATTTCTTCAGTTTTCGTTAATATCTTTCCATTCGGCTGTCTAACACAGACCACCAGATGTTTTTTAGAGCGAATCATGACTCCCTCTATTACCGCTTGTCCACCAAATGCTAGCGATGGCTCTTGTCTTCTTTTAGCAGTTAATTCCATACTTCTCTGGGGAAGAAAACTAGGCTTATTAATGTTCCTTCACGTAAGGTTTAAAACACATGGAATGTCCTGTAATGGGATACACTTCCATCAAAACATTCAGGTGAAAAAATGCCTAAACCAACCGAAAAAACACCTAGGCTAAGTTTTGAGGAAAGCTTAGAAAAAGAAGTTGTTTCTGCTGAAAGGTGTATGGGCTGCGCTGCCTGCGTCGTCATCTGTCCACTCCGCTGTTTAGATTATTCGGAAGAAAAGCCAAAAATAGTAAATGAATGTACAGCGTGCGGAATCTGTGCTCAAATTTGTCCCAGATATGATTTTTCACTGCCTGCCATAGAAAAATTCGTGTTCGGTAGGGAAAGGAAGTCAGATGAAGATTTTGGCATTTATCGGCGCATAGTTATAGCACAGGCTCGTGATAAAAGCATACTTCAAGTTTGCCAGGATGGAGGGGTAGTCACGGCTCTCCTAATGTTTGCTCTGGAAAATGGATTGGTGGATGGCGCCGTCGTTTCTGGAGTCCGCGAGGATAGGCCGTTCTATCCAGCTCCGCGACTGGCAACAACTCCACAGGAGGTTTTAGAGTGTGCTGGAACGAGATACTTCTACTCGCCAAATCTCATCGCATTTCAGGAAGGAATTAAACAAAAAAAAGAGAGCTTAGCTTTTGTTGGAACACCATGTCAAATTCATGCCCTGCGAAGAATTGAGATGATTCCCCTTAAAAAATACGCTAAACCATTACGATTAACCATTGGATTAATGTGCACCGAATCCTTCACCTATGAAGGGTTAATGGAGAAACATATCCAAAGGGAACTCGGCATCGATCCACATTACATCAGTAAAATGAACATTAAAGGAAAAGTTTTAGTCAACACCAAATCCGGCGAAATAAAAACTATCTCACTTAAAGACGCAAAAAAATACACTCGCAAAGGTTGCGCCTCGTGCACTGACTTCTCCGCCGAACTCGCCGACATCTCAGCTGGCGGCTTGGGACTAAGCGGCTGGACTTTCATCGTCATCCGCACTGAAAAAGGCGAAGAACTTTTTCAAAGTGCTGAGAGAGAGGGGCTGCTCAAAACAAAACCTGTTGAGGAAGAAAGAAGAGCTTTTGATCTGCTGATTAAGCTTTCAAATAGGAAACAAAAAGTATCCAGCGTTTCCACTTGACATTTTGATCGACTGGACTAAAAAGTTCCAAAGAGAAAGAAAGATACGATTAATAAGCAGTTAATAACAATCATTTACAAATAATCAGGTGATCTCTTTGGAGAAAGTAAAGATAGGAGTTTTTAAGTGCGGCAACATCGGGGCATCTCCCCTATTTGAACTACTATTCGATGAACTAGCAGAACGCGAAGATATCAAAGTGCGAACATTAACAACGGGTTCCAAAATGAGCGTAGAAGATATTGAAGAAACTCTACCAAAAATCTTCGAGTTTAATCCCAACCTCATAATTTTCATTTCTCCAAATGCAGCGATTCCTGGACCTGCAAAAGCAAGGGAAATTTTGTCAAACAGAGGCGTGCCCAGCGTAATAATTTCAGATGGTCCCGCGAAACGCGTTAAGAACAAACTGGAAGAACAAGGTTTAGGCTACATATTAATCTTGGGCGATCCCATGATTGGGGCACGAAGAGAGTTCTTGGACCCCATAGAAATGGCGATTTTCAACTCCAACATCATTAAGGTACTTGCAATTACTGGTGTTTTTAGAATATTACATCAAGAGATTGACAGATTAATAGCAGCCCTTAAAGAAGGATTAACCGTCAGTTTGCCGAGATTCGTGGTTGATACGGATAGTATCCGAGACAACTCTGACTTCCAAAATCCCTATGCTAAAGCCAAAGCCATGGCTGCATACGAAATGACTAAAAGAGTTGCCGAAATTGATCAAAAAGCTTGTTTCGTAGAGAAGGAGAAGAAGAAATACATTTCTCTCGTTGCTTGTGCACATGAATTGGCTCAAGCGGCTGCTAGATTAGCTGAGGAGGCAAGGGAGATTGAAAAATACGCTGATACTCTAGTGAGAAAACCACACTCGAAGAGGGGTAAACCTCTAACTAAAACCAAGTTGATGCTTTCACCTACCGCAGATGAGGAAACTTATCGAAGATGGCTTGAAACGTTATGACTTAAAGAAACACTTCTACTCTCCAGACTAGGAAGTCAAAGTTCTAGTCTTCCAGTGGAGCTCACTCACTCTGACAGAACGGTTTCTCCGGAAGCAAGCTTCATCAAGTCTTCTTCACCTTCTGTGTAGCCTGAGGCGATCAATACGTCATTCGCTTTGATTACTGTGTTAGGTTGAGGTCGCAACCATTTTTTTCCTCTTCTAATAACTAGCACCCACATGCCTGTTTCTTCTGGAAGCTGAACGTCTCTCAGTCTTTTACCTACGAATGAAGATTTCTTCACTATTTGCACACGGGTTACCGTTTCTTCGGCTTCTTCAATAACTAACTTCAAGACGGGGTGAGGCTTCAATCCTCTCAACACAACCTCACTGATTTCAGCAGCGGCATCCGCTATTCTTTCTGCAACCACCCCAAGTCGGATCAAGCCTAGAAAGTCTTTAGATTCCTCCGGCTTGAAGCCACTGGATAGAACTAGAAGTTCAAACTCCGTATGTAGGCTATCAACTCGCTCCTCAAGCTCTTGCACCTCTTCCGCCAATTCTCTACTGTTAAGAAGAACCGAAGAATAGGCGAGATCCATCATGAGTTCAGAAGTGTCTTTCAGCTCCACGAGTCTGTTTGTAATATTTTTGAAGAGCTTTTTAGTTGATGCCATGGCTCAGTCCTCAAATTTTTGAATAGTTCCTTCAGCTAATCCTTTAAGTTCTTTGACCCCCAACGGAGCCCCGCGCGCAATAAGTACATCTTCTTTATCAATGGTTTCATCTTCCTCTGGGTTGATGATCCATTCGCCTTTTCGGCGAATTGCAATTATATCGACGCCGATCTTTGCAGCCAGCTCCAGCTCTCTCAGTCTATATCCAGCTAAGATGGAACTGGGATAAACTTTGGCGCGGGCTAATCGTTCTTCAACTTTCTCGAATGCTTCGCGAACAATGGGGTGTATACCGATCTTCTGTAGCACTATTGTAGCTATGTCTGCGGCTGCGTCTGAAATTTTGTCAGCGGCAGTTGCTACAGTGTACACTGCAATGAGGGCCTCAGCGTCTTCAGCGTCTCTGGCGGCGAGCATGGTGCTCATGCCCAAAATGTAGGTGAGGGTGTCAACGCGCTTCTCGAGTTCCAGAACCTCTTCAGCTAGTTCATGGCTGTGGAAGAGAGCTGCGGAATACGCTAGGTCAATCATTAACTCAGATAGGTCCTTAATTTCGATGAGCAAGTCGCGAACAGGTCTGGGTTTATATTCAATCTTTTCTAAGCGCACCATGCTATCAAAAGCTCTCCAAGTTTGGCATAAATTCGCTGTTCAACCATTAAATCATACAGATTAATAACGTTTTGTCGTGGATGGATTTGTGATACATACTTCAGCTTCATAACGATTATAGCGTATCATTTTTAACAATCTATTCAACTGATCCAAAAAATACGTAACCAAAAAACCATGAGTAAAAACAGGTGAAAATAATATGGTTGAGCGTGTTAAGTCTGGTGTTGATGGATTGGATAGGTTAGTGGAGGGCGGGTTCCTTAAAGGTGACGTTATTTTGTTGGCGGGAAATACTGGGAGTGGTAAAACCATCCTGTCCGCTCAGTTTATCTGTAATGGCGCGGTTAAGTATGGTGAGAAAGGTGTGTATGTAACTTTTGAGGAGAATGCTGGAACTTTAAAGAGAAACCTGCTCAGATTCGGGTATGACCTAGAAAAACTTGAGCGCGAAGGAGCCGTGAAAATTCTTGATTTGGAGGCCATAAAGGGCGCAGGGCTAAGCGCAAACATTGAGTTTATCTTGAACGTTTTGAGGGAGATTGGCGCCCAAAGGCTAGTCATCGATTCGTTAACTGCTTTTCTCAGTGCCTGTGAGGAGAAATTTGAGTACAGAACGCTTATGCATCTTTTCTATAAGATATTGAAGAAGCTTGGTTGCACCACTGTGATGACGTGCAGCGTGCCCACCGGTCTCGAGACGCTTGGCCTTGGAATCGAAGAGTTCATAGCCGACTCCGTGATAACGTTGGAAAACATAGTTCACGACGGAGAACTCAAAACACGGTTTCTGATACGCAAAATGCGAGGTACTAACCACAGCAAAAAATACCACGAAGTTATGATAGACCGAAAAGGATTGAAAATCGTATCCTTTTCTATGAGCTAATACTGTTTGGGAAATCTGATGAGGAGCTGATCTTTGATGAGTTGCATTCGGCTTTTTACATACCCGAAAGCGCTGCAAGTGTTACTGCGTGCCCTAATGAAGATCACCAACCGAAACATAAGTTTGGGATAAAAATTGAAAAAAGAAGGCGAGTTTGACAAAGCATTTCGCAAAACGGTAGACGATGCATTGAACCAGATTTTTGGACATGCTGCAGCTCTAATCATTTATAATCATCTAGAGAATAGTGGTTCATTAACTCTAGAAGAGATCCCAAAAAAAATAGATGCCTTCGCTAGAGGTCTCGAGGATTTTCTTGATTCAGGAGCCTTTGTTGTTGAGGGAATAATTCTGAAACATTTATACTCAAATTATGGATTTGAGTTCAAAAAAATAGGCGAAGGTCATAGCTTTGTGGACTACATAACTCAACTGAGGAGTAAGGTTAGCGAAAACACGAAAATAATGAGTAAAACTTGATTGATATTAGTCAAAGCTGGCCAATTCTTAATATGAGGAAAGGCGAGGTCGCCATTGTACATCAGTTGCAGATAAAACGAAGGGTTTTTCCGCCTTCATCCATGAGAGCATAGTTAACGGCGAAATAAGGTGTATGCAGAATAGGAAAACTTAAGTTTTAAAGATAAGTGACATCCATAAAACAAATGTTATCTGGAGAGATGTTTCATGCCTCGCTATAACGGTGTAGAAATCGAAGACACTTTCGCCGAAATGTTACCCATAGTGGAGATATCCCCCGCAAAACTCCCTTTTTTTCTGTGCTCGCTAGGGATCTTCTATGTTACATGTGGGTACTCACAAGTTCTGATCTTTAGGCTCTCTTGAATCTTGTTATCTTCATGTCTTTTACGAAGGCTTCTCCCCAGATATGGTTAAGAGGCTTCACTTTAGCTACGTCTACGACGTCGTCGAAAGCTTCATCTTTTACCTCGGCATCCAGTACTTCGCCTATTATCCAGACATTCCTCTCGGAGAGTGATATGTAATTGGTCATTTTGCATTCAAGCCAACCGTAGGCTTCTTGGATTCGGGGCGGTCTGATATGATTGGCCTTGACCTCTGTTAATCCGCATTCTTCAATCTCACTAACCTCATATGGGAAGTCTTTCTCCATTATCTCCATTAGTGGACCGAAGTCCTCCCCGACCATGTTGACCACAAATTCTTTGTTCTCTCTTATGTTTCGCCATGTGTCATGGTTCACATTTGAGCAAAAGCCGAAGAACGGCTTTGGTTTGGTTGCCATAGGTGAGTTCCAGCTGAAAGGTGCAGCATTGGAGATTCCACCTGATGAGATTGTAGAAATAACAACCGTTGGTCGAACCAGCAGCTTGTAAAAGTCCTGCAATTCAAGCTTCATCTGTACCACCATTTGTCTTTCATATGTTTCAGTGCGGCTTTAGAGATTTATCTTTTAATGTTATTCCACCACATATAATGTACTGCCTCCTAGACTGGACTTGAACTTTCTGCAAGTATTGTTCTCGGAGATCCTCTGCTTAACAATAGGGCAATATAGCTTACCTCTCCGACTCTTGAGGTGAGCACAGTTTCTACAAACCCTCTCAACAGCCATTTAAACTACTTCCTCAACTTACTTCCAATGGTTCTTTTATGTCTGTTATTAATTTATTAAACCTTCAAACAATAGAATGCGTGCACGCAATCCAAAATTTTATTTTCCATTCCGAATACTTCAATGTGGTGATTGAACTGGGTATGGGAAAAGGCTCGAAGAAGAAGCCAAAGACCAAGAAGGAAAGAGCGGAGAAAAGAAAAAAACGCAAGGAGAAACGCTCGAAGTAGCAGCGTGTAGAAGAATAACAGGATGATTCATTTTTCTTGAAGATGCGAACTTAGAATTTGGCATCAAGGAATGGTGCGCGAAGGAATCGTGAACTTCTGATGAAAAAAAGAAAATGTGTGAAATGCGGTGCCAGCTTGACCAATGAGGATGTGATGAAAATTAAAATTGAGGATGGTTCATGGCAGACAATACCTCTTCCTATGTGCCCAGATTGCTTCAAGAAGCAAATGCGTGAACGAGTATCTCGTTAAGGGCATGCATGCATGCATGTACATTTGGCTACCAATGTTCATATTTTACTATCGTATCGAGTGAGAGGCGTTCCTTTTTTACTATTGATGGGTCCGACGGATAACCCAACGGCATGAGTTCTACGACGCGTATTTCTTCGGGGATACCTAGGATTTCCTTCACCCTCTCCTCGTCGAATGCTCCGATCCAGCAGGTGCCCAACTCCAACTCGACAGCAGCCAACGTTATGTGATCCAACGCGATGGCCACGTCTATCGGATAGCAAGGTTGCTCACATTTCATGGTGTGGCTGTCTGTTTCGGCGCACGCCACAATCACAACGGGGGCTTCTCCGACAAAGGCCTGCTCGTCTGCAGCCTCAGCAAGCTTCCGTCTGGTCTCACGATCACGCACAATCACAAATCTCCACTCTTGACGATTCGAGGCGGAAGGGGCAAGTCTCCCAGCCTCTAAGACCGCAATCAACTTCTCTTTCTCTATTGACTTGTCTAGATACCTGCGTACGCTCTTCCTAGACTTTATCGCATCCAAAACATCCATGATAAAATCCCCACCAGAAGCTAGTACCGCTCCATAATAAGTTTGCGCACGTTCGATACATGCATGCTATAAGATATGACCTCAAATTCTATTTCACGCGATAACGTTCACTAGCTTTGCATGCACTCTCAGTTTACCACCAACTTCTTGTTTTCTGCACTATATCGAATCCGCCAATATCAGCTACAAGATCCTTACCTTCAAAATTTGCTTTAACATGAACCCTAATTTTATACGGATAAGCGAGTGTTTGTTTTCCTCTCGGAATGCATGCATGTTCATCTGAGTTCTGGAGGTGGCCCTGCGACTTCTCTCGTTTTCGTTCCCTTCGGCGGACGGCTTAGGCCCCAGAAGAAGGTTCCTGGCACGTCTCCGGTGTTTTTCACTGAGTATTTCCAGCCTGGAGTCCAGTGACCCAGTTCTCCAGCTTTCAGAACCAGTTTATTTGCATCGCCTGTCCTTAATTTAGATCTGTCTTTGCCCCAGTACATTGTAAATTCTCCAACGAGAATGTAATAAAACTCGTGGCATGGACCATAGTACTCATCTGCTGTGCCATCATCTTCCTTTTCCATAGAGAAAACGGTTGTTTGCTTTCCCGGTGGCATGAAGTATAGCCCGACTCCGCCAGCTTCTTCCGCTTCGGCTATGACCGTGATATCGCAGCCTGGCACTAGATCGTCTGGGCCAGATTTCCAGTCTTTCATCTTCAAGACTTCCGGCTCTTTTGTCCTGCTCATCTTCAAATCCTCAAGCCTTCAACAATTGGAGTTACAATTAACATTCTATTATTTCTTGCGGAATATCGTTCAGTCGTTTGCAGCCTGTTTTAGTTATTTGGAACTGATCTTCAATTTGCATGTCACCCATTTTTGCATGCATGCGCTTAAGATATTTTTAAATGTATGCACGTTGTATTCTCATTCTTCTTAAATAGAAGACTACCACTTCCGAGGGAGCGGTTAGTTAATTTGGTAAGGGGCAATGGAATTGAATCGATTCATGGTCTACGGAAGAAACATTCTAATCCTTTCTATAATCTTCGTAATGAGTTCCCTTGCTGTTGATCTGATCACTCCGATATGGCCGATTTACATAAGAAGTTCTCTTGGCGCATCTATGACAGAACTCGGATTTGTGTTCTCTGCTTCTAATGCTGTCGCTGCAGTAATGCAAATTTTAAGCGGGTTCCTATCAGACAAGTACGGTAGAAAACGACTACATGTTATAGGTACGTTGCTAGCTGTTTTTCCGCCACTGATGTATGCCTTCGCTAGCAATTGGATAGATTTAGTGCCATGGGTTATGCTGGCTGGTTTTGCAATGGGTTTATACTTACCTATCCGATGGGTAATAGTAGCGGATGTTTCTTCAACCAAAACTATGGCTTCAGCATACAGTTGGATAAATATCTCTTGGCTAGTGGGAGCCACTGTTGCCCCTTTTGTAGGCGGGATAGTTGCAGATTTGTTTGGCATACGCTTTCCTTTCTTTATCGGTTTTATGTTGAGGCTCGCTGTCGTACCTCTCACATTTCTTATACAAGAGACGAGAAAGAAGCCGCAAGTAAAAGGTATGAACCACGAGAATAAACAAGTTGATATGATTGATAAATACCTGTTAACGGTAGTTCTGTTCTCATTGATTAACATAATTCAAGGGTTAGGCATAGGTGTGACTCAACCAGCAATTCCAGTTTTCGTCGTGTCAAACTTTCAAGTAGACTTCGCGTTCGTAGGTATACTATACGCCATTGGTTTTGGATTTGCCTCTTTAATTGTTCAAATCCCAGGCGGTAAGTGTAGTGATCTATTTGATAGAAGGAAGGTCATGTTTGTAACTTTCATTGCTTCATCGCCATTTTTCTTGTTGTTTGCTTTTTCTCGAAGCACGCTAGAATTGATTGTTTTTATGTTTCTATCACGCGCCATATTGAATCTTTCGTGGTCTCCATTTCAAACTCTTATGATGGATGCTACGCCATCTTCGAAGTGGGGTCTGATAAATGGGATTTCGGCGTCGACTTTCTGGATAGGACTATTGATAGGAAACGCTCTCAGCGGTATTCTTTGGGACAGTTGGGGCATGTTGGCACCATTCTATGTTTCCTCTTTCGCGATAGGACTATCTGCTTTACTGCCGCTTATGCTAAAAGAGACCAAAGGCAAAGTAAAACGATCATCGGCAACTAAGTAGACTTTTGCATTGCGCACTTTTTCAATTGCTTCTCAAGGAACCGATGTTCGTCGGTAGGAAGCAGATGGCATTCATGCATGCAGCCTTGTCTCACAAAGTGCTCTTCGGCAGTTCCTTTTCCGCTCTACCAATTATCTCAGAGATTTCTTTCTGAACGTCTTTATCCAACGGTTTTGGCCAGTGTTCTTTCAGAATTTCTTCAGCCTTCTCCCTAGCTCGTTTAACCATGCTTTTTCCTCCTGCCTTCTTCCAACCATCGTAGCTCTGTCTATCGGTGAGTTCAGAGAAGAAGAGACTCTCTTTGAAATGGTTTAAAGTGTGTTTTTCAGCTAGAAAGTGTCCACCAGAACCCACTTTATTAATTACGTCTACAGCCAACGTTTCATCGTTTACTTCTATTCCCTGAACTGATTTTAACACCGCTCTACAAATTTCGTCATCCATTACTAGTTCCTCAAAGGAAGCTACCATTCCTCCCTCTAGACTGCCAGCTCCATAAACCTCATCTGCCCCTGCTAACACGGGTAGAAGAGTGCTCATCGCCTTCTCATAGCTTGCCTGAGCTCCAGACATTTTGGAGGCTGTGTTAAATCCGATAACATTTACGCGAAATCCGTAGTATCTAGCGACTTCAACTGCGCCAGCATATAGAAGCGATTCCTCTGGCCCTTGTCCCCACAACCCAGTCTTCATGTCCAAATTTCCCATCTGATAACCAACGCTCGTACTTGTGCCCGGAGATGCAAGTTGAACAGTGCAAACGCCGCTCAAAACCTCAGCGTTTGTCATGACAAGGGAGCCAGCGAGAGTTACGGGTGCCGTGGCTCCGCCAAGAGGAAAGCTTTCAACCACGCAGGGAAAACCAAGCTTAGCAAGCTTTAAGGCAATTTCAACGTATCTTCCCTCAAACTTAAGTGGCGATTCTGTGCAAAAGCCTCCGCCTCCTATTGGTCTTTTCTTTAGTTTCTTCTCACTTCCAGCAACTGCGGTGGCTATCTCAAATTGGTAGTCAGTGAGTTGCATTGCTAGTTGAGGTGGATAAACAGACCAGCCACACGGTTTCTCTGTGTTATTTAAAGCAGCAGCGTAATCGTACAAGCAACGGACATTGTTCGGCTTATCTAAAGCCGTGGTGAGATGACCGCCGGCAGCATAGGATTCCAAAGCATCCGTAACTCGGGTTAACTTTTCTAGGTCATCTAGGGTTGAGGGCCTCCATTCTCCAGTTGAAAGATCAACTGTGTTGGGTGTTTCAGTGTCGGTGGTGAAGTAAATGTGTCTTCCATCTAGTTTACGATCGTATTTCGGGTTTCTTCCGTACATGACAATTGTTTTCGGGGTTTTCTTCACCGCCTCTTCAACAACATAGGATGGAAATAGGGCTAGGCCTTTCTCGAAATCGACGGTGCACCCATTATCTTTCAACATTTTTAGGATCCTTTCGCCATGGACAATTCTAACACCAGTTTTTTCCAGCACCTCAAGAGAAGCCAAATGAATCGCTTCAAGCGCATCTTCAGAGAAAACGCGAAACGACGGCATCAAACCATGTTTTTCAAAACCCACCATTTCTCATCACTTAATGTTTGACGTTTTTCTGCATCTACATAGAAGAGATAATTTTTATTTATTGTGGTTTCTTTCTAGTTTTGGCGGGCGGGGTGGGATTTGAACCCACGCTGCGCTGGAGATGTCCCCCGCAAACTCCCCTTTTTTCTAATGCGCTTGCTATTCGCAAGCTTTTTAAAAGAAGCTAGATGAATTGTCTTCATGAAATATGGCCTCGTTATCCGATCTGAACCTCTAACCTCCTACGGTGAATATAGAAATCTTTCTTATCCAGAGATTAGAGATTTAGCTATTTCAGCAGAGAAATATGGATTTGACTCTGTCCAGGTCGACGACCACATAATTGGTTTTGACCCTGAAAGGAAAGAACCCTACCTTGAAGCTATGGTTCTTATGAGTGCTATCGCTGCTGAAACTCAAAAAGTCAAAATTGGCCATATTGTATTGGACAACTCTTATCGCAATCCTGCATTAACAGCAAAGATGATTTCTACGCTTGACAACATTTCCAATGGTCGTGCTCTATTCTGGATCGGTGCAGGTTGGTATGAAGAAGAGTACAAAGCCTATGGTTATCCTTTTCCATCTCCAAAGCAACGTGTAGATGAACTTGAAGAATCTCTAGTCATCTTCAAGAAGCTCTTTACAGAGGATGTAACCAATTTTGAAGGAAAATTTTGGAAGTTGGAAAATTGCAGAAATTTCCCCAAACCAGTTCAAAAGCCATGGCCCCAAATTGTTGTAGGGGCACATAAGAATAGATTAATCACGATAGCTTGCCGCGAGGCGGATGGAATCAATCTTGTTCGAATTTACGAAGACTATCCTCAACTCATCGAGCCTCTGAAAGATAGGGTTGACTTCATTAACTCAAAACTTCGCAGATATGATAGAAACTCGGAGGAATTTGAAGTTTCTACCTACAACAGCATCGCTCTTTTCAATAGCGAAGAAGAGTTTGATCGAGCAGTTGATCATTTGATTCAGAGTTGCAAGAATCAAAACCTCAAAATTACTAAAGAACAACTTTTGAAGAACCTTTTCATTGGCTATGTAGACGACGTCAAAGAAAAAATCAAGCAGGCAGAAGAACTTGGCGTTGAAAAAATGGTCATAGCGGAAATTCGCGGAGACTCTTCTATAGAAGATCCAGTGAAACTTTTCCACGACAAAATCATGTAGTGCGTACACCGCGCAAACGCATGCAATGACATACGTACGTCAAATAAGGTTTTATGCGTATGTGCAGTTAGTCAGAAACCAGAGACGTCGATATGAAGACGATTAAGCACTTTGAGAATTCAGAGAGTTGGCTGGAAACCATTGTACGTAGTTTCATTAACAAGTCTCCAGAGAATTCGCTTAGGAATGAAAAGAATGAGAAGGCTTGGGCAGATCCGGTTGTGGGCTTCTCAAGCGGAAACGATCCTCTCTATCAATTCTATAAGGAAGATATTGGAGCCTTTTATTGGACACCACTGGAAATATTCAAAAATACCTTTCCCTGGCTTGAAGTTACAGCCGATCAGCTAACGGTTGTTAGCTGGGTTTTGCCGCAAACCGAAGCTACGAAATCTGACAATCGGGAGCAGACATTCTATCCATCGGAAAGATGGGCCAGGTCACGCATTTACGGCGAAGAGGTTAACGATAAACTCCGCAAGCATGTAGTAAAAACTCTACTAGAGTCGGGTCGTGAGGCCGTTGCTCCTCTACTCGCTCCTCACTATGAAACGAAAACGTCCAAGCGTTACGACTTCGCATCCACCTGGTCAGAACGGCATGCAGCATATACATCAGGCCTGGGGACTTTCGGGATCTGTGATGGATTGATTACTCCCAGGGGCAAGGCCATGCGCTGTGGATCAGTTATTGCTCACATCAAAATTCCACCCACAAAAAGATTGTACAAAGATCATCATGCCCACTGCCTTTTCTTTTCAAAAGGAATATGCAGGAAGTGTGTCCAACGTTGCCCTGCAGGAGCAATTACTGAAAGGGGCCATGACAAGGTCAAATGCGAGAAACACCTTGAGATCACCGAAGAGTATGTGAAATCTCATTTTGGATTCGAGGGATATGGCTGTGGATTATGCCAAACAGGAGTCCCTTGCGAGTCCAAGATTCCCACGCAGAATGACATAGAATAACGGGAACACGGTCTCTGGCATGCATGTGTGCGCAGTTTTATTTGGAGAGATCGTTTTCGATGGCTATGACGCGAGCCGGAGCTCCTTCGACTCCGACAAGCTTCAGAGGTAAGGCGATTATGGTGAAAGCCCTCTGAGTCAACTTGTGCAAGTTTGTTACGTATTCGATATTGTATACGTTGTGGGAAAGAAGTATTTCATGAATTGGATCAAGGGCCAAACTATCTATCGAGAAGTCAAACACGTTTGCTTTCACTTTCCTGTTTACAAGCCATTCACAAGCTCCTCTTGTCAAGTAAGGAGAGGTCATGTAGAAGTCTGGTCGTCCCCATTTCTTTGTCTGATCAGTTCTGAGAACTGGAATATCACCCTCCCCGATGTCCACTCCGAGGGCCTCTAGCTCCTTGTCAGTTATAGCCTCGCCCTTGCCGAACTTGTAGGACAAATCAACCAAGACTCCGCGACCGATAAGTCGTTCCAGGGGCACCTGGTCTATGGATGCTCCGTCTTTAACAAAATGCAGAGGTGCATCAACATGAGTTCCTTCATGAGCCAACATAGATATATACGATGTTTGCCACTCACCTTCTTCAAACGTTCGCTTAAGCTCAAACTTAATCTCGGTTACTTCTTTTTTCACCTTTCTTCCTTTACCCTTTCTCGCAGGTAAAGTCAAATCTACGATCCTCATACAACTCCCTCATTGGATCAAGTATAGCCTTCGTTCCTTTATGGCTTCTGCGTAGGCAGTTAGGGTGAAACGTGACCTGTATCTTTGCATGCATGCAAACTACTCAAATATTAACAATCTACACTCTTCCCTATATTCACAAGTTCTACATTTGTTTGGATTCATTGTTTGAGTAGCTTCTCTTTGATCTTTCCAAAACTCAATCGCCCAATCCAAACTTAATTCAGCTTCCTCTGAATTGAATTTCCTAAGGTAGATAACTGCATTTTCAATCGGTATAACAGCTTCTTTAAACTCGTTTTCACTCACTGATTCGATAACTCTTTCCGTTAGCTTAGTATCACCTTTTGATCTGCGATCAGCAACCACAATAGCATAAAGTAGTTTGCTTGTGTCAAAACCCATATTTCTTAACAGGATTCCATAGGTTCGCGCTTGAACATGATATGTAAGATAGTCTTTTCTACTCTTGCTAAACTTGTATTCAAAAACGACTAATGGGTATCCGTTGTAGAAAAGAACAGAATCGGGTTTTCCGGACAGTATAATATCTTTGTACTTGGCAAGTAACAATATTTCTTGGGCTAAAACTGGTTTTTCTTGATAGATATCTTGCCAAAGTTTTTCTCGAGTTGCTTCTTCGCTACCTTCAAGTAAGTTTTCGTGAGCTTCAGTTCCAAGGTTTTTTACTTCAGTCTCGATTTCACCATGAATATATTCCATCTCAACTTTCTTTTCACAATAGTATTGTTTAGCAACGTCACTTGCTCTAATGGTGGTTCTTTCAAACTTGAGTTCTCTTTTTCCCTTTTTGATTTTGGTAATTTCTTCTAACAAATCATCATATTCTTCAAGTTGTCGTTTCCATTTGCTCATGCTTTCAATTTCCGTTTCGCTAAATCAAGCATTCAATTAGTTTGCTCTTTTTCCTATGCATACATGCAAACACAAGTAGCAAAATAGTTTACTAGTTCTGTAAGAGTGTTGTGTAGTTTTGTTGAACCAACGACTTGTGGAGATATCCCCCGACTTCTCCTGTAAACTCCCCATTTTTTCTGAACAGTTTGGCACCTGAGTCTCCAAGTAAAAAACATTGTTGTGTCAACATAATTGTGTTAATTACTGCTATATAATTGGGGTACTACTTTTAACTAAAGGAATCAAAATGAATGACGTTTTCGCTCACATTCTCTTTCCATTAAGTATTGGTGGAGTTGGTGGCTTCTTGATTGGATACGCCATGAAAAAAGTCATCAAGGTTTTATTGGTTTTTTTTGGTTTGTATCTACTCTCTCTATATTATTTGGTATATGTAGAAGTCATCAGAGTAAACAACGAAAGGCTTTTTGAGACATTTTCCAGTCTTCTTACTTACGCAGTAGGTTTTCTAGCAAACACCCTAGTTTATTTACCAATATCGGGAAGTTTCGCACTCGGATTCACATTAGGAATAGTGAAAGGGTAAAGCATGCATGCACGCGCGGACTACTCCAAGAGCGTTTTCACTTTCTCAAAAATATCTTGAGCATATATTGTGGTGCCACAGTGGGAACATTTGGTTTGAGTTCCGCTTTTTGGAAATTCAACTGTTGCACTACAATGAGGACATCTCGCGACATTGGGGTGCAACCATGGAATACCATCGAACCAAAGACATCCTACACGTCAAAGAGAGACTTGGACACAGAAGCATAAACAGCACGTTGATCTACACACATTTAGTGAACTTTGAAAGCGACGAGTTCCACACCGCAATATCTAAAAGTCTAGAGGAAGATGAAGAACTTCTCAAGGCAGGATTCGAGTATGTCACGGAAAGAGAAGACGTCAAAATCTTCAGAAAGCGCAAATGAACTTGAAGTTGTAAGACACGACAAGAAAGCTGGAGAGTTCGTAGTTAAACATCGCCAGACGGGAAACATTTCGCTTGTAGTGGATACATTCGCCGAAATGTTTCCAATGTGGGCCAGCAGAATTTTGATAACCGCCGACAACGAAAAATGGGCGTTAACAGCAGCTAGAACAGCAACCGGCTTCGCCGCCTCCATAATTATGTCCCCAGCAGAAGCCGGAATAGAAAGTATGGTGCCGCCGAATAAAACTCTGGATGGACGAGTTGGGACGCTGATTCAGATCTACCACATTACTCGTAGAGAATTGAAAACCCAAATGGGCTTGAGACTTGGGCAATGTGTCATGACATGTCCCACAACAGCAGCTTTCGACGCTCTGCCCAAAGCGAAGAGAAGGTTGAAGGTTGGTCGAAGTCTTCGTTTGTTTGGCGACGGCTTTCAGAAAAAAGATGTGATTGTTGGAAGGAAAGTTTGGCGCATCCCAGTCATGGGAGGAGAATTCATAGTGGAGGACAACTTTGGTGTTATGAAGGCGGTTGCTGGCGGGAACTTCCTGATTTTAGCGGAGAGTCGCAAAGCTGGTCTTCAAGCTGCAGAAGAAGCGGTGAATGCTATATCCCAGAGCTCTAAGGGTGTTATTTTACCGTTTCCAGGCGGCATATGCAGGTCTGGCTCAAAGGTTGGTTCCATGAAATACAAGCTTAAGGCATCTACACATCATATGTTCTGTCCAAAACTGAAAAAACTCGTTCCGGACTCGCAGGTTCCAGACAATGTGAACAGCGTATATGAGATCGTTATAAACGGTTTAAACTCCAATGTCGTAGAAAAGGCGATGGCTAAGGGAATAAAGGCAGCGGTGAAGATTCCAGAAGTTGTTAAAATCTCAGCTGGAAACTTCGGCGGCAAGATTGGTCCATTCCGAGCCTACCTGAAAGAGGTGCTACAACTACAATAGTTGCTTTTCTCTGCGTTCGAATCTCGAATTGTAAAAAATATAAATCCAGCAATAGTATAAACTTAATTGAACCGAATAAATTTGGAGGAGAAAAAATTGGAAGAAAAAGAACAAATGGTGCTTGAAGCTATGGAAAAAGCGGGAAAGCCATTGAGACCCGGAGATGTTGCAAAGATAGCCGGTCTACCCAAAGACGAAGTCTCCAAGGCAATAAAAAGTCTGAAAAAGAAGGGGAAGATTACTTCTCCCAAAAGGTGCTTTTATGCACCCAGCTAAATAACAAATACCTTATTTCAAGTTGTGCTAAAGATTTGAGTAATGTTTTTTCATCTGTACGATAGTTGGTGCACATGTGCGGTTGATTGTGGCAATAACCGGAGCCAGCGGAGTCGTCTACGGCAAACGCTTGCTAGAGGTGTTGCAAGGAAAAAACGTTGAAACCCATTTAATCATTAGCAAAGCCGCGGAGAAAGTGATTGAACACGAACTTGAAAAAACTAAAGAGGACATAGAAAAGCTAGCTAACCACACATATAACGTGAATGACTGGAGTGCCCCGATCGTAAGCGGGTCATTCAAAACAGATGGCATGATCATCATTCCATGCAGCATGAAGACGTTGGCGGGCATCGCACATGGATACTCAGACAACCTAGCTTTGAGAGCCGCAGATGTGACGTTGAAAGAGAAACGAAAGCTTATTCTTATTCCTCGAGAAACCCCGTTAAATGTTATTCACCTCCGCAACATGCTTGCATTAGCGGAGCAAGGTGTTACAATCCTTCCAGCGATGCCTGCGTACTATCATAAACCGAAGGATATCGATGATCTCGTGGACTTTGTTGTTGGAAAAGCCTTGGATCTTCTGGGGATAAAACATGCGCTTTATAAAAGATGGAGTGAAAGCTAAGCTAGTTTGATGTATTCCATACCTTTTCCTTCAGGAGAACCCACCAGAACACGGTGATACTTTTGACCAGTCTGCTTATCGAGAACTCGTTCAAGTTTACCTCTTACTAGAATTGTTTCGCCAACTTCAGCTAGGTTATCGTACAAGCTTTCATAGGAAACCACTTCTTCAATGTCTGTTGCTGACGGGCCATCTACGACTTTCACATCTCGAACGCAGTACACGGCGGGAAGAAACATATAGTCAGCGTTTTCGCAAACAACCGCACGGATAGCGACAACGCCTAAAGGATGATAGGCTTTGTCACCATACTGCTCCACAAGTTCATGTTCCAGCTTAACTGGATGAATGGAAAATAAGGTGTCCTCAAACACTCCTAGATTCCACTTCCGTTCATAGATTTTTAAGGCTTCATCAGGTGTCAACGGATAACGCCGAGCTTTTTTAGCACACCAAGCTTTGAGAGCTTTTTCTTTAAAGCATTGAACCACTGAACTCAAAGAGGAGTATGCTTCTGTTAAGGCGTTTTTCACTGCTAAACTGTCTTTTAAGCCGTAAACTGTTATGTCGAAGTCTGAAAATTCTGGACGGTGAATATCAAGAAGGATGGAACCTGTCACTCCAAAAGAGTTAAGTGAAACATTGCTTGCTTCTGCCAAAAATGAAACTAACCTTAACAATTTTCTTTGCAAAGAGTCTAAATGTGAAGTTTGAAACAGTTGGGCAAGTTTCTCCTCTGGCTTAAAATGTTTCATTACGTGTTCATGTGGAACCGCGGTCATAGTGATGTTATAGACTGGTGAATAAAACAGATAATGAGGATAGCTTCTTTCTAAAACACTAAAGGTTTCCAATAGGTTGGGGATCGTGTAGGCTCGCATAACTCTTTTAAACCTCTCCTCTCCCCTCCCCCAGACGCCTAACTTGGATGGAATATATTTGAGATATGAGATAACACGATCAGAAGGATGAAAAGGACTGACCACGCAGAAAAAAAACTTTTCTCTAGTTTGCAGGAAGTCGCGGTCTCTAAACCCTCGCATATCCTCAACCTTTTTCATATCGCTTGTATATTCTATTTGACCGTAAAAAGGTGTGCCCAAAGTGGAAGAGTGGATACCTAAGGACGGCGACACGCTTGTCACAAAAGAGAACTTTATCTTCTACGTATTTGGGTACGAACACCCAGGAGAACGGGTTTTCTCCTTCCTAAAATACATTCCATCAGATTTGGAATCTCACTTTCCGTTACGCTTTCTCAAAAAACGCTGGACACTAGAAAAAGTTAAGCTCCTTCGACCAGAAAAGCTGTATACAGCGAAAAACTTTCAGCGACTCTTAGAAACTTTTCGAAATCACTTCCCTCACTACGTTTATTTCTGCCCATTCAGAGGAAAAGAGGTTATCAGCGTTCCTCTGAAGCTAATAAAAAGGGTTTATGTACCAAGCCAATGTCTACAAATGCTGGCTAAAAGGAGAAGGAAGGATCACTTGCAAAGACTCGCGTTGGAGCTGGTTACCCTCCTTTCAGACGAATCTAGTGTGCCACTTGAGGACTTTGGAATACATGGGTCAATTGCGTTGAACATGCACACTATGAAGTCCGACGTCGATTTGGTGGTTTATGGATCACACAACTTTCGAAACCTTGAAAAGGTAATCAAAAGGCTCGTAGATGAGAGTACACTTACTTATGTTTTCACTAAAAAGATTGATAGGATGAGGAGACACCGAGGACGATACAGAAACAAGATTTTCGTGTACAATGCCGTGCGGAAGGCTGAGGAAACAGCGTTCAAGTACGGCGAATACAAGTACTCACCGGTCAAACCAGTTACGTTTCGGTGTCAAGTCGTTGACGACAAGGAAGCAATGTTCCGACCAGCAGTCTACACGATCACGGATTATCAACCACTCAACTCAGTCTCGAAGCTTGCAGAGAACGAGAAACCTACAAGGGCTGTGTCGATGATAGGATGCTACAGAAACGTAGCGCGGCGTGGCGAAAAGATTAGAGTTTCTGGAACGCTGGAACGAGTGGAGAACGTTGAAACCAGTGAGATTAATCATCAGGTTGTGGTGGGCACAGGAACTCGAGAGGATGAGTACATTTGGCGCTTTGAAACTTAACGCTGTGTTTAAAAACAGATGATCTCATTAATAATGACCGGTGTTAAATTTGATGACGCCTCAAAACGAGTTTTCAAGACGAATCAAAAACATTAGGGCGAAAATGAATGATAGAGGAATTGATGTTCTAGTGGTTTACTCGGCACCTGGAAGCATACGTTTCGGCCAAAGAGGGCACGTAATGTACCTTTCAGGGTATGAACCATATTTCGGCAACACCATGGTAATTTTACCTCGCGACGAGAATCTGAGCCCCCTCCTAGAGATAGATGCAGCGAATTATTTCCCACCTGAATGCACATGGATAGAAGACGTGAAGTCAGCGAGAGACCACGTTCAACTCCTCAAAGACTACCTACGCGAAAACAGGCTAGAAAAGTCTAAAATTGGAGTAGTAGGAGAATACTCCATGAGCCCATCATTGTATGCTCGATTCCAACGCGAGATTGGGCAATCTCAGATTGAAGTAGCATCAGACATTCTTGAGGAGGAAAGAACTGTAAAATCAGAATATGAAATTCAATGCATGAAGAGAGCATCTCAAATCGCCAAGAAAGGAATAGAAGCAGCAGCCAAATTTGCCCGCCCTGGAATCTTAGAATCAGAAATTGTAGGAGAAATTGAACGTGTATGTCGAATCGCTGGATCACAAGGCTTTCCCCACCACACCATGGTCACTTCTGGAAAAGACCTAAACCACCTCAATTGGTGGTGGTACTGCAGCAAAAGAAAACTGGAGCAGGGAGACCCATGGCTCCTAGACTTTGGAACAATGTACAACGGCTATTGTTGCGATATTTCTAGACCTTTCACCCTAAGCGCACCTTCTAAAAAGCAGAAAGATGTGTTTCAAGTGCTCGTGCAGGCACAAGAAGCTGCACAAAAAGCTGCTCGGGAAGGAGTGCTTGTCTCTGAAGTTGATAAAGCAGCAGGCGAGGTTCTGGGAGAAGTTTGGAAAGCCGATTGGTGGGGAATAGGTCACGGGGTAGGTCTTGAAGTGCATGAATGGCCTTTCATTGGATATCAAAGAATTCTTGATGATAAAGCCTATAGAGATAGAAAGTTAAAGACAAACATGGTGATCTCAATCGAGCCGGCAACATACCTTCCAGAAGTAGGCGACATGCAAATTGAAGACCAGTTCAGAGTAACAAAAACTGGCTGTGAAAGATTAAACGATATTCCCAGAGAGATTATGCAATGCCAACAACACGGAGAGATTTGATTTGACAAGGGACTCCATACTTTTCAGCCCTAAAAAAATCGGTCCGATGACCGTGAAGAACAGAATAGTTCGATCTGCCACCTACGAGGGAATAGCAGACACTGACGGTTTGGTAGACAATCGATATGTCGCTCTCTATGAAAACCTCGCTAAAGGCGGTGTTGGACTGATTATTGCAGGGTTCGCTTTTGTAAAGGAAAACGGAATCGTCCTAGATTATCAGACGGGTATCCACACTGACGAATGTATTCCTATGCTTAAGAAGTCGGT
>DAOVGL010000068.1 GCA_030672415.1 Candidatus Bathyarchaeota archaeon
AATATTAAGGGTAACAGAACCATTAACCGATGGGGGAGACTTTCAAAACGAAAATAGAAATAGTCCCAACATTATTCGCCATAATTGGGGTAATAGGAGTTCTTCTTTTCAGCTATGGTTTTTACCTAAGAGGCATTGAAATCGCAATAATGAAAGGCGAAATAATGCCCTTCAAAGTGGATCCAAATGAAAATATCGAGGTTCAAATTGGTGGGATTCATGTTATAACAACTATTGATGAGCTAAGTGAGGGCTTCAATCTAACAAGATATGTCAATTTGGGCTTCGATTACCCATTTCAGATAAAATTACAAAATGGAAAATTTCTGATATCAACGGTGGTTCGAAATGAAGAGGGAGAAATTGTAGCTAAAATTGTGGATAATAATTGGGTAGTTAATGAGAACAGTATAATAGCTCGTGATAGAAACTACAATTCTTATGCTTTTGAAGTTATAAATTCAGACTTAATCCCTGTAATTCAGATTGTTTTTTACCCACAAAATAAAATGTATCTTGGTGGTCTTTTCTATGTTCAATCGGGTAGAATGCTTATTACACCTGAGACCACAATCTTTAATCCATCTTCTAGCGATGTTGCCAAGGAAAATCAAAAAATATTCGTATATCCAAGTGAGCAAAACTTAGGGTTGATGGTGAATGAGCCTCTTCAGATTACTAACTCGATTTGGCTTATTATCATTGGGTTTATTCTATCTATTTTAGGCGCAATTGTTTTCTCAAACACCATAATTCAGAAGAAACGTAAGACAACAAAGATTAAGAACCTAAGAAAAAGGCGAATACCTCGAGTTAGAAAAAAACGAAAAAGATAGAGCACGCGCACACACTTAGATTATTAGATAATGCATGCAAACAAGGTTAATTTTTAAAGTAAAGGAAGTGGGCTGCGGGGGAATAGCAGACTTCGCTTACGCGTGCATTCACATCTTTTAACTGCATGTCATCAAGTTTCTCTATTAGCTTCTGACTTTTTCTGAGCCTTCTGAAATATATCGGAAACCTTTAAGAGATAGCCCCGTGCCACCCACGTTTTCTTGTAAGCTTCAAGAAGTCCGTCGGCATCTAAATCCTTCTTAGCTTCTTTAATTAGGTCCTGAGCAGACACGAGTAGAGGTCCGATTTCAACTTGCTTCGAGCGCAAGTCAAGCTTCCATGAGGAGCTTTTTGGCTTGTCCCGTGTGATGGAGAAAAGAAAATTTGCGTATTCTAAGTCAGCAGCCGATTTCCAAACTGAAGTCATCACTCTGTTTTCGTCTTTATCCACTAGGGCTTTCATGGACTTTTCAAGATGGCTTATCGCGGACGCGAGGGATTCGATTATACTTTTCTGCTGCTCCATCTTTTATCCCAAATATTCCCAAAAGTTTCTGACGTTATATGTCTTAAACTTTTAGTTTAAGCATGCCCACATAAATGATAAAGCTTTAGATAACCATTGATAATTCCAGTTGCAAATCACTTCTCAACGGAAACTCTGCTTACACCAGTCTCTTTCTCCACACGTATAACATGCTCCGCCTTTTCCGCAAAAGCATCGCTGTGAGTCACGGCGATGATTTGTTCAATAGCCTTTAAGCGTGAAATAGACTCAGCTAACCTATCAACTGAACCATCCTCCCTTCCAAGGCTTTCAGTTGGCTCATCCAAGAGAAGCATGTAGAGTCCATGTCCAGTTCTCGACTGCATGATTAACTGACCGAGACCGAGGCGATATGCAAATGCGAGGAGCGTTCGTTCTCCGCCAGAGAGATTCGAAACTTCTCGTTCAAATCCCTCTTCACTCTTGACTATTGGACTGTAAGTTTCGTCGATGTTAACCGTTAGCAAAGGTCCTGTTTCTCCAACGAGTCTGCCTAGAACTTGCTGAACCATTCTGCGTAGATATGTGACGAGTTCACTTCGAAGGCGGGGTTGGATGCTTCTGTATGCTCTTCGGATACCCTCTATAACTCCAAGAAGCATTTCAACATTCTTCATCCGCTCAACCTTTTGTACAGCATGGTCTAAACGTTCTTTAAGTTCATCCATCCTCGACAACATGTCCTTCTTTCTACTCCTCACAGTTTCCAATTCGTGCTTTACGTTAGAATGTTGCGTGAAAGCCTCGTCACGAAGTTTTCGTGCAGTTTCAAGTTCAGAGACGTCGAATTTTGCGATTTCTAAGTGAGCAACATTGAGTTGATCTCGAAAAACCTTTTCCTGCCGTTGCTTTTCCTCAAGTTGTGTTGAGAGGCGGGTTAAAGATCCTTGTTCCTCAACGATTCGATTCTTCAAATCTTCAATTTGAGGAGCGAGCGACTGTAGATTCAATACAGCAAGATTAACGATGCCGCGAAGCCTTTCCCGCTCATCAAGATTTTTCTGAAGCTCAGCTAACCTTCTTTCATGTTCAACATCTTCCTCATGAAGACGCTCGAGTAAACTCTTTTTGTAGTCTCCAGCGAGTTCTTGAAGACATAACGGGCATTTACTTTCAGTTGCTAATGTTGAGATGCGTCCTTCAGAAGTCAGCATTTCCTTTTTCACAGCCTCTTGTTCGCCTCCAACGCTTGTTATCTGCTTCTCCACCGCCGCAAGGTATTCTCTAAGCTCTTCAATTGTTTGATCCGTTTTCAGCCCTTCTTCTCCAAGTTTATCTCTATAAGACCTCTCCTGAGTTTCCATGGATTTCATTCGTTTTCCAAAGTCTTCGATGAGGAGTTTTTTTCGTTCAATTTCATCTGTCAATCTTTTAGAAACATCTTCAGTGTTGGCGATGTTTGCCTGTAGTTGAGCCTCTTTTTTACCTAACTCTTCGGTTTGTTTCCTTAAATCTTCAAGGTTTTGGAGGCTGGAAGATGCTTTATGGAAGACCGCTTCAGCTTGGATGGATTTTTCTTTTAAGTGTTCAAGCTCGCCTTCAAGGAGTGAAAACTCTTTAATCAGTTTGTTATAGTCGGTTTGAAGTTTTTTTATGCTAACCACATCAAAGTCGCGCTCGTAAACTCCTTTTTCAACCTTATAGTCTCGCTGAAAATCAGCCAAACCGCTCCATGCAACTTCATAATCAGAAAGCCCAAACAGCTGATCTAGTCTCTTCTGTCGCTCTCGTGGGCGAGCATTCAGTAACTCCTTCAATTGTTCCTGTCGCACCCAAACGACTTCGTGGAAGAGGTCTTTGTCTAGTCCTGTTATCGCCTTTAACTGCTCGGCAACCGCCTCGTTCTTTACGCTGGCAATTAGTTTATCTCCATCAAACAGCTTGAGTTGCTCCTTGTCTTGGCTGATGCCTTTTGGGTTCCTTCTGAGCCCTCGATGGAGGGTGTAGTTTTTTCCGTTGCGAACAAATTGCACAGTAACCTTGCCGTTGTCTGCTCCTTCTCTGAGGAGGTAGTTGTAGCTTCTGCCCAAGGGGTCTCCGAATAACGCAAAATCGATGGCATAGAGGACACTGGACTTTCCACATCCTAAGCCGCCTACCAGACAGTTGAAGCCTTCGGCGAACGGAACCGTTGTTTTAACATGGGACCGAATGTTTTCTAATTGCACAGTTTTAATTCTCAACCGAAAACTCCTCCAACGCCTCCTTCACCATGGTCTCTTCTTTCCTCACCAACGGCTCAATAAGATTAACGGCGAGCCTGGCAACCTTTTCCGCTTCCTCCCGGGCATAGCGTTCCAAGAAAATCTCGAAAAAATATTCAAACGCCTTTGTCTTGAGATCTTTCAGTTCACCCTCAAATATGGAGCGAATCACCTCTTCAGAAACTTCTGTTTCTGTTAATCGAAGAAGCGGACGCACTAGAAGCGCCTTCTTCGCTACCTCTCTGATTTTGGTGAGGTTAACTTCTGCACTTCCGGCTTCTGAGGGCAATACTCCTCTTAACACTGGAACAATTATTGCCCCTGTTTCATCAGCTTCTTTCACGCGTTGCGTTGCTTTCTCAGTGATTTCTGTGGGATTCAAGCCGCTGTAGTCATGATCTAAGATGATGAAGCGGCGGGGGGTTTCAAGCTTGATGTGATGAAGTTTGGGAACTCCTTTTTCATTGACCTCCACATAGTAGAGGCCCTTCTCAATTTTAGCGTCTTCATAGCTGACGGTTTCAGTGCATCCATTATACACGAGGAGCCCCTTCTTGAATGACCTTGTGCTTGGAACGTGAACGTGACCGCCAGCGTAGTAGTTGAAGTCGTCTGGGAAAAGTTCGGGTCGAGCCTCCGCCTCTATTTGAGGAGAGCTCACGCCAGGAATGTCCACTGCCATATGAAAGAGAAAGATGTTAAAGAGAGAAGGATTGGGGGTGGGCTTGTTTTGCTCCAGAAAAACGGGTAGTTGCTCTTCGGTTCTTCGCTTAGTTCGAAAATTGGGAACTCCGTAAACGTAACAACTCTCGTTTTGCCAACACGCGCCTTCATAGCGAGGCAGATACCGAATTAGGCCAGCGCTATCCAGAGGATGTAGAATGGTACCGGTGATCATGTTGGGCGCAGAGTCATGACCCCCATCAACAGTTAACACCGGGATTCCCGCATCTCCCAGTCTCCTGAAACTGGTTATGGCGTTTTCAAGAGTAATGTTAGATGGGCGGGCATGTTGAAACAGGTCGCCCGCAATAAGCATGAAATCCGGTTTCAGCTCAATGGTTTTGTCCACTACTTCTTGAAATGTTGCGTTGAAATCTTCGCGTCGAACTTCTAGATTGTACTGTGCATAACCAAGGTGCACATCAGCCACGTGAACAAAACTGAAGGGTTTCATTGCCTCTCAACCTTAAGTTAATCAATCCTTTTTAAGTGTAAAATGAGAGTAAAAATATTTGTTATTGGAGGCTTAAGAGTTGAGACGAGAGTACCCTGAACAACCAATAGTGGGCGTTGGAGCACTTATCGTGCATGAGGGAAAACTTCTCCTCGTGAAGAGAGGAGTGGATCCAGCGAAGGGAAAATGGAGTATTCCAGGTGGAGCCGTTGAACTTGGGGAGAGAATGCGAGATGCTGTTGTTCGAGAGGTGAAGGAAGAGTGCGGCTTAAACGTGGAAATCGCATTGAACAGGCCCTTGGACGCAATTGACAACATTACGATGAGTAAGGATGGACGTTTCAAGTATCACTATGTTTTGCTGCAATTTCTGGTTCGACTGAAAGGTGGAACTTTGAGACCAGCCAGCGACGTGTTAGATGCTAAGTGGGTTCCTTTCGACGAAGTGAAAACATACGACTTAACAAAATTGTTTCGTTCATTTTTCGAAAAACATCAAGACGAGCTAAAGAGTGTTTAATCCTTGTCAATGAAGAAGAACCTCGTTTGCCCTGTCGTCTGAATGTCGAGAGCCCTCACTTTCACGGCTATTGGGAAGTCTTTCACAACATTTCCAAGAACAAGACAATGATGAGGAGGCAGGTCTCGCGCAATGGATTTCACCGTTTCAGCGTCCACCTTCGTTGCTCTGGACACCGTTTCCAAATCATGTTCGTTGGTAAAATTGAATAGAAAGATGTTGTCCGCTTGGCGATAAATGTTCTCCCGAATGGTATTAGGCTGATTCGTAACGAAAGTAGTGAAGACACCTAAATGTCTCATCCTCGTGACGATGTCATCCCAGTATGTTTCACGCAGGTAAAGATGCGCTTCCTCAGCAAAAAGAAAAACAGCCCTAATCTTCCATTGGGTTAAAAGATCAACAAGCTTTCCGAGTATATACTCCACTACAATCTGCCGATCTACTGTAGAGGTATCTCGCAGATTTAAGATCAAGGCTCCGCCTTCGCGATTTCTCTGAAAATTCTCTTCGAGATTGGTTGCTTCCGCGGGGTTATCAGTGAAAAAGCCGGAGTTTAACAGGCTGTAGTAGCGGGAAAAAAGCGCGTCCTTTACATGTTGATTGCACTTCCAATTTTTGATGGTCTCACCGAGCTCATGTAGGGTAAGAGTGTTTCGTTCTTGAAGGAACCGCCATATGCGTCGAAATTCTCGGGCAGAAGTGCCTGGGAGGTGAAGCGCGTGGATAAGGACATTTAGCATAACTCGTAGTTTCATCTGATCGAGCGTTATTTTGAAGTTAGATCCAGGCGTTAGCACGTGAATTTTGTTGTGATGCTGATTCTTTTCTCCATTTGATGAAAAGCCTAGATGCGCGTACTCGCCGTTAAGGTCTAGAACCACCACCATAGCTCCATGATCAATTAAACCTAGAACAAGCAGTTTGGAGAGATGAGATTTTCCGGTTCCCTTCTTTCCCGTAACAATATTCAGTTTCCCATCAAGAGCTCGGGCGTCAATAGTGAATTGAGACAATTCTTTAGTCTCGCCAAGTTGAACAGGAAGGTCTTCGCTAATCTTGGCTAGAGTTAAGAGAGAGGCTGTGGGAAGCCTTTTAACATTAGACTGGGAGCGTGAGGGAAGCCATGAGGCGCTCACGCTTAACTTTCCATCTTCCACGGTTCCTCGAATCTTGCAGACAAGTAGCCGCGAATCTTGGATGTACGTCACGTGGGAGGCTATATCTAATGGGTCGAATCTCTCTTCATAAACAAGCCCGTTAGTGGTGGAGTTTCGCAGAAGCTCTTCTAGGATGCCGGGAACATTGGCAAATTGTATATCAATCACTTGCGCGATTAAGCTTCTGTGAGTGGCAGGGTCATCTATGAGGAGGTAGTCTCCTTTCTCTACGTTCCCGCTTGGAAGAGCGAGAATCTGAACGGTGTTCCCCTCTTTTCTATACAGTCGCATAGTCTAGCCCTCAGCGCCCTTTCCAAAAGATCCGAAGAGAAGTCGACGCACGTTTGGTCGCGTAACTATTTTTAACCCACATTTTTGAGTTATGAAGCGTTGGATGCCAATCACTTCGTTAGCGGTGAAAGTTGAGAATATATGCGCTAAGCGCAGAGTTTCAGGGTAACTCTGAGAAAGCAGGTCGTTGCCGAGAAGTCTTTGTACGGCTTCTATTCCCTTTTCATGTTGAACCCCTTTATCAATGTCTAACCTGAAAGAACAACTTCCTCCAGTAAGCTTAGCCACATAAATGTTTCCAAGAAAGCGCATTGGGCTTGAAGCGTGGGTGGGGACGTTGCTGATTTGGAGCAGACAGGGCGGTGGATACTTCCATATCAAGTCGGTTAGTCGGTGTCCAGAAATCCTTAAGCGAGTCATCTTGGAGAACGCCAAGACCGTGTTTAAGCGATTTCTAGCCATTTCTAAGAGTTGAGAAACGAAGTTAACTGGGCTGTCAACCGTTCCAGCGGTTAGAGAGCCGTCCCACAGGATGATGCTACGGTGTGAGGAGCAACTGACACCCATTTGAAGCCAGCGTTCTAATAAGTTGCAAATTCTAATCTGCATATTGATGAGACTAGGGTTGCTAGCTTCCTCTGAAACTTTAAAGTAACATTGCCTAAGCATGTTGTAGATTTCTTTCTTGTTTTCCTCGGTTACGTGGAAGGGGAAAGGTCCAAGGTGAAAACACCGGTATCTGTTTTTTCCCCTCCAAACGATGACTCCTCTTACCGCGCATAACACTCCAGTTTGGGTTTCGCCAACATTTATGCTGGAAACGTCGATGGCAATAATTGTTGTGTCGTCGGATATCGGTTTTAATGGAATTGGTCGTAACGTAGGGGAGGGTTGATGTAGAAAAGTTGAAGTGGCATCTTGAAAGTTTTCTTTGGCGAATTCGTAAAATGTTGTTTCATGGGGTTGGAAGTATTCTCCGTCGATTTTCTTCATGGATTTGAGGCTTAGCTCCATGAATCTTTGTGGGAGCTGTAGATCTTCGAGGGGTTTAGGAAAATTATATTTTGGTGTTGTTGCATAATGTAATTGTTCAATCAATATTATTCACCAATTTACAATTTAATGGAGGAGGTTGATATTTAAATGTTGTGCATGAACATCATGTTCAATACAATAAACAATAAGGGAGACCAATGTCAGAAGAAGAACAAAAACCCCCAATCCGCCTAAAAATGAAGATTGGAGACATGGAGTTCGAAATCGAATGCAGAGAGGACCAGCTGGAAGACACCGTCAAAAGAATTCTGTCAACAGTCAAAGAGTACGCTAGAGAGCCAATGATTATATCTAAGCGAGGTTTGCCTCCAGCAAGAGCTGAAACTTGCAAAGGACTCATACAAAAACTCTGGTCAGAAGGCTGGTTCGCATCTTCTAAAGCACTTGGAGAAGTGCACAGCGAAATGGCACGCAGAGGCTACCATTACGACCGCACTGCAGTAGCCCATGCGCTTATCGACTTAGTTAAAGATGGATTATTAACTAGAGAAGGACGACCACGTCGTTACCGCTACGCCCAGAAGAGACCTCCACCAACCATTCATACTTGAATCTTCTCTCGAATTTTCGACAACACTTCTTCTTGAAGTCGTTTGATTCCAATGGTGGTTATTTTATAATTGTCTTCCTCAGTTTTGATTGCCGTTCCTTCTCGACAGAGCTCGCCAAGTCGTGTGCTCGTTATCTTTGAGGTTTTTCCAAGCCGAGTTTGCAACTCCTTCTTTGACATAGAGTCTTTATTCAGATGCCCTAGTTTGTAACCCATGTAAGCCGCCAGCAGATAGAGCTGAAGGATTTCGCTGTCCGTTAGCCTTCGTTTAGAAATTAGGAGTTCTGGACCTTCAGGTGCAAGGGCGATTACATCCTTGGAGTCTTCGATGAGCTTTGGAAGATCAGCGGTAAGCAATACTTTGTGTGCCATGTCAAAAGAAGGGATCATTTGGCTGAAGAATTTGTTCACACTTATCCAGACATCATTTACGTTACCGATAAACGTTTGTTCAACATCCCTGTATTTGATGTGAACTGTTAGGTTCTCTTCACTCAACTCATTGCCCTCGAAGCCTAACCAACAACTCTTCCTCTACCCACCTTTCACCTTGTGTGGTTAACTTGAACCCCGGCTTAGCAGGGTCTGGTTTAAACACTAATCCCCGTTTGGTCATTTCGTTGAGACGCGCCGGTACCATGGACTTAATTCCACTTGAACTGAGCAGTCGGCTGATTTGAGTGGCGGTGCTGATTTTTTTTTCAGAAGCATACAAAATTAACCCGATGGCTTCGTAGTGAGTAAGTTTCTCTCTGGTGGTTATGACCGGTCCCTGTGTGGTGAGTTCGATGACTCCCTCAAGCTGCGTCTTCATCGGTGAAACCAGTTTTGTGGAGATCAAATCGTCTATCTTCTCCATAAATTGAGGGGGCAAGGTTTCTAGGGTTTCAAGAATCTCTTGGGCACTTTCTCCCTCTACAATGATCTCACCAAAGGGACTCTTGATCTTCACCTGAATCTTTCCCATGTTTACGCCTCCTTCTCAGTTAAAGCATACACATAGCCTTTATCTGTTTTCCATCGTTTAACTTTGCCCTTCTTAACCAACCAAACAAGCACTCCGGAGAGGGTGGTGGACGGATAATGTAACGCGTTAGCTTTCATGGCTTTAACTAACTCGGGAAGAGTTCTGGGCTGCTGTTTCCCCCAATCCGTTTTAAGCAGCTTTAAAACTGCCTCGCTACAGTTCGCAGAAGATGGAATAGCAGGGTATGTTGTAAAAGCAGTGAGTTGAGAGGCATTTACTTTTATGTTAACTACATCAAACGCCTTAGAAACGCTAGAAATCAGATGCGGAAGCTCCTCAATGGTTTTCATCACTTCCTCACGAGTCCCACTAATCTCTATCTCATGTGAACCAAATTTAACACGAAGTGAAAAAGGCATTGTCATCATTTTCCCATACTTCGATAGGGCACATTTACTTTTAGAATTTACCTTTAAGATGTAATTTCCATCACGTAAACGTTGAAGTTTAGAATTAAATCAGGAGGCTATCAGATAAAATTCTTCAATTTTCTCTTTAGAATCTCGCTAACCAACTCAGCTTTCGCTCGTCCCCGAACTTTCTTCATAACCATGCCCATGAAGAGCCCAAAGGCGCCCTCTTTTCTCTCCTCTATTAAACTTTTGTTTTCTCTCATCAAATCGTCTATTATTCTTTCCAGTTCCTCTTGTGAAATCATCGCCAACCCCAAATTTTCAACAGCTTCCTTTACTGTTGCGCCTTCATGTTTCGACAGCCATGTAGTTATGTCGGGTATTGCCTCCTTAGCGGTTTCCCCAGCGTCTACAAGACCAAAAAGTTCTCTCAACTGCTCATCGTTAACCTTTTCCACTTCAATTCCATCTCGTCTTAACGCTTTCATGGTTTCCGTTAACGCAACCGCTATGACAGTGGGAGAAACTTTGGTTTCTTTAGCCACTATCTCAAACAAGTCAATGTATTCTGAATTAAGAATCTGTTCTACCAGCTTCGGATTCAAACCGTACTCTTTTGTTAAGCGCTTCACCTTCTGCTCAGGCAACTCAGGAAGACAAGCACGCAGTTTTTCCACGTATTCTTCACTCAACTGGATAGGGGGAACATCTGTCTCTGGATACATTCGAGCAGCCCCAGGTCTAGGACGCATATATCGGGTGGTTCCATCAGGGTTTGCCGCACGTGTTTCCTCAGGAACACCCTTTACCGCCTCTCTCGCCCTCTGCGTCACAGCTTTCAGGGCGTCAGTCGCGTTTTCCATCGCATCTGCAATAAACACAATGGCGTCTTGTGGTCCTGACTTCACAAGCTTTTTGAGGTCATCTATTTCTTTGGTGGTTATTCCGTAGGCTGGAAGCTCGTCTGTGTGGAAAATACCTTCTACCCTCCCCCAGAAATGAGCGATGTCTGCCATCTCGCTTCCAAGTCTCATGTTGGGCGCTAGCTCCATCTTGAGTAACCCAGCGAACTTGGATAGTTTGACCGCCATCACTCGTTGGTTTCGGCTGAGCGCTTTTTTAATAACTTTACATTTTGTCAGGTTGAATACAGAGGTAACGTCAACGAATTCGTCTTTGATATTCTCCTCCATTACTCCCCGCTTTTTCAACTCCTCCCGTATCTTGAGCAACCCAAGTTGACGTTGAACTTCATACTCAACCACCTTAGAAACAAGTTCAAGCTGCTGAACACCTTTAATCTCAGTTAAGGCGCCGTCTCGAATGGAAATGTTTAGGTCTTGACGGATAGTTCCTAAACCCCGCTTAACCTTCCGCGTAGCCCTCAGGATTCTTCCGATGGCTAGGGCGGTTTTTTCCGCCTCTTGTGGGGAGTAGATGACAGGCGCCGTAGTTACCTCAATTAGCGGGATTCCTAGGCGGTCGATACGATATCGAATGGTGGAGCCTTTTTCTCCCATCTTTCTCGCGGCATCTTCCTCCAAACTCACATGTTGTATGGGAATCTGCTTTCCCTCAATCGAGATCTCCCCATTAAGAGCAATGACACATGTCCGCTGGAAGCCCGTGGTGTTCGACCCATCTATAACTGTTTTACGCATCACATGTATCTCGTCTACCAGCTTCGCGTTCATCATGAGAGCAACCGTGAGAGCAGTTTCCACAGCTTCT
>DAOVGL010000012.1 GCA_030672415.1 Candidatus Bathyarchaeota archaeon
TTTACAGACACCATTTTAGTATTACGAATGGAAGATGTTGGAAAAGCATTTACCGCTTTAACAGATCTGATCGCAGAAGCTAGAAAAACAGTCGGTGAATGATCTGTAAAATGCCACTACGCAAATTTACATAAGCAATAAATAGCTTCCGTAGAGATTTTTTTTCTAACGAAAAATTTATAACAGTGTTATGAAAATATAGCGTGCACAATTACAGGATAAAGAGCAGATATCTTGGTCACATTGTTGAATAAAATCGAACATCCCAAGATGCTGATAAAAGAAACTATGGAAAACGCGCATATAGACGATAATGAATCTGAGGTAGCCGGAAAATGAGCAAGCCAAGCAAATGTGAAGACGACCGAGGGGATACATACAAAGACGTTCAAGTTTTCCCTTCTGTCCCTCGAAGAAAGAAAGAGAACCAGAGGTTCAGTACGAAAGAGTTGGCTCTAATCTCAGTCCTAACCTCATTGTGGATAGTCTCACAACTTTATCTTGGACCAGTCATCAGCCAGACAACCCGGGTTTACGGCGTGACCCAGCGAGTGATGGGGTGGTTCCTCATGCTAACCCTAGCGAGGCTCACTGGAAGGTTTGGCAGGGTTACGGCGATGGCGACTATAGCATCTTTAGCCACTAGAGTCATCCGCATGGGATCTGTGTACTCATTGTTTGTAGGGTTCGGATACGCGCTTGGTGGCTTAACATTCGATTTGCTATATTTTTTTCCCATCGCTAAGAACCTTAAAGGGAGATCTGAGAAGACGTATTTGTTGGGCATATCCGTGTTCTCAGGAACCGTAGCTCTCATTCCATACATACTCTTCAAGTTCTCAGTTTTAGGTTTTTACGGCTTTCTTGTCTGGATTCCACTGTACGCTTATAACAGCATTAAGAGCGTTACTCTAAACGTCTTGGGCACATTAATTGGAATATCCGTCCTACCTCAGATCGAAGTCTGGGCTTCAAAGGTAAGGGAAAACCATCGACAAATTGATGATCAGCAAGGAAATCGAAAAAGCCATCAAGAAAGGGTTAGAGAGGCTGAAAAACATTCTTGAAAAATAACCATATCTCAAGAATCTGTGTGCACATGCATTTTGAGAAGTTCAAATCCGCGGGTCGCGGTCACTTTTTAGGTGCAGTCAAGTCATAAAATTACTTAGTTTAATGTATCAACTGGAATTTTCAAACACCGTAGCATATGCAATTTAGCTGTTTTATGGGTATCTCTATAAGTCAATTTGCGAATAAAAGTTGAGACATGTGCAGAGTCAAAATGGAGGAACACCTTTGACAAGTAAGATTATTCCTAGAACGCATTTTTGGCAAGGCAACGAAGCTTGCGCTGAGGCAGCCATTGTAAGCGGATGTCGATTCTTCGCTGGTTATCCAATCACTCCAGCCAGTGAAATTGGCGAGCATTTAGCGTGGAGACTGCCACAGGTTGGTGGAATTGCAGTTCAAATGGAGGATGAGATAGCCTCTCTTGGCGCGGTTGTTGGAGCTAGCTGGGCTGGAGCTAAAGCGATGACGGCTACTTCTGGACCAGGCTTCAGTCTGATGCAGGAGCTGATAGGCTATGCGTTTATGACTGAAACTCCATGCGTTGTTGTAGACGTTCAGAGAACTGGCCCCAGTACGGGTCAAGCTACGAAGGGTGGTCAAGGCGACGTGATGCAGGCGCGCTGGGGCACTCATGGTGACTACGCTTCCATAGCTTTATCGCCCAATTCCGTTCAAGAAATGTTTGATTTAACAATCCGCGCGTTTAATTTGGCTGAAACTTATCGAACGCCCGTGGTGTTGTTGGCAGACGAGATCATTGCGCATATGAGAGAACAAATCATCATTCCACAATCTGACCAAATAACGATAATAAATCGGAAAAAGCCGAAGCCAACAGATAAAGCGTTTTTCAACGGTGAAGATGTAGCGCCCATGCCGTCAGTGGGCGAAGGCTATAACGTACCTATAACAGGCTCAACTCACAATGAATATGGTTATCGCTTCACTGCCGACCGAGCCGTGCATAAGCAACTAGTTGAGAGCCTGATTGGAAAGGTCAGGAATAACTCTGAGAAAATCGTGGATTACGAAAGCAACAATTTTGATGATTGTGATGTCGGAATCGTCTCTTTCGGATGCACCTCTCGGGCAGTATACGAAACTGTTGACCTAGCGAAGAAAAAAGGCGTCACTGTAGGATTTGTTCGGTTGAAGACCATATGGCCTTTTCCAGAAGAAGCAGTACGTAACATAGCTAAAAACGCCAAAGTTATTATCGTGCCGGAATTGAACATGGGAGAAGTTTTTTATGAGGTAGAAAGAGTGGTACACGGATATGTGCCGGTTATTCCACTGAACAAAATTGGCGGTGGAGAAATGATAACACCCGAAGAGCTATTAGCAAAAATCATTGAGAGCGTGAAAAAGGTTGACTGAAGCATTCACTAGCCGAAAATACTTGAGGGATATGAGTCTTCCCTTCTGCGTAGGTTGTGGTTGCGTAACCGTGATAAATCACTTTCTTAGAGCTGTTCATGAACTAGGACACAAAGACCTAAGCAAATTCGTTTTCTGCAGCGGCATCGGTTGCGCAGGGTGGATTCCATCCCCCTACTTCAAAGCCGACTCTATCCACACACCACATGGAAGAAGCATACCTGTTGCAACGGGTGTTAAACTTCTACGTTCAGACTTAAACGTAGTCGTGTTTGGTGGAGACGGAGACATCGCTGGAATCGGAATGGGTCATCTAGTCCACGCCGCTCGCAGAAACTTAGACATCACGGTTGTCATGGTAAACAACATGATTTACGGCATGACTGGCGGACAAGTCGCGCCCACAACTCCGATTGGAACAAAAACAACGACCACCCCATATGGGAGTTTTGAACAGCCATTAGACGTAACTAGACTTGTTGTTGCCGCAGGCGCCTCCTTCGTTGCCCGCTGGACCACGGCACATGGTGAACAATTAAAAGAATCCTTGAAGAAGGCTGTCGCAACCAAAGGCTTCGCTTTCGTTGAGGCGGTAAGCCCGTGTCCCACAGCATTTGGGAGGAGGGCTGGATTCAAGGATGTGGCTGAAACGTTTCGGTGGTATAGAGACAATTCTGTTCCACTCGAAGAAACTGAAAAGATGACTGTGGAAGAGCTCACAAGTAAAATCGCTGTGGGAGAATATGTGGATAGAAAGATTCCAACGTTCACAGAGACTATATTCAAAACCATAAGGGAGGCAAAGAAGAGTGAAAAAACGAACTGAAATAAGAATTACTGGACTAGGCGGACAGGGTGTTGTGTTAGCTGGGAAAATTCTTGGGAAAGCCGGTGTATACGACGAAAAGCATGTTGTTCAAACCCAGAGTTACGGAGCAGAAGCTAGGGGCAGTGCTGCAAAGAGTGAAGTCATCATAGCTGATAAAAAAGTAGGCTTTCCAATGGTTAGAAAATGCGATGTCTTGGTAGCGATGAGCCAAACAGCCCTCGACAAACACCTCAAAGACTTAAAGGAAGATGGAACTCTTCTAATCGATGAAAACTTGGTTAGAGAAGTGCCGAAAATCAGAGCAAGGGTTTTCAAAATTCCAGCAACCAAAATGGCGGAAACTGAACTCAAATCGAAAATTTACGCCAACGTGGTCATGTTAGGAGCTTTGACAAAAACAACAGGCATAGTTAGCCAACAAGCAGTTGAAAAGGCAATAACTGAAAGTGTACCTGACAAGACGCAAGAAAACAACATTCGCGGATTCAGAATTGGCTTAGAACTTGTTAAACAATAACAACCGATGAGGGAGGAAGGATCTGCAAGTGATCATTGTCGTATGCATTAAGCAAGTTCCTGAAATCACAGAGGTCAAAGTCGATCCTAAAACAAAAACTTTGATGCGCGAAGGTGTCCCAAGCATTCTTAATCCACTTGACGAGTTTGCCATTGAAGAAGCCCTCAGAATTCGAGAAAAACACGGTGGAGAAGTGATCATTGTCACCATGGGTCCTCCTCAAGCCAACGAAGCTATCCTGAAGTGCTTAGCGATGGGAGCAGACAGAGCCATTCACCTGTCTGATAGGGCCTTCGCCGGAGCCGACACCTTAGCAACTGCCTACACTCTTGCCAAAGCAATTAAACAATTTATCCCAAACTTCGATGTTATCCTCTGTGGCAAACAAGCCATAGATGGCGACACTGCACAAGTACCTGTGGAAATGGCTGAGTGGCTCAACCTTACACAAATCACTGGCGTAAAGAAGGTGGAAGTTGACCCGAAAGGCCGGAAGGTGGTTGCCCACAGGGAAACCGATGAAGGCTATGAAGTTATTGAATCAAAACTCCCCGTATTGCTTACGGCTATTAAAGAACTGAACGAGCCAAGGCTTCCGACCTTAATGGGAATTCTTTCAGCGAAAAACAAGGAGACTAGAGTTATAACAGCAGTAGATTTAGATGGCGATACGGGGTTGTTTGGTCTAAATGGTTCACCAACGCAAGTGGTGGAGATATTCGCCCCAAAGCCAAGAGGAAAAGGAACAATCATTCTAGATGAAGACCCTGTTGCAACGGCAAAAAAGATTATTCAATTCCTATTTGAGAAAGGCGTGATTTGAAGTTTAGAGAGACCTAAAAATGATAGAAGTTTTTGACACTTGCACTGGCTGTGGAATATGTGTATCACGCTGTCCCTTTGGGGCAATAAGAATCGTTGAGAAAAGAGCTCAAATCAACGAAGCTTGCACCCTCTGTGGTGCCTGTGTGAAATCCTGTCCGTTTGGAGCCATAGAAATCAAACGTAAAATGGTTACTCCAGCCGACGTTTCAAGCTATCGAGGCATCTGGGTTTTTGCTGAAGAACATGGAAACCACCTAAGAAATGTTACTCTCGAACTTTTAAGTGAGGGGAGAAAACTGGCGGATAAGCTAGGCGAGCCACTTGCCGCCCTGCTCCTGGGACGTAACGTTACTGATTTTATAAAAACCCTTTCGGCTTATGGAGCCGACAAAATATACGTTACAGAACATGAGGTGCTGGAACGCTATAATAGCGATGGATATGCAGATGTCTTGACCGGTCTCATCGTCAAGCATAAACCCTCGGTGGTGCTCTTTGGAGCGACAATAAACGGAAGAGACCTCGCGCCCCGCATCGCGGCTAGACTGCGCATAGGACTTACCGCCGATTGCACCGGCTTAGAAATAGATGAAGAAGGGAGACTTGTTCAGATACGACCCGCCTTTGGAGGAAACATCATGGCCTCAATACTATCTCACACCCGACCTCAGATGGCGACAGTGCGTCCAAATGTAATGAAGAGGGGTGAGCCGGATTGGACAAGGGAAGCAGAGATAGAGCGGATAAACGTGATGATAGATCCTAAAGCTATGCGAACAAGAGTTGTTGACATCGTAAAAGAAGTGGCTGACCGGGCAGTAAACATTGAAGAGGCTGACATTATCGTGTCCGGAGGTAGAGGCTTAGGTTCTCCAGAAAACCTTAAGCTCATGAGAGAACTTGCAGAGGCTTTAGGCGGAGCTGTGGGAGCATCTCGACCGATAGTAGATTCCGGCTGGCTACCTCATCATCAACAAGTTGGACAGACTGGCAAAACGGTTTCTCCAAAACTCTACGTTGCTGTTGGAATCTCTGGAGCAATTCAACACCTCGTGGGTATGCAAACCTCTGACATAATTATTGCAATTAACAAAGACTCAGAGGCTCCAATCTTTAAAGTTGCAACAATGGGTGTGATAGGAGATCTTTTCAAGATTGTACCCGCACTTATAGAAGAGCTACGTAATGCTAAAAAAGAAAATCCTACTCGTTAAGATGAAAAACAAATTAATCGATAAGTTATCAGAACCATATGCATAAAGTATATTATTCCCTGTCTTTCCGTAATCAAAATTTGGATGAAGCTTAGATGAAGGTGCCGCCAGAAAGGCCTTGGTTCAACGTTTGGCCTAAAGGAATGCCCAGAACGATAAATTATCCTGAAGCCCCTCTTTACAAACTTCTTAAAGAGTCAGCTGAAAAACATCCGAACAAGCTAGCAATCGATCATGAAAAAGATCAAATATCATATGAAAAGCTTGATGCGCTCTCCGATAAGCTTGCTGCTGCTCTAAGAGAATTGGATATAAAAAAAGGCAGTTCAGCCTTAATCTTTCTTCCCAATATTCCTGAATTTATAATTAGTTACTATGCAATCATTAAAGCTGGAGGAGTAGTTGCATCGGTAAATCCGCTTTCTAAAGAGATAGAGTTAGAACATGCATTAAACAACTCTGAGTCAGAAACCATAATCACTCATGAATCTTTATACCCTATCGTTAAGAAAGCGCAAAAAGGAACTAACCTACGGAACACAATTATAGTTGGCGAAAAGCAATATCAAAACACTTACCTTTTTAGAGATCTTGTGGCGAAGTACACTTCTCAAGTAGTTGAGACCGAGATACGCCCAAAGCATGATGCGGCAGTTATTCAATATACTGGTGGCACAACTGGCACCCCTAAAGGTGCCATGCTAACTCATTATAATTTGGTGTCGAATGCAATCATGAATGCTAGCTGGTTTAAGTGGAGTAGCAACGATGTCATCTTAGGCGTCCTCCCGCTCTGTCATTCGTGGGGCGCATGTTACATGAATTCAACGTTTTATGCCGGAGCCACTTTAATATTGATCACGCGTTTTGACCTTGAAAAGGTCCTTGAGATTGTTGAAAAAAAGAAAGTCACTATTTGGTACGGTGCTGCAACAATGTTTACCCTCATTGTAAATCATCCAGCTATCACCAAGTATGATCTTTCTTCCTTACGTTGCGTCAAAGCGGGAGCCGCTCCAATACCCCATAGCACAAAAAGAAAATGGGATAATCTGACTGGTGTTGAATTAATGTTAGGTTATGGCCTCACAGAAGCTTCACCTGAAACGCATGACAGCCCACCAAATAGAGTAAAGATAGGATCTGTCGGCATACCCCTTATTGACACTGATGCAAAGATTGTTGACATCGAAACAGGCACGAAAGAACTTCCTCTAGGTGAAATCGGCGAACTGATCGTAAATGGACCGCAGGTCATGATTTGTTATAGGAACTGTCCTGAAGAAACAAAGAGGACGATCAGAAGCGGTTGGCTTTACACAGGGGATATCGCAAAAATGGATGAAGAGGGCTATTTCTACATTGTTGATAGGCTAAAGGATACGATTAAGTATAAAGGCTATAGTGTATTCCCCGCAGAAGTTGAGAATGTACTTTACACACACCCATCGATTAAGGAGTGTGCTGTGATAGGTAAGCCAGATTCGGTTGCTGGCGAAATTCCTATTGCTTACGTTGTTTTGAAGGAAGGGACTACAGTAACCAAAGATGAGTTGATTGAGTACTGCAGAAAGAGGATAGCAGCTTACAAGAGAATTAGGGAAGTTGAATTTGTAGCGGAGTTACCCAAGAATGTTGCAGGAAAGATACTAAGAAGAGCTTTAAGGAACATGGAATATGGCAAGAAGAGTTAAAACTCCCACGGATTTCCCGCGCGCGCATTAGTCAAGGAGTTTCTTTAATCCAGCAATAATTATTCAATCATGCGCGCATTTCAATTTGTTACCGCTATGATGTTGAAATAACATTCTGAAGTTCTGCAAAACGGTAACAGAAAAAAATTGTGTGTGTAGACAGGTAGCCTAAGTATTTTCTTTTCCTCGCTACGCGCATATGCAAACATGGTTGTTATCTATAAGATAACCGCACTTCTCTGCGCGCGTTAATAGTTCTTCAAATGAGTTAGGTCAAGAGACTTAACAGATTCCGAACTGAGTTAAATTTATTTACCCTTTCGCTTTCTCAGTAACGTGGTGCTGGCAGCATACATGGGAAGGATCAAAGAGAAGGCGGTTATCACCTCTTCCTTATGTAAAGAGTATAAGATCAGCGATCTCACTATCACGGCTTTGAGGGGGCTAAATCTTGAGGTTTTGGAGGGCGAATTCATTTCGGTTTATGGATCTTCGGGTGCCGGAAAAACAACGCTTCTAAACATTATTGGTGGTCTCGACCAGCCAACTAGTGGGAAGATTGTTGTTTTTGGACATGACCTTAGTACTTATGACGAGGATTTTCTTGCAACCTTCCGTTCCGCCTACATTGGCTTTGTCTTTCAGTCTTACAATCTCATTTCAACACTCACTGCTCTTGAAAACGTTATGTTTCCCATGGAACTTGCCGGCTGGTCGGATGAACGCGTTAGAGAGCGGTCGGAACTGTTGTTGGAGATGGTTGGCCTTTCTCATCGAGCCGACCATCTTCCTGCTCAGCTCAGTGGAGGCGAGCAGCAACGAGTGACCTTCGCAAGAGCCTTGGCCAACGATCCTCCTCTCCTGCTTGTTGACGAGCCTACGGGAAATTTGGACATGGAAACGGGTCTTGAAATCGTTCGGATACTGGAGAAATTGAAGGCGAAAGGAAAAACCATCTTGGTTGCAGCTCATGATGTCAGAATAGAGCGGTTGGCAAATCGAACATTGCATCTACAAGACGGCAGGATCGTTGCCGTAAATGAGTGAAATATCGTTTCCCATAAAAGATCTGATGCGAAGAAAATTTCAAACAGGCCTAACTATCATTGGTTTAACAATCTGCACTGCTGCCACTGTTTTCCTTATTCTTTTCGGGGAAAACATTGGCTTCGAAATTGCGGTTGTTACTGGGGGCAGGCTCACTGCAGGTTTTTCAAACGTGTTTTCACGTTTTGTTTTTATGGTCAGTCTTCTCAACATCTTGGCTGGAGCGTTGGTCACGTTTTTTCTTGTTTATTGGTCTATGTCTGAGCGGGTGCACGACATTGGAATAATGAAGGCAACTGGATGTTTAGCCAGCATAGCTTTCGGTTATTTCATCACAGAACTTTCCATCATCATTTTCACAAGTTGCATTACTGGAACAGCCATTGGCGTGCTAACATACTTCGCCAGCATTAACGTATTGAATGCTATAGGCTTTCCCATTTTGCAAAGCCCCATCAACTTATGGACAATCTTACCCATCTTTCTCATATTCGTTGTTGCCTCCCACATTCTGGGAACCCAACCTATAATCAAAGCAATTAGGGTGAAGCCAGCTGACGCGTTATCACCTCTTTATTCGTTTGGAGCAACATCGAATGTGGAATTTGGAAAGACGGGTTCTTCAAAATTGGGTCTTACGTTTAAAATGGCATATCGGGCTTTAATGCGAAGGAGGTCTGCAACTCGCCGCGCAATAATCTGTCTTGCCGCAGTTTTAACTTTGACAACGGTGACAATTGCTGGGGGAATAATTGCCCGCCAGACTACCCAGAGTTATGTGGAGCGGGCGGTAAGTAGAGATGTCGTTGTTGTGGGGCATTCAGACCTTTCTAGGCGGTATGTGAATCTGCTTTCACAGTTTTTCGAAGTTAAAGAGACAGAAGAAATTGACTATCTTAATTTGAAGTATGATATTTCCGAGTCTCTGGTCTCTGAACTGAACGCTATTCCTGGAGTTCTCAAAGTGGACCCACGCTTGGTTTTAGAAACAACCGTTTACGAGGTTCAAGGAGTTATTATTGACCCCGAAGAACCAGATCAGTATATTCCTGTGGGCGACCATCGATCTGGCAAGGCTCTTGTTCTTGGAGTTCAGCCAAACAATGTTATTAATGAGTGGCTGGTTTTTGGACGGTTGCTCAACGAGACTGACGTATACTCCGCTGTTATTGGTGATTCGTTGGCGCTGGAAATGTTTGCTAATCCTGAGAAGCAAGCTGTCACGGTGCTTAAAGAAAATTTTGAGATTGCTGGTGTGTGTTTGGACCCTCTTAACAATGGAAATGTGGTGTATGTACCTCTAGACGTTTTGTCTACACTGGTGGATAGTCCGCATAACTATAATCTTGTTTTTCTTAAGGTTGATCCGTCTAGGCGGTTGGAGGTTCTCGCTGAAATAGAAAAAATGGAATTGACACCAGTTGAGCTTAATGAAGTTTTGGGGAAACATCTAGCTTTTCTTAGTTACATTTGGTCGTTTGTTATGTTTTTGTCTCTTTTTTCTTTAGCAACTGCTGTTCTCTGTCTTCTTAGTTACATGATGCTTTCAGTTGCGGGTCAGCAAAGAGAGTTTGGCATGATGAGAGCTGTGGGTGCCAAGCCGAAAATGATTATGAAGATAGTTTTTATGGAGGCTTTGATTATTACATTGATTAGTGGGGCAGTGGGAATTTTTGTTGGATTTTTTTTCACGTTTGTGTTTTTGATTCCTGACCCAGTTATTTCTCAGTTTACTCTTTTTTCTGTGATTGGGTTATTGCTTTCGTCTTTGGGTCTTCTCTGCTTGTTTAGCCTATACCCGGCTTTCAGAGTTGTGAAGAAGTCCGTTGCCAGTGTGCTGTCTCAGCCCTAGAAGCTTGAATAGGGAAACTAAGACCCCTTAAATGTAAGGTAGTTGATCTATAACTGCGCGCGCAGTTAATTAGATAGATTTTTATTTTTGATTAGCCTTTATCAGAATTATGAGCAGTAAAGAACATTTTACAACTGAAGAAGCTAAAAGAATTGGCGAGGCCCTGGGGATTGATTGGAGCAAGTTTGATGTCGAGCAATTTAGGAAGGGTATAGATGTAGAGTTAGAACATGGTCTCCATGATCCTAATACTAATGTCACAAATGATGATCCGATAATGACTGGCAAGATCGCTTTGGCTCATTTGAACGAATTTCCAGATTACTATACTAGACTTGAAGAGATGGAAGAAGCAGCAGAAGAATTCCATAAGAAGTAAAAACCTAATCAGTGTGATGCGGGCGCGCGTTGTATGGTAAAGTGCTCTCACCGTGGCCTGTACCACGCCACCCAGGACAATTCAATTTTGGGTATCTCATTATGAGATGAGGAAGTATGGGATTTATGCGTGCAGAGCAGGTCTTCCATTTCGGTGAGAGCAAGACACGATAACGATTATTAACAGTTAAAAATCTTATGAATCCAAAAACCCTATTCATTTTGAACTCTCTCCGCGCGAGCTATTTGGTTGGTATGGTGAAGAAAACTACGCCTCCGAATTGGCTGATTCGCTTGCCTGCTGGCGTTTCCGCGTTGACTATTCTCGTCTTCACTTTTCTATTCTTTGAAATCTGCAATAACCTATGA
>DAOVGL010000075.1 GCA_030672415.1 Candidatus Bathyarchaeota archaeon
CTTCTCTATTCTAAAGAGATTGCCCACTCTTGTAACTTTGAACCTTACGCCTAGAATCTCCTGAGTGAGCCAGAGATTTGTATCCAGATGCTCAGTCATGGAACGCGTGAGGTAGGTGGAGTTGCCTTCAGCCAACGCAACATAAGGAACCAGCATATCTGCTAGGTGTACGTCCACCGTAGCTCCAGCCTTTAACTCCTTGAAAAGGTTTTCAGCAGCTTCACGACCCACCACTTCGCTTGGTTTGCGAAGTTCACCGATAGCGTCTCCTCCCAAAAGAGTGCCAGTGTTGCTTTTTGCCCATAACACTATGGAGCTTCCTTTCTGAAGGGGGTTAGACGTGTCATTAACCACTTCGATGTTGGCTTCGAAACCGCTAGCTTTAAGGTATTCTTTAGCTGCTTTGGCTTGGCGTTCTGCAACTTTTCGATCTGCTAGGAAAGTGCACACGGAGACTCCGCGCAGTTCTTCTATGGTTCCGTGTTCTTCAAGACGTAATGGATTTAGTTTTTGGCATGGCTGAACTTCTATGGAAATTTCTCCCATGCCTTTCGGGTAATAACCATATTTTTTGACAGTTAGGTCTGCTTTCAAGCCCATCCGTTTAAGCATGGGAAGAAGAATATGCTTCAGGTAGTTTATTGTAGGCGCATAGCGAACGTCGGTGCCGCCCTTAACCACATGGATGCCTACGGTGTGTTTAGCAGAGGCGCAGATAGGCAGAACGGTCAGCAGTAGCATGGGTATGCTGCCAGCGGTGCCTATCTCAGCTTGTATCTCGCCACCTGTGACCTCGCCGGGTTTAAACCAGAGTTCACAAGAGCCTAGTATGGCGCCTTTTATTTCTGCGTTGCAGAGTTTGGCGGCAGTAAGCGTAGCTTCAAGGTGTTGGGGGCGTAGACCGGGCTGACTGCGTTTTTTACGAATGTTGTATATGTGTAGTGGTTCACCTATGATGCCAGCTAAGGCTATGGATAGGCGTAGGATGGTTCCGCTGCCGCTTTTTTGGCTGCCGTCAACCTCCAGCACTCTTAAACCTCTAGAATTGACCTCTCTCTGCTCTAGTTTAAAGGTTCTTCTACGTTAAGATAAGACGTAAAGGACAAAACAAATGAAGGAGCATAATGAAATATTTATGCGTGGAGGCATGAGCTGTTGAGTGAAAAAAAGTTGAGTCAAGAAGAACTGCTAAGACGAATCGACGAGCTTCTCAGCGTCCTAAACATGATCTCCCGAGATCTCACAGACATAACGAAGACGTTGAAGGAGACCGGTGTCCCTGCCCCTGCTGTTGCACCCTCTGAAACGCGAACTATCGAAAGCGTTCAGACGTGGTTTCCTAAGGATTTAGAGGAGATGTTAACGTTTGAGGAAGTGGAGGACTATATTATGATAAAACCGCGTCAATATTTAGGGTCGGAAAATTTTGCGAAGATAGCGTCTATTATTCGTGACAATGGTGGAGAATATATTAGTGCTGGAAAGGAGTCGCATTTTCGGGTTTCTAAATAAGGTTCAAATGGTCTGGCTCCTATGATTTGTGACACAATGAAAAAAAATTATTGTGCCCCAATAGAGGGGAGGAGAGAGGCATCTGATAGATTATCTCTCTACTATTTTTTCAACATACGTTACAACATTTCGCGAGAAGATTTCACAGACCGTCTTTGCATCCTCTTTTAGGTTGAGAGAGCTTTTAAAAAGTCTTTTAGAGCCTTCTTGTTGTGAGGAAACCTCACCTTAATGGGTGTAATAGAGATACGGCTTTCATTCTTTATTGTATGTATGTCTGTTCCAGGCTTATCATCAGGATAACCGGATAGAGTCCATCCTCCAATTTTGTATCCCCTCTTCCGTTTCGTGTAGATGTCGTGGTACCCCTTATACGATAGGTCAGTGAGCTCTATATCCGTTGATTTGACGGTTTCAGGCACGTTTATCGAGATAATATCCACGTCAGGAGGCATGCCCTTTTTCAGCACGTATTCAGCGGCTTTTTGAGTGATAGTGGCGGTTAACTCTAACTCTTCAGATGTAATGGAATCTTTCCATGATTGTCTTTCCAGAATTTTTCGTACACAATAAGAAACGCCTATAGCAGGAACCTTATGAATAGCGGCTTCCAGCGCAGCGCCTAAAGTGCCAGAATTCAAAAAATCATCAATCCCGAGGTTTGGACCCAAGTTTATCCCAGCTACAAGCAGGTCAGGAGAACGTTTCAGAATTTTGTTCACAGCCAGAAGAAAGGCATCGGCGGGTGTGCCAGTTATAGCATACGCCTTTGATCCATCGCTGAGTTGTGTCTCCTTGATTTTGATGTAATCATAGGTGGTTAGGGCTTTTCCGATACCGCTTCGCTCCTTTTCTGGAGTAACAATGATCACTTCGCCTAGTTTTTCTAACTTCCGTTTTAGAGCAACTAAACCGATGGATCTTATTCCGTCATCGTTGATTAACAGGATGGTGGGCATAATGAACCGCTCAATTTGAACTTGACTTTGAAGTTTTCCTTCAAAATAAACCTTTGTGCAACAAATAAACTATGTCAGAGTATGCGTCTATATCCGTAACGTATTCTAAAGCCTTTGAGTTCACCATTGTAATGTTCCCACCGAACTTCAACATGTTTTACCCTAGCTCCTGGAGGGCCTCTTCTGCAAAACTCGATAAGCCTTTCCACGTCATCTTTTTCTCCCTCAAAAACAGTTTCAACTCTTCTATCTGACAGATTTCGCACCCATCCGCTAACGTTTTTTCTGTTTGCTTCACGCCGAGTTTCCACTCTGAAGAAAACGCCTTGAACTCTTCCGCTCACAAAGACGTGGGCCCTAACTTTTGCCATTTTTCTTCAGCATAACGTGTTGAGTAATAAAACCTTAAATATTTGTCATCTGTAGAAGGAGTTTCTACACGTTTAAGAAACAAAAAAATCCCAAAACTGTTTAATTGATAAGAGCATATGCAATAGGCTGGGGTTCATGTTGACTAAAATTCGCATTCCTATAATTATCGTGAACTTTAAAACTTATTCAGAGGCTACTGGAAAAAAAGCTGTTGAACTTGCTAAAACCGCGGAAAAAGTCAGCTTAGAAACTGAAGTTTGCATAGGCTTGGCTCCTCAATTCGTCGACATCATGCCAGTAGCTAACGCCGTGTCCCTTCCAGTTTTTGCGCAACACATTGACACAATAAAGCCAGGCAGCTTCACTGGTCACGTTCTCGCTGAATCAGTGAAAGAGGCTGGAGCAGTAGGAACGTTAATCAACCACTCAGAAATGCAGTTGAAACTCGCTGACATTGACGCAACTATTACAAGAGCACGTGAAGTTAACTTAACTTCGGTGGTTTGTGCAGATAGTGCTGCTGTGAGCGCGTCTGTTGCTAAATTTAAACCGAACATGATTGCTGTGGAGCCGCCTGAATTAATTGGAACAGGGATTCCAGTGGCTAAGGCTAAGCCAGAGGTGGTTACGGGGGCAGTTAGGGTTGTTAAGCAAATAAACCCTGATGTTGTGGTTCTTTGTGGAGCAGGATTAACAAAAGGCGAGGATGTGGCTGCTGCCCTGAGACTGGGAACAGAAGGGGTCTTGGTGGCAAGCGGCATTGTGAAAGCGAAAGCCCCATATAAGGTGTTGCTAGAGTTTGCAGAAAACATAACAAAGGTATAGTGAGGTTCACCATTGAAGGTTGAAGCTGAATGCGCCGCCTGCGTTCTTCAACGAGGCTACCTAGAAACCGAAAAGGCAACAGACAATCCGTCTCTCCAATTCAAAGTCATGTCCGCCCTCATAAATCTCCTAACCAAAGAGTTCAAGCCCACCGCAGTTGCAGCCTACTTGGGCACACAGAGAGACAGAATAATAAAAGAGGTAACAGGTAATCCGGATCCTTACGCGAAAACAAAGCAGATAAGTAACCAGAGAGCCGTGGAAATTCTTCCATTAGCCAAGAACATGGTTTTGAAAGAACCATCAGCAGAGTCTCGGTTTAGAAGAGCATGCTTATGCTCCATAGTGGGCAATATCATAGAGTTTGACATCCCAGACCACGCCTTCAAATTTGATGACTTGAAGAAGCTGATTCGAGGAGCCGAAGAAGATCTAGCCATCGACGAAATCCAAGAGATTTTCAATCAAGCAAAAAAGGCGAAGCGAATCCTATATTTAACCGACAACGCTGGAGAAATAGCCTTTGACACACTACTGGTTCAAGAACTAAAAAGGTTTGGAGCAAACGTCACAGTGGCAGTTAAAAGCAAGCCGATACTTAACGACGCCACCATAGAAGACGCCGAATACGTGGGCATGCACAATGTTGCAGATAACGTAATTACCACTGGATCAGACTCCGTTGGGCTAATACTTGAAGAGTGTTCCAAAGAGTTTCTGAAACTCTACAACTCAGCGGACTTGGTGGTGGCGAAAGGCATGGGACACGCTGAAACACTCACAGAACTTAACCTGAAAACTCCACATGCGTTATTGTTGCGGACAAAATGTTGTCCAGTTGCCAACTTCTTTGGCGTGGATAGGAATAAGAATGTTGCTAAACTGATGATGCCTTAACCTAAAACCGTTGAGGCAAAAAAGGTATTCAATGAAGGATGGTAACTATGAAAATTGACTTACCCAAAATCCATCTCGGAAAAAATGTTCTTTCGAATTTCAACAAAGCAATTCAAATGGAGTGGATAATAACCAACGGCTTAGGCGGATATGCCTCCTCAACAGCACTGGGAATCAACACCCGAAAATATCATGGTCTCCTCGTCGCTGCTTTTAATCCACCCACAGGCCGGAAGGTTCTCCTCACCAAACTGGATGAAGAACTCCATATTAGCGGCAAAACCTACTCAATTGGATCAAACGAGTTTGACTACGGCATCCAACTGGAAGGTTACCGTTTTCTCTCCGACTTCTCCCTTGATCCCTTCCCTACCTACAGATACGTCATAGACAAGGTTCAGCTTCAGAAAACATTTTTCATGCTATATGGGAAGAACGCCATCGTGATAGATTACGAACTCTTCAACCCCACCAAAGACATAGTGAACATCCGCATCTTTCCGTTAGTCAATTACAGACACTTCCACGCCGTCACGAATAAAGACAATCTAAATTGGGAGTTTGTTCAAAAACCCTTTAACAAAGGAGTGATTGTTTATCCATCCATTCCACTATCCACTTTAATCCTTTCTTCAAGTGATGGAAAATACCTCGCAGAAAAAGGCAAATGGATCAAGCGAATGCATTTCCGAGTGGACCACTCTCGGGGAGATAGTTACAAAGACGACAGTTTTCAGCCAGGATGTTTCGAACTTAACGTGGCTTCTGAAGAGAGAAAGAAGTTTTTTATTGTTGCGACCGCGGGAAAAACCGAAAGTGAAGCCAAACATGTTTTTTCCTTGATTAGTAAAGACGTTGATGCTCTGCGCCATCAAGAGTTGAAACGTCAAGAAAGTTTGCTTGAAAAGTTCCAAGAACACTACAGTGTCATCAAAATTGAGGATTGGCTTAAATGGATGATTTTAGCAGCAGACTCCTTCATCGTAAATCGAGAGTCAACCAAGGCAAAATCAGTCATCGCTGGATATCATTGGTTTGAAGATTGGGGAAGAGACACATTGATTTCGCTGCCAGGGCTAACGTTGGTAACGGGAAGATTTGAAGATGCGAAACAAATTTTGTTGACCTTTAAGCATTACTGCAGCGAAGGCATCATTCCAAACCGATTTCCAGATCACGCCGGAGAAAAGCCAGACTACAACACAGTGGACGCCACCCTCTGGTACTTCAACGCTGTTCTTCAATACCTCAAATACACTGGAGACCTCGATTTTGTCCATGAGCAAATGTGGAGTTTCTTAAAGTCCATTGTTAAACATCACTGCCAAGGAACCTTATACAACATACGCTTAGACGACGACGGCTTAATCGCGCATGGTCCACAGCTGACGTGGATGGACGCCATGATAAACAATGAAGCTGTTACGCCGAGAGATGGAAAAGCTGTGGAAATTCAAGCGTTGTGGTATAACGCCTTAAAAACCATGGAACTACTATCCATCCACTTCAACCAAAAAGAACAAGCAAAAGAATACTCTGCAATGGCGGAAAAGGCTAAAGAAAACTTTGTGAAGAAGTTTTGGAACCCACAGATGGATTGGTTGTTCGATGTAATAAACGATGAACAGAAGGATGCTTCCTTACGACCAAACCAGATAATCGCAGTTGCATTAGATTTTTCCATGCTCGACAAACCAAAAGAGGAGAAGGTTGTTGAAATTGTTTGGAAAAAGCTTTTCGCCACCTATGGGCTGAAGACTCTATCAGAAGAAGACTCGCGGTACGTTGGAAAATATCGGGGAGACTGGAATCACCGCAACAACGCATATCACAACGGAACCGTGTGGGCTTGGCTCCTCGGACCCTTCACCACCGCCTTCTTGAAGGTGAAGAACTATGAGGAGCGCTGGCGTGCATTTGCCCTCAAAACCTTTTTACAGCCTCTTTTTCAGAGGGAAACTTTGCAAGCAGGGCTTGGGACAATAAGTGAGATTTTTGACGGTGATCCGCCTCACACGTCTCGTGGCGGTATAGCGCAGGCTTGGAGTGTGGCAGAGCCGTTGAGGGCCTTTGTAGAAGATGTGACGTTGAAAAGGCCGCCTCATGAATGGAGAATCTTGAGAAATTCTCCTGTTTAGTTATTCAGCGTTAACAAGAATTAAATAGAAGACTTAAATAGACGCTTGTTCGCTCTTCAAAATTAAACGTTCATTTAACCTTAAAGGAGAAGTATGTGAGTGACCGACATTTGCCTCATGTTTGAGGCCCACCAGCCGCTGAGGCTAAATCACAACTTTAACTCAGACCTATCAGGTTTTCCCTCAGTGAAGAAGAAAGATCTCATCGATCTTTATTTTGACCAGAAACTAAATCGCCACGTTTTCGAAAGAGTTGCTCGAAAATGCTACTTCCCAGCGAACAACATAATTCTAGAACAAATCGACAGGTTCAAGAGAGGTCAGAAACAGTTCAAAGTAGCCTACGGCATCTCAGGAGTACTCATTGAACAGTGTGAACGCTGGAACCCAGACCTCATAGAATCCTTCAAACAGCTCGCTGAATCCGGCTGCGTCGAGTTTCTTGATCAACCGTACTATCACTCGCTTGCTAGCCTCTACGGCATTAATCGGTCCGAGTTTGTTGAGCAAATTAAGATGCACCGTCAACTCGTTAAGGACTTGTTCAACTACGAACCGAAGGTGGTGGAAAACACCGAGTGCTTGTACAACAATTCTATTGCAAAAACTGTTGAGGGGCTGGGCTATGAGGCAACAGTCACGGAGGGTGTTGAAAGAATACTTGATTGGAGAAGCCCAAACTACGTTTACAAAGCGAAAGACACTTCCCTTCGAGTTCTGCTTCGCAACTACCGCCTTTCCGACGACATAGGATTTCGCTTCTCTTCAAGATTGTGGGAAGAGTGGCCGCTTACCGCAGAAAAATATGCAAGTTGGTTGGCGACAGCTCAAGGACAAGTAATCGTTCTTTTCATTGATTACGAAACCTTAGGTGAACATCACTGGCCGGAAAGCGGAATCTACGAGTTCTTGAGGTGGTTGCCAGGAGAGGTGATTAAATGGAGCCATCTTGACTGGCATACACCATCTGAAGTCATCCAGAGACATGCACCTGTCGGAGAGATTGACGTTCAAGATTTAAACACTGTTTCTTGGGCAGACCTCGAACGTGACCCCAGCGCCTGGATCGACAACCCCATGCAAATCCTCTCCTTTGAATCTCTGAAGAGATTGGAGCAGCCTGTTAAAGCAACTGGAGACAAAGATTTAATCAAGCTGTGGCGACAGTTGCAAATGAGTGATCACCTGTACTATATGAGCATAAAAGGTGGTGGTCCAGGAGACGTCCACAACTACTTTAACCCATCTGGCAATCCTATCGAAGCTTTCGCCGTGTTTTCAAGGGTTCTCTCCGACCTTGAATCCAGAGTTCAGTTGGAACTAGAGAAGCCGGAACTAGCGGCAAAAAGGATACTGCGTCAGATTCCGGTTGGAAAAGGCTTCACCTTCTTTTATAAGCTTGGGCAACCAACAGATTGGACTGTTCACAGCTTAGATGATTTTTATTCAGCTCTCAAAGATGTTGCCTTCAAATCTATTAGGTTTCATTTGAAGCGGGGAGACTTTGAGCGTTGGCTTCGCCAAGTGGTTGGTGATGACAAATTAGCGGATGAGTTAGTTGATGTATCAAAAAAGAAGATAAAGGGCAGGAAGCTCCGCAAAAGTGTTCTTGACTTAGTTAAAGACAGAATTAAAGAACTGAAAGAAATGACTATCTAAAAGTTGACACAGAACTTCAAATTCTAGAAAAACTCTAATAAACACGAAAAATGTTACTTAAACCTTCAACAAGACGCGGTGCACCATCTAAATGAGAATCTGCATATTAACTTGGGAATACCCACCTCGAGTCGTGGGAGGAATCGCTCGCCACTGCGAAGGCTTGGCTAAAGCCATCGCCCATGAAGGCCATGAGGTACACATCTTCACCCTAGATTTTCCAGGCGCACCCGATTATGAGGAGATTGATGGTGTTAAGATTTATCGCACAGTCACAGAACTGGGGCATCCAAACTTTCTAACTTGGGCTCTTTTGTTTAATCACTTCTTGGAAAAACGACTGGGACAAGTAAGTCAACAGGTTAAGTTTGACATTCTTCATGTTCACGACTGGCTAACCACTCCAGCAGGCATATCCTCTAAATATCGCTTGGGAAAGCCAATGGTTCTCACCGTTCACAGCACAGAGGTTGGCAGAGCTCAAGGCATCCATAATCCAGACTCTTTTGCCATCGACGGGATGGAGTGGTGGGCAACCTATGAGGCAAACAAGGTCATTGTGACTAGCAACTCCATGAAAGGGGAACTCTGCGGCCACTTTCACCTACCAGCAGACAAAATTGAAGTTATTTCAAACGCTATCGAATTAACAAAATACAACATCTCTATAGATCGACAATCGGTTAGGGGACGTTACGGAGTTGGACCACACGAAAAACTAGTTCTCTGCGTGGGTCGTTTGGTCCCTCAAAAAGGAATAGAACACTTGATTCACGCGGTACCCTCCATATCTTGGCGTCACCCAGAAGCAAGATTCGTCATTGTGGGCGAAGGATGGCTGAAAAGTCATCTGGAACATCTTGCACGAACCACTGGACACGGATGGAAGATACGGTTTACAGGTTTCATTCCCGATTCAGAGGTAATAGCGCTTATGACCAGCGCCGACGTTTTGGTTATTCCATCCATTTATGAGCCCTTCGGCATAGTTGCCCTAGAGGGGATGGCGGCAAGGGTTCCAGTTGTGGCAAGTCAAGTTGGAGGCTTAGCAGAGGTGGTTGAGCATGACCGCACTGGGATTCTTGTGTATTCAAGAAACCCTGAATCGGTTGCTTGGGGTGTTGATCGAATCTTATCTGATCCCGGTCACGCACGGTGGTTAACTGAAAACGCTCGGGAACGGATACAAAAAACTTATAGTTGGGAAGCGATTGCTAAGAAAACCATGAAAGTATACAAAGAGGTGGGGGAGTGAAATGTCTCAAGAAGTGCCTGAAGAGTTTCGCCTTCTATGCATGCTACACAACATAGGTGCAACTAAATGGGAAAAGTCGCTCTCTATCCAAGAAATCTCCCAGTGGACCGCCATGGAAACTTCATCAATAGAGTTTCACCTTCAGAAGTTGGTTGAGTTGGGTGACGTTCAACCCATTGAGGGTGAGGGAGTCGGCAAATATCACCTCACACCGGATGGAATAAGAAAAGTGTTAACCTTATACAGTTAACATTATCTTTAAGTAGAGTGCATCGTGTGCACAATAGAAAAAAAAGGAAAGTTAGGCTACTTTAACCCTGCTTGCAATGCTCGGCTTCAAATCTTTCGTTTAGCTAAGACTTTTCTGAAAGATTTTCCACAATGGTCGAAGAGACCTATTGTGAGTTCAGTTCTTTTACCGTTCCTGTCTGGGCGGCCAGCCATCTTCCATGATTTTCTTGGCGATGCAACTTCTCCTCCGCATTTCGGGCACTTTGCCATAATTTTTCCTCCATCAACATGATTCATATGATACTACATAAATAACTTTTGGCATGTAAGAGTGACTGAGGGGGTTGTGAGATGGGTGCGGGAGGAAAATGATGGCTTGTAGCCTCCAGCAAACAAGAAACGCCCATCAACTACTAGAAGTTACAAGCAAAGAACAACTGAGTGTATAGGTTTTTCGGAGTACAAGGGAAGATTACGCGCGTGCACTAAGACGGGTTAGTTTGTTCTATCGGGGCAACTTTATACTCTTGATGCATCTTGAATTTAGGTTCCTCTTAATTTCCTTTTCTATCCCCTCCTTTAACATATCTTTCGTAGGCATTAAACTGGATTTTCCTTGAGAAACCCCGAAACCTTTACAAGCTTTTCTCTTCTTTCTGAACAGCTTGCCTCAGATTTTCAGCAGCATCTTCAGGTGGCACAACGTTTATGAAAATTCCAGTGCTCTTTTCAAAACCAGCCCAAATAGATACCTTAGGATAAACCTCCAAGTGCCAATGATAATAGTCGCTGTCCTCTTTGCTTGCCGCAATATGAAAACCAAAATTGTATGGAGGGTCTTTCAAAAGTAACCTCAACCCACCGAGACAAGTCCTTAAAGCTACAGCTAAATCTTTTATCTCCGCTTGTGACATGTCCAGCAACGTTGACTGGTGTCTTTTTGGGAAGATCCAAAACTCTAGGGGATGGATGCTTGCCCAAGGAGCGAAGGTAATGAAGCCGTTATTTTCCCAAATAAAGCGGGGACTGTCCCTCTCTTTTCTTAGAATTTCGCAAAACGTACACCGCTTATTTTTCACCCAAAATCTTCTGCTTGCCTCAAGTTCTTCACCCACAATCCTTGGGACAAGAGGTGTCGAAATCAGTTGAGTATGGGCATGGGAAAGAGACGCTCCAGCGTCTCGCCTATGATTTCTAAAGATAGAAACATATTTTGTGTACGTCTCTGCGGAAATCTCGTTCAATCGGTCAAGATAAGCGTTGATAAGATAGACCAGCTGTGAAATTCGCGCCACACCGGGATGCTCGTCATGGCGAGGCGACTCAACCAGAACCTCATGATGACCAAACGCCTTCACAAAAACGGGTTCACCCTCCTCCTTAATTTCCACCATCTCTCCCTCTTGTATAGGAGAAAACGCAGGGTAAAGGTTTGAAAAACATCGTATTAGCCAGTTTTTGTGGCGAAAGCCGTTTTGATCCTTCTCTTTCTTGATGTCTCCGTTGGAAGGAACATAAACGAGGACTGCTGGTGGAGTCGTGTGCTCATTACCGGGACAGAAGGGACATGCAGCCGCTTTTTTTTCCTCTCTTTCTTTCACAAAATCAGTTGGCCTGCGCTTCCTCTCTATCGCAATGACAGCCCATCGGTTCAGCAAATAGTCCTTTCGCAACTCGTTTGTTGGCATGACTTCTCTTCCAGCACACAACAAGTCACGAGAAGGGTATTATTATGATTTTTGGGATTCTAGAAGGTTTAAGTAAAGTTCAGCCGTCTTTTTAGCAATCACGTTCCAACTAAACCTTTCCAAAACTATTTTTCTACCGTTCTTGCCAAGCCACTCTTTTCGTTGAGGATCTTGCACAGCATTGATAAGTCCCCAAGCAATGTCCTCGGGGTCTTCTGGATTAATGTGGAAGCCGCATTGATCTTGACCGTTAGGAACTACGCTTTCTTTCATTCCGCTGATGCCGGCAGCTCCAACCACCACTGGTTTTCCCATGCTCATTGCTTCCAGCGCAACAATTCCGAAGGGTTCATACAGGCTGGGAAAAGCGGCTACGTCGCACGCTGCGTAATGGGCTATTCGCTCTTCTTCGGGTATGAATTCAAAACGGAATTTTACAACGTCTTGAAGCTTTAGGGTTTGAACCAGCTTTTCCAAGTACTCTTGCATATCTCCGAGTCCAACAACAACCAGTTTGAAGTTGGGGACTGTTTGTAAGACTTGAGGTATTGCTCTGATTAGTTTGTCTACTCCCTTAATCCAAACGAGTCTGCCGACGAAAAGCGCCATCAGATCGTTATCTCCGACGCCGTATCTTTGTCTCACTTCCTTCACCTTCTCATCACTCACCTGTTCCCGAGAGTATTTCTTTGGGTCCACTCCATTGTAGCATACTTGAATCTTCTCTTTAGGGAAGCCAAGTTCTATCAGTTCGCTCTTCATCGCTTCAGAAACAGTAACAATCATATCCGCCATTAGCCCACCACGATGTTCAATATTGCTTACCACATCAGATCCATTGCCTAACGTTCGCCCCTTTTCCGTAGAGTGAACATGAAAAACAAGGGGTATGCCCAGCTCTCTTTTAATCGCAACGCCTGAGATTACAGAGAGCCAGTCGTGGGCGACAATCACGTCGTATTTGAATTCCTCCCTTCGAACAAGTTCATTGACTATTTTTGAGGCACTCAGATAGTTGTAAACTAAGATTTGAGAGAAAAGTTGGATGCCTCTCCCCCACTTTTTGATGTCCTCCGCGATAACGTCTGGTAGAGTGTCAGATACATCAAGGTGGAGAGGTCGATGAATTTCGATTCCCCGCCAGAGTTCCCTCGTTGGAAGGCTTCCTTTATCGTCATTCATGGTGAAAACGGAAACGTCGTGATCGAGCAGAACGAACTTTCTTGTGATTTCAGCGGCGTACGTTCCTAAGCCCCCAACAATCTTGGGAGGATACTCGTAAACCAGAACTGCCATCCTCATCCTAACTTACTCCTGAAAGACATCACATTTTTTTATATACGGCGAATAGTAGTACAATAACTATTAAGTTCTTGCATTCAAAACTTTTCTTCCATTTTTGGAATATACATATATCTGAAAAGACTTTTTAATCTTTAACGTTATAATTGTTATGGAGTGAACATTATGAGTAGAGATCATATTAGAAAGAAAATTCTAGACATGTTGTTAGAAGCCGAGAAACCGTTGAGGTCATGGGAAATAGCTGAAGAGATGGGGATAGGTGTTCCATCATCAACAATGCGCCTGCTTAGACTTATCAAAGCTGGATACGTTTCTGCCCCTCAGAGAGGTTATTACACAATTACGGTTCATGGCAAAGAAAAATTAGGCAGACCAAAAATTGACAGGAAACAAGTTTCACAAATTCTACGTTCAGTGCCTTCAGAAGAAGCCTTCCACTTTTACAAGGACATTGACCAATACCTACAAGTCTTCGCAAACAGTCTAAACGATTTTTGCGGAAAAATCCAAACAGTCGACGTAAAATCTGTTGAGTTTCACATGCCACGCGGAGACTTGGAACGTTGGTTTGACAGTTTAGGAGACTTGGAACTAGGCAAAAAAATGAGCCACATTAGAAGCATGGATCTGTCTGGAGAAGACCTGCGAAAAACGGTTTATGAGACAGTTAAATCTCGCTTACAAGAATTGAAAAGACTATTCTAGCAACATACGTTGTCTCAGCGGCAAATGTTTCTGTATAGCAGTAGTTAGATTAAGCTGGCTTAAACCTGGCCCTCAACTTTTCCAAAACCTGAGGCAAAGTAGTGTATTCCATAACCTCTGCGCTTAGCCTGGCAGGCTCAAACTCACCCATTCGCCGAAGAACAGCTGCGTATTCAATAGCCTCACGACGAGCCATATCAAAGGCTGGGTCATCAAACAGGTCGCTTATCAAGGGAACGCCGTCATCGTCGCTAGCGATCTTGCCATTTCCAACTTGGAAACCGAGCGCCACGATTCTTGGTGGACCATCAAAAAGGGTGCACCTGCTATCTTTTAACCCCACGGGCATCAGTGGCCCCCAGTGGCTACCGCGCATCCATCCTTCCACAAAGTAACTGTGCATGAAGGGTACAAGGATTTCTCCAAGTGCAGGTAAGCCGTGTTGAGCCCTTACAATCGAGACTGGATCATCCTTCCCTACGTATCTACCAGCTATTAATGCAAGCCTTGTTGTGCTTGTGGTTGCACATATAAGGTCGTCTCGCGCTCGCCGCACCCGCGAAACCACGTTACGTCCTGGCGTTCCTATCAATGCAATAAGTTCATACATTTCTTCAGGACATTTTAGAACAATTTTCTTATTTTCAACGGTGTCAAGAACTTCAAATTTGAAGCCTCCAGACATGTTCGGGTCGATAATTAGTCCTGCGGTGTTAGCGGGGTCTGCAAATATGCGGAACATAGGATAGTTGTAAGCTCCTGGCTCAGTCTTGTCAGCGGCAAAAACAACGATGGGATCAGAACGTCGCTCCTCTATTTCCATTTCAGCCACGCCTGGACCCATCCCACGAATGTTTCCACTAAAGGCTTGCTTCAAAAGGTCTTGCCCTGCACCATACAGCTTGAGACTTGAAGCTTTTTTCGCTGCCTCTTTAAAGGTGTCCCATGCCAGCTTGTGAATGTCAGGGTTGCTCTCCCCTCTGGTATGGACCATGAGGAGTTCAAGATCGTCTCCGGCGTGAAACACGTAATAACTGTTGATGAGTCCGTTTTTCTGAGCTTCTTTCAAGCGTTTTTCGCCTATGTCTAGTAGGGGTTTAGGCACTGTGTGATGTCCAGCTAAGGAACCTACGTCGGCTTTGATTATGGATACCGTCGTTTTTTCTGGCGTTCTGCTCACCTTTTTATTATTATTGATTTCTGATGTAGTGTTCTGGTATTCTTATTAAAAGATTTCCTAACAAAAATAAAGTAAAACCCCCTATTTTGCTGGTCATAAAAATGCGCGCCCAGCGAACGAAAAATTCTTCTATGCCATTTACTCAAAAATTGAAGTACTTACCGGAGGGAGTTAAGGTGTATGAACCGCCCGAAACGGTTGTTGATGTAAAGCCTTCCCCTCCAGATGTTGAGGAAGAAGAATTGGCACCTATCAGTCTCAAGAAATTTGTCAACGACATAAGCCACTGTCCAGATTGTAAAACCAACCCTGCTTTTTTCCTGAGTACTAAAAGGGTCCCTGTATGCATAAAGCATTGGATAATCATAGCAGATGCGCCTGTAGCATGGACGAAAGAAGGAAAAATTACCCTCTTGGCAGGAGTTTAACGCGCATGCGCGCGCAGCCTTCTGCTCTTCAGAAAACGCAAGTAATCTAAAGATACGCGTGCACATGAACCTTTTTAGGGAAGGTGAAATTCCTGTGAAATTACACTTTTGAACAGTCTATTGCTCGAGGGTATGCATGCAAGGGAAAAGTTAAATTTACTTTTCTTACATTTATAACGATTATAATGATAATCGACTTGACTCGAAACATACACAAAGGAATGCCATTTATACCTTTTGAGGAAGCCATAAATATAGAACCGTCGAATTTTCCTGGTTTCCCTGAAGTAGCCATTAGTTCATTTAAAGCATTTTCACATATAGGAACACATATCGACGCCCCATACCATTTTATTCCAAATGGAAAAAAGATACATGAAATTGATGTAAACAGATTTGTAGGTAAAGGCCATCTGATTGATCTTTCCGACAAAAAGCGAGAACTTGTCGTTTTAGATGACATGCCGAAAACAACTATAGAAAAAGGCCGCATAATAATCATCTATACCGGTATGGCAAAATATTGGCCTAAACCAAGAGAGCAACACACAGAACTATCAGAGGAAGCGGCGAAACATCTACTCCAATATGAACCAAAAATGATTGGAGCAGACTCACTGGCGCTTGATTTTGTGAAAAACAATTTCAAAGCTCACAAGGCTATACTTGGCGCTGACGTGCCCATAATTGAAGATTTAGTTAACTTAGGCAAACTAATTGGCAAAACATTTGATGTGATGGCATTCCCACTTAAGATTGATGGTTTAGAAGCAAGTCCTGCAAGGGTTTTAGCAAAATTACATTTGATATAAATTTGAATAAGTTTGCCTATTAAACATTCTAAACGTGTGCGCGCTTAGACTTTTTCCAAATCTTTTTTTAACCTGGAACAATTCCAATTTTCGTTACTGAAATGTTTCTTTTTCCAAGCTCATGAATTAGAGGATTTATGCCAACTGAGTCACTTGCAATATGCCCAGTAACTATAAGGTTTCCGACGTTATCAGTCTTCAGCTTTTCTAGGTCACTAAAACTTATGTGAATGTAAACTACTGTGCCGATGCCGTATTTGAAGTACGTTTTTGCGACTTCGTAACCTCCATTTGTACCCGCTCCATGGGATACTACAACTTTTCCAGCAGGGTTTTCAGCTTTTCCCAGCCGAATCTTTATTTCAGTAACTGCATTTTTGAATTCAGGAAGCTCTCTCAAAACAGAAACCACATCTTGCACAGTGGAATATTTTCTGATTCTACTCTTGATTTGTTCAGCCATTCTTCTTCTTCCAACCTCATCTAAGGGCGTATGTATGTTCAGGTAAGGCATTTTCAAAAGCTTTGCAACATCAACTGCATGACTATAGGTTTGAGTATGCGCCTCCACCTCTAGTTCTTCAAGTCTCTTTCTAATGACTTTTTCCGCTTCTTCCATTGGAACACCAGCACCAACCATTTGTTGAATATGCCTTTTGAAAACTTGATGAAAGTTTACGACTGCCGTCCCACCTTCTGGATGATGAGCAATCACAGCATCACAACCTAACTGTTTTGCAAGCAAAAGCTCTGGAACACCAGCATCTATACCGAACAAGATCTTTGCGATGCTGCCACCACTGACGTATATAGCGCTGTCTTCTGGAACTTCTTTTAATCCTGCCAACTTCAAAGATAACTCCATAATCTCTTCAGTATTCATTTCATATTCACCTTCAAATTCATGAAACACCGTTGTATTAATTCCGTTCACAAGTAAAAATATGATTGTGATTTTGTGGGATGTGCGCGCATTCTCATATAAGTGTGAAGTAGACCCGCCGGTTATTTTTCCCTTTGTTTTTAGTTTTAAGTAATTTAATTTGTCCAATCTCTTTTAGGTTCTTAACGTGTGTTCCTCCGTCAGCTTGCTTGTCCATACCGGCTATCTCTACAATGCGGAGATTTGGAATGTCTGGTGGGAAAGCCTCAGCCATTTTTATTACGCCTGGAATCCTCAAGGCTTCTCTTTTAGGTAGCTCATACCATTTTACAGAGATGTCTTTTCTAAACAAATCGTTCGCCTTATCTATGTATTTGTTTAGGATTTCTCGATCGTATTTTTCCAAACTAAAATCGAACCGAATCTTGTCCTCCTCAAGCTGATTACCAGTGACAAGAGCACCTGTACCCGTGCATAGAAGCGAAGCAAATACATGAGCTGCAGTGTGGCTTCGCATAAGTTTGTATCGCCGTGCCCAATTTAAGACACTATGAACTTTGTCTCCTTCTCTTAAGCCAGCTCGATCAACCTCATGAGATATTTCTCCAGAAAATTTGCCAACGTATACAACATTGTATATTTCAGTTCCTTTCATGACCTTCCCAGTATCCCACGGTTGACCGCCACCTTTAGGGTAGAAGATTGTTTGGTTCAAAACTACATATTTTCCATCTTTAACTGAAACTACGACAGCATCGCATTCTCTGCAGTAACTGTCCTCCAAATACAACGCTTTGGTCACAGAGATAACCCCTTAGCAATGTAATTTTTTGCGATTTATAGATGTTTATGCGCGCATAACTTTTTCTGATGCGGGCGCAGACATTTTAGAGGAGGGCTTGCTTAGAATGGGAAGAGTGAGGTTGCGAGCAGCCAAAGAATCGGACATGTCGTCAATTAGAACCTACATCGAAAGATTTCAGTTAGACGATGAGAATATGAGTTTTGAACAGTTTATAGTTGCTGAAAAGGGATCGAGAATTGTTGGTTTTGGAAGGATAAAACATTACGAATCTTGCTATGAGTTAGCGTGTCTTGGAGTTTTAGAACCATATCGAAATCAAGAAATAGGTGCCGCCATTGTAAAGAAATTGATGGAAGTTTTTCCTGACAATGAAATCTGGATCACGACTGATATTCCAAAATATTTTGAGCGGTTTGGATTTGAACTCGCAAAAGATGCTCCTCAAGAAATCAAGGACAAAATCAAAGGTGTGTGTCACGCGAAACACCGCCCTGACGCAGTAATCATGTCATTGAGAAAAAGCTGAGCGAAGCGCGCATGGAATCGAAAATGAAGTTATTTAAAGTGATTGAGTCTCATTAGTAATTCATGAGAATCGTTTTCATTCAAACAGGAGGAACAATTGACAAAGACTATCCAAGGCCAATAAATGGATATGCCTTCGAAATCACGGGGTCCGCTGTGAAAAGAATCTTACAAAAAGCTAATCCCAACTTTGATTTTGAGATAGTTTCAATTGTGAAGAAAGATAGTTTGGATATTACAGAAGAAGATAGAAACAAAATATACGAAACTTGTCAGAAAACTAAGAATAACAAAATAATAATCACACATGGGACCGATACGATGATTGTAACTGCCAAGAAACTAGCTGCCATCAAAAACAAAGCTATAATTTTGACAGGTGCTATAAAACCAGAAAAATTCTCTGATTCAGATGCTTCATTTAACGTTGGAACAGCGATTGGTGCCATAAACGTTCTTAGCGAAGGCGTATATATCGCCATGAACGGTAGAATTTATCCGTGGAATAGTGTTAGAAGAAATTCAAAAACAGGCCAATTCGTTGAAAAATGAGACGCGCACTTCAAGAGCTGTATCGACATTTAATTGAAGATTTTCTTGTCCAGTACTGCCGGAGGTTGAGGAAGAAAGACTTCGCAACGAAAGCAGAAAGCGTGTCAAGGAAGAGGAATGGAAAACGCGAGTATCTGAACGGCAGCCAGACGAGGCATTTGATGAAGCAGCTTAATGCTTTCTTCGAAGTAATAGTTGAAGTTCCAAGAATCAGAATAGGCAAAAGGCAAACTATTGAAACCTTGATTAATGAAGAAGCATTGCTATTGGCGAAGTTTCTGAGAGATGAACGGAAATCGTGGATACCACGAATTACAGTTTTGTAAAAACATGCATGCCTAGCGCGGCCTTAACTCATCTAGAATGAAAGGCAGTCTCTCTAGAAGAATTTCAGTTTTTTCTTCTTCTCTTGCTTTTCTTCTGATTCCTTGCTTTCATCTTCTTGTGGTTTGGCGTTTTCAGGTGTTTGTTCATCTCTTTTCCAAATTACCCTTGTTTGTTCATCCGTTTCCGGCTTCTCTTTTTTGTCTTCCACCTCTGTTTTTGTTTTCTGGATGGCCTCGGATATTGACAATTTGTTCGACGTTTTCAATGTATCTTCCAGTTGCTTTTTATTTGGCGCTTTCATTTTATCTTCTAGTTCCCTTTTCTCAAAGGCAAGCTTGGCAACCATATCTTGTTCTTCACTCATCTTTCTCTCCAACTCTCGAATTGCCGCTTTTTCTCTGAGTACCTTTGTCTCTTGTTCCAAAATATTTCGGTCTTTTTTTACAGTTGCTAGTTTACTCTCCAATTCCGTTCTTTGCTTTTGAAGCTTCTCTAATTCATCCTTAGGTGAATCTGTCATGACTTTTCCCTACAATTTGTCTTCACAAGAAGAATGAGATATAGGTTATGACTTTGAAATCCGTATTGCAAAAGTGTTTTTTCTTATACTGTTTTTATGTGTGTGTGGGTTAAAATTTAGCTCCAAACCACTGTTCTTCGGGTAAAATATAGTAAAAATCGAATTGTGCTTCGTCATATTCCAAGTTTGAATGCTCATGAGTAGCAACATAGTCATCATACTCATCATTCAACTGGTCAAGTTCGTTTTCCAATTGACTGTTCTCTGTTGCTAAATAATCTACTTGATTCTGCAAATAGTCTGTCTCACTCTCAAGAATATTCATCATTGTTTTGAAGTCCTTAGGCTGCTGGCCGTCAGAATTCAACAATCGAGACATGCATGTGACACTTTGCTTGAAGTGTCACTTCCAACATTGCATGGAAATCTAGGTCAATGGAAATGCTTCTAACCACTATATAGATTAAGTAGCTAAATAATGGGAGCTTAATACATGTATTTTGAAGAAACATCAGTCTTATATTAGCAAGCCTTGATGGTTCAAGGAAAGAGTGAAGCTTATGAGACTGATAGACGTTCTTAGGCGAGAGTTCTCTTTCATTACGGGGAACTATCGAGTTCTTGTTGTGAGTTGGATATTAATAGATCTAGCTATGGAAATGCCTACTCCAAACTTTCAGTATTTCGTCCAAGCTCTAGGGGGGACCGGTGTGACCCTAGGTATCATAGGTTTTGCCAATTTTCTTGCAATGGCGGTCGTAGCCTTTCCTGGTGGCTACCTTGCAGATAAATACGGAAAGCGTTGGCTCATAACCACCATGACGTTTGGAATGGCTTTGTCAACCCTGCTCTTTGCACTTGCCCCGACTTGGCACTTCATTTTGTTAGGATCTATCATCAGCAATCTCTTTCTGATTTATCAACCTGCATTGTTCGCAATGTTCCAAGATTCGCTTCCTCCAGAGCGTAGAGGCATGGGTTCTTCAATCACACAGCTTATCCGTGGCACCGTTAACACTCCGGGTCCTGTAATCGCTGGGGTTTTGTTGCTTCAATTTGGGCTGATTACAAGTATGAGAATCATCTACTTAATTATGACCGCTCTGTATCTCACCGCAGCAGTATGGCGGCTTAGACTGAAGGAAACAATGACGAAAGCAGAGCCAATTCGCTTCCGCTATTTCATCACTTCGTACCCAAAGGCCTTCAAAGAGAGCGTCAACGTCTGGAAAATGGTGCCACGGTCAATGTTCTGGCTGTTCATCGGTCAGACTCTCGTAATGTTCGGATGGTCGCTTACTCAAGTAATCAATGCCCTCTACGCAAGAGATGTGCTTCTAATACCCGAAGAGCAGTGGTGGCTTGTATTCATCCCACTTTTTTTGACCATGATCATAGCTTCTATCCCAATCGGCAAGATGATCGACAAGATTGGAAGAAAAATTCCACTAATTCTTGGGCTATTCATATTCGACGTAGCTATACTGATTTTCATCACTGGCAACCTATTAACCGTCATGATTTCAATGTGCCTTTTCGGAATTGCCCAATTGTTGGCGATGTCTGCGTTGACGGCATTTCTAACCGATCTTGTGCAGCCAGAGAACAGGGGAAAGGTAAACGGGTTCATCAACTTTATTGGCTACATCGCGATGGGCATCGGCATGTTGCTAGGTAACTACTTCTATGTAAGCTTCAACCCTCAGCTGCCCTTTTACATAACCCTTGGATTGATAATTGCAGCGCTCCTCATAACCTTGTTTCTTATACACGAACCCGAGAAGCAAGTGGGAGCGATCACTTCGGCATAAAGTTCCCCGCTAATAACAATGGTTGCGCGTGCTTAGGAAGTACACGTAAGTCATATATTGTCGGAGAATGTTAACGGGCTACGGCGATTAACATGGCAAACACAACAGGAGAGTTAACATCCAGTTATGATAAATTGATGGTGAAGGCTAAAGAGATAACAATTCTTGGAACGATTGATGCTCTTACCCATTGGGATATGGAGACGAAGATGCCTCCAAAAGGAATCAATCTGCGAAGTCAGCAATTAGCTATGCTCAGTCAAATTGAACACAGAATGAGCACCAACCCCAAAATTGAATTTTTGCTCTCAAAAATTGAAAAACACCCAGATTACGACACCTTAAATGAGTTGCAGAAAAGAAACGTGTATCTGATCAGGAAACACTATGATGAGCAGACAAAACTTCCTGAAGAACTCGTCGTAGAAACTGCCAGACAACAGGCTATCGCCATCGATATGTGGAAGAAGGCAAAGACCGCCAAAAACTTCTCCATGTTCAAACCGGAACTTGAGAAGCTTTTAGAGTTGAAAAAGAAAACTGCAGAAATTCTTATGCAAGTGAAGGCTACCGCAACACCTTATGATGCGCTGATCGACATTTTTGAGCCGGAAATGACCGCAGAGACGATTGCCAAGATTTTTGGAGAGTTGAAAAAAGGATTGGCTTCCATATTGATAAAATGTTCAAGCGCGCCGAAACAACCCGACACATCGTTTCTAAAGCGTAAGGTTTCCTTCGGCGTTCAACGCAAGATTTCCAATGAACTCGCCAAGTTTGCAGAGTATGATGTAGAGTCTACAAAGGCTGGGGGTAGAATTGACGAAACTGAGCATCCTTTCAGTACTGGTTATTATGACGATGTTCGGATCACAACTCACTACTACGAAGACAACTTCCCATCCTCATTGTTTTCGGTGTTACACGAAGCTGGTCACGCCATCTATAACCAGAACCTAAAGTCAGAATGGATATATCAGCCAATAGGTACAAGTTGTTCTCTTGGGTTCCACGAGTCTCAGTCACGGTTTGTAGAAAACATAATTGGCCGATCACGTGAATTCTGGATCTATTTTCTCCCAAAACTGAAGGAACTCACAGGCAATGCCTTTTCCGATTTGGCTTTGGACGATTTCGTGCGGGCAA
>DAOVGL010000032.1 GCA_030672415.1 Candidatus Bathyarchaeota archaeon
TCTCTCCGCGCGAGCTATTTGGTTGGTATGGTGAAGAAAACTACGCCTCCGAATTGGCTGATTCGCTTGCCTGCTGGCGTTTCCGCGTTGACTATTCTCGTCTTCACTTTTCTATTCTTTGAAATCTGCAATAACCTATGAATCCTGTTCTTGTCCTTACTGTCAGCAAGATACTTGTCTGTGAACATCAGATATGCCGTTCTGAAGTCGTTGTGTCTCTCTCGGTTATAGACAATATCTTCGATTTCTTTGAGCGAATACAGGACGATCGCGTTGCTGTTGATGCTGTAAAGATGTTTCTCCAATGCATTGACGATGTGATCCGCTTCTCCTGAGGTCGTCTCTGCGATTAGCTTGCGGAATTCTTTGGTTTTCACCAGTTTGGCAACCCTGTGAGGCTGATCAGCGGAGCCGACTAGCTCGGCAAAAGTTGCCCTATTCGGCCTCTTCGATTGAATCAGATACGCGTGATGTTTTCGCACATGGTCCAGAAAGTCTGCGGCATAAGTGGTCTTCTTCGGAGCTGTGACCACGATGCTTCTTACCCCTTCCTTGAGCACTGGTCTCAACGCATCAACCACAGATTCGTGAAAATTATATAGAACCCTCTCATCTGTCCTCTTTCCGTCAAGCTCCAACGTAAGGTGCAGTTTTACGACATGGCTAAATACCTGCCACAGAACCACATGGTCATCCTCAAAACCCACAAGAAGTGCTACTGAGTACCCACGTTTATAGCCTCGTTTCCGCTTCACCTTTGTCACCTAATCTCTTACCCTTCCCATATTCTATTGCAAGACAGTCTTTTATGAGGAAGGTGCCGACATATTTGTGGTTAGCGCGCATATATTGATTCTTGCGAACATGATTTTCCTTTTGTGGGTTAAAGTGTTTGGTTTGTGGATTTACTTACAACTTGTAAAAGGGAACCTTGAAAAGAGAGATATATGGATATCTCTCTCAGGTATATCAATATAATATTAAACTACCTACCTTTCTCTGCGAAAAATTGAGATTGTATATAAACTCTTATAAAATATATCTAAAATAAGATTCAAATGGTGATTTACCCTTAGTTTTATCAAAATGTAGAGTTATTTATTGATAAGGAAAAAAGTTTTTCTTTCTTAAACTACCACAAATTAATGGCGATTTATGTTGTCAGCAAAGTATTTTTGGTAAATAACACAAATGCTTATTTTGTGACTCTTAATGCCTTTCATCCCCGAACTTAATGTTATCAAAAAAGACTGGAGAAACGTAGACCTGAAGGTTGCGCTCTGCTTTCCCAACGTTTATCGAAGCGGCATGACCGGAATGACCATGCGGTTGCTGTATGCACTATTGAACGCACGAGACGACGTAGCTTGTGAAAGACTTTTCATTCCCCCCCGAAACGAACCTCAACGAAGCCTCGAATCCAACAGACCCCTCAAAGACTTTGATGTGGTCGCGTTTACCCTGCAATATGAACAGGACTACGTCAACGTTATGCGCATGCTGTTGGAGTCTGGTGTGCCGCTGAGAAGAGAGCATCGAACTCAAGAGGATCCTCTGATTATTGCTGGTGGACCATGCGCAACGGAAAACCCTGAGCCTCTCGCCGACTACATTGACTTATTCGCCATAGGCGAGGGTGAAGTCATTCTAGACCCTCTAATCGACCGTATTAAAGAGTCTGATGAGCCGACGAAGCATGTTGAAGATTTCGCTGACTTGAAAGGCGTGTACGTTCCCGCCGTTTCGAACTCCGTGAATCGTGTGTGGATAAAAGACCTCAATGAAGCTCCATGCCCAGTTGCGCAACAAGTTCCCCTTGTTGATCAAAGAAGCCCCTACATGCCCATATTCGGGAAAACCTTTGTCATAGAGGCTGTTCGAGGATGCAACCGATGCTGCCGCTTCTGCCTCATCGGATACATTGGACGACCCAAGCGGGAGAGAAGTCTAGCTAAGATCGATGAGATACTGGACGAGGGCATACGTTACACGCCAGTGAAGAAAGTTTCACTGATCGGAACTGGTTTATCCGACCACTCCAAACTTGAAGAAATCTGCGAATCAATTGTGTCACGTGGACTAGAGATTTCTATTCCTTCAATACGTCCGGAGGCGGTCACTGAACGATTGGCTAAACTTCTGGCGAAAGGAAAACAACGAAGAATATCCTTAGCACCTGACGGATCAACCCCACGTATGCGCAACATCATTAACAAGCCCATGGATGATGAACAAATAGTTGAGGCGGCTAGAACTCTCTTGCAACATGGAGTTAAGCGTTTAAAACTATACTTTGTAATCGGCTTGCCCGGAGAGACACGAGAGGATGTTGAAGCTATTGCTAAGTTGTCAAAACGCATTGCTGATTTGGGGTATGGTCTTCAGTCAGTGCACCTGAGCGTGAACCCTTTGATACCTAAGCCTCACACCCCCTTTCAATGGGAGGCGTTCGCCCCCATCCCTTACATTCGAAAGTGTATCCGATTACTAAAAGCACAACTCAAGGAAGACCGCAGGTTCAGAATAAGCCACTTAGACCCACGCCACGCCCAAATTCAAGCATTCCTTTCTCTGGGCGATCGAGAAGTTGGAAGGGTTGTTGAGCTTGCAACTCGGTATGGTGGAGGTTTAGGCGCCTGGCGAAGGGCATTAAAAGAATGTAATGTCTCATTGGAAAAGTATACGCGAAGGAAAGAGGTAAGTGAGGTATTGTCTTGGGATCACATTCACACGGGCTTAAATAGACGTTTTCTCATAGAAGAAAATAAGCATGCACGAAGAGAAGCAACTGCTCAAAGGTGAGGTCGAAATGGAGGTCGACAAGAAGCGGTTCAAAAAGATGTTTCCACACTTAGCCAAAGAAATGGAGGTTAAGGAACACGGAGTCGCGATAACCTCTGTTCGATCAGATGCCCAAACAGCAGAGAAAGTGTCTTCAGAGAAGTTTGTTGGGTACATGCCAGACGTCATAGACTTTATTCGACGATGTGATAATGGGCGGCAGGCAAAAGAGGTCATCAATTATCTGAAAAAGAGAGGAGAAATCAACCGCGAGTACGCTCAGAGGCTTAGGAAACAACTCAATGAGAAGGGCGTAAGAAGTTTTGGACCAAAAAAAGAAGATGACTACTATCTAAAGCTTTCTGATACAAAGAAACAAACCTAAGAAACCCAATTTGAGTTTTTCAAAACACACGCGCAAATTTTAGTTCCCCATTATTTTGCGCTTTTTACAGCAATTTTCACTGTCTTGTTATAGTTAAAATTTTTGTTTCAGCAACACTCTCATTCAACAACAGCTTGTAAGGTGCCAACGAACATATTAGATCAGTATATCCTTAACACTTAACAAGCCTTTTAGGTAAAAATGCTGGAATTACTTACGCACTCGCATTAAGATAGGAAGGATGTTTTTTGAACATTAATAAAATGAAACTTCGTGCTTTTCATTTGAGACAGGTAATTAACTCAAAGAAAAGACGAAAAGGACAGACAATTGAGGAATATACACGTCTCATCTGGCTAATCAATATGGATGTGCAAGCATAGCATGTTAGAAGAGGTTTGGTGAATATGCGAAGGTCAAAGCTTGAAATGTATGTTGATGTCCTTAAAGTTCTGGCTCGTCATGGACCGTTAAAGCTAACTCACATCATGTACAAAGCTAACGTAAACTGTAGCGTTCTAAAACAATACTTGGACTTTTTGATCCAACAGAACCTTGTTGAAGAACAAACTTTGCACAAGAAAAGAAACAAAACAAAAATTGTTTACGTCATCACGGAAAGAGGTAGAACCGTACTCAGATACTTTAGGGAACTAAATAGTGCTCTACACATAACTGAAGAAGCAAACAAGGTCCCAGCATTGCTATATTAAGCCAAAGTGCGCGTAAAATATATGAACTTTGGTGTAAACAGAAGCTGAATGGTGGTCTGGGACGAATGCGGATTTTTTAGTTAAAAAAATGAGGATTTCTTTGAATTTTTATTAGACTTTTATGAGAAGCTAAAACTCTTCAATTTGAAAAAGGAGATTCAAGACCCAGAAAAAACTGCGATTTTTTCAGCAGATATGGTAGTAGGATTCTGTTCACAGGGAAATCTGGCTAGTGAAAGGATAAAAAAATTGATACCACCAATAGTGGAATTATCTAAGAAAGCCAATGAGCCACAAAAAACCAGATTTTAACGCAAAGACATGAGTTTAGGACAACCGTCAAATTTGAAAAGCGTAATGCTCATGCTTTGAATTTCTAAAAGTAAATAAGGGATGATCGAAAATAAATACGCACAACAAAATAATAAGGGCTCATTGATTGGCGTGGTGTCTCATTTGAAGAAAGCATTGTTCTTGTTGCTTCTATTCATGTCATCTCTTTTCCTCCTCCTCTCAACCTTCGCCCTTCCTGCTGTCAGCGCTACTGCAAGTTTACAAGTTAGCAAAGTAGATCATGCGATAGAGGTTCGAGAAGGAGGACTGGTTGTCATCAACGACACCATCAGACTATCTGCAACAGGCGAAGGCGGAATATCGCTACAAAATTTTTCCATGGGATTCCCCTTCCAATATAGCTCTAACCTCGACTACAGTTTCGCCTATGAAACCTTGAACCCTGACATACGTCACAATGTGAATTTTGACGTTGGGTTGGGAAGAATAGGTTTCTACGGAATAAACGTAAACTTCAGTAGCCCTGTGGACATAAGCGTAAATAAGTCATATGAATTCACGGTGACCTTTGTCTTCTCAAACCTTGTTTCTCAACAGAGTGCAACCCTCTTCAACATCACCAGCTTTCCTATGTACCCCAGTCTAGTCCAAGATGCCGCCACATCCAACGTGATGGTTACTCTCCCAAACAAAGCCATATACCAAAGTAGCTTTCCCATCGATTCTGCTGAGATTTTGAACCACACTAGAAGCCCACTTGAGAATTTTACGAGAGAGTCCGCTTGGTTATTGTTCAGTTCAGATGACTTCACCCTAATTGAGGTGAACAAAATAGAGCGGCAACTAGCGCCAGATCAGTGGGGAAACCTTTTCCTAGCAGACCTATATCAAATAACCAACAAAGGGACGGAAACTCTTTCTGAGTTAAAGGTACAATTGCCCCAAGGTGCTTACTCTCTTTCTGTCCGAGATGCTTCAGGCGACCGCCCATGGTTACCAACAGAGAATGGCGTAATTATACTCCTCAGAAATGCTTTGAATGAAAATGAGAAAGCAACGTTCACAGTGGCTTACCAGCTTCCACGGGAAAACTACGTTGAAAAACGTGGTTGGCACGACTTTACACTAACTCTCAACTC
>DAOVGL010000015.1 GCA_030672415.1 Candidatus Bathyarchaeota archaeon
AAAGAATATTTTTAAGAAGCGCAAACAATCTATTTTTGTCTGTCAAAAAAGGAGATGCTCTCATGAGCGGAAGTGCGAAGGGTGGAATGAAGGGACAGGTTAGAGGAAGAAAACCTAAGCCTTTAAAGAAGAAGGAACGGAAAGAGAAGAAAAAGAAGAAGAAACTTGCTAGACTGGAGAAGCAATTGGCTAGATAAGCTATACTAGATTTTTGGCGTTCACAACGTTGTAAGCTGTCGTAGGTTCCTCTTCCATACATATGTGGCCACGTATCCAGCTATAAGCCCATTTACCAACCCTGCGATAAGAATAGCTGTCTCCACCACGTTGATTGCGAATCCCGCGATGGATATGACGATGGAGATTCGTGGAATAATCGGTATCACAAAAACAGTGACGTAATAACTTGTTAAACCAACGATTCCAGTGCTGACAGTTACGGCAGCGACCATCCTAGAGGTCTTAACGTCTCCTTTTGAGCTTTTAGCCTTAAACCCTAAGATTAAGGCGTCAACTAACAATCCATACATCAAAGCGAATGTAAAAGTGAAAGGAGCCGTAGAAGCTCTCCAAAATGCCGTTAAAACGCCTCCAACTAACGACACATAAGTTGCGCCCATCACACCTATTAATAATGCTCCTAGAGTCAGAAACAACGCCTGAAACACAACCAGAGTCTTGTCAAACGGAGAGGGCAAGGTAATCTTTGAAATAAATACTGCAACGCCAAACATAGTAGCTAAGGTAATCTTCCGAGACTTTGTTCTAAAAGTAGTCGTGTAACTTGTCCTCCAAACTACATTGAATCTATGGTGGTTTTATCATTTGTATTATGGTTCGATTAATGTCTTGTGGAAATCATGAAGCACCAGTTTTTGCGAAAACTTAAAAATGAACATGTGTTTCATGTTGGATACGTGCCGCGGTAGCTCAGATTGGGAGAGCACCCGACTCGTCTAAGCGATTATTCGAGGGTGAAGCTGAAGACCGGGTTGTCGCCAGTTCAAGTCCGGCCCGCGGCACTACAACTCAACCCATGAACATTTATTTCTGCTATTAAGAATTTAGAATTGGTGACTAGTATTGCCAGTTTTCTCGTATAGGGGAAAATCACCTAAGATTCACGAAGATGCGCTGGTTTCCCCATTAGCAACTGTAATAGGTCATGTTGAAATCTCTGAAGGAACAGCAGTATTCTCTGGGCAGTAATTCGTGGAGATGTAGCAAAAATCACTGTTGGTAAATACTCTAATATTCAGGACAATGCGGTTCTTCATGGTGGAAATATATACGAAGGAGATGATTTGAAAGGACATTTACCAGTCGAAATAGGTGACTATGTAACAATTGCTCATGGATCTGTGGTTCATGGAAGTAAGGTTGAAGATGTTTCAATGATTGGAATAAGGGCGATAGTCTATGGAGGTTCAGTAGTGGGAGAAGGCTCTATCGTTGGGATGAATGCAACGGTGCTTGAGAACACGAGGATACCGAAACGGTCTGTCGTTGTTGGAGTTCCAGCTAAGGTGATTAAGGCTGTTGATGATGTGACTTATTCAAGGATAAAGAAACACGCTTTGTGGTATCATAAACTAGCTAAGTCTCATAAGGGAACAATTTTTTAATCTTGTTGCGCGCACATCACAACAAAGTTAACAGTATCGCCTCTTAGAAAAGATTTTTAGAAGCCTCATAGACCTTCTAGTTCTAGTGAATGGCGGCCGTAGTCTAGTTTGGTTAGGACATCAGCCTGCCACGCTGACGACCCGGGTTCAAATCCCGGCGGCCGCACCATCACCTTGACTTATATTCTTCAAAGATTTCCCCGAATGCCTTGCAAAAATATTCGCATGCTTCTTCTATTCCTTCTCTACCTTCATCTGTTAGGCTGTAAATGACTTTTTTGCCCTGTTTTTCTCCTTTAATTAATTCTCTTTCGTTTAGGTCTTTGAGAGCTGGATAAATCGTTCCAGGAGTCGGTTTTGTTCCTCTTCTTCTCGCGATTTCCGTTGCTATTTTTTGTCCGTGCATTGGTTCTTTGGTTAGTAACCATAGTATGAAAAAGGATAGCATGCCTCGCATGTCGCAGCATTCTGGTGGACAGCACTCTGTTGTGTTGTTCATTGAGCATCAGTTAAATATTGGATGACCGATAGATATAAAAATTCCCACTCGATCTTATCATTGCATCCAATAAAAAAGGGCGAAACAAATGAACAAAACAAAAAAACCCAAACCCCAAACAAAAACCATCAATAAAATGACCGCTGAGGAGATTAAAGAGACAGTAAAGAAAGGCTACGCTGAGGTTGCAACTTCACCTAAAAGTTGCTGCGACGCCAGCTGCGACTGCTACGAACCCTTCACAGGAGGAGGCGAAACTCTAGCAACCTCACTAGGATATAACATTGAAAATATGCCAAAGTCTGTCACCGAATCCTTTGCCGGTTGCGGAAATCCGGTGGCGCTTTCAAATATAAAAGAGAACGAGATTGTTTTAGATTTAGGATCTGGCGCTGGCTTAGACATGTTCATGGCAGCCAAGAAAGTGGGCAATAAAGGCAAAGTAATTGGAGTTGACATGACGCCTGAAATGGTTAAAAAGGCTAGAGAAAACGCGGAAAAACTGGGGTTCAAAAATGTGGAGTTTAGGTTGGGTGACATAGAAAACTTACCCGTCGATGACGAATCAATTGACGTTATAATCAGTAACTGTGTAATAAATTTGACACCGGACAAGCCCAAGACATTTAGAGAAGCGTACAGAGTGCTTAAACCCGGCGGCAGAATGTTTGTATCTGACATAGTTCTCGAAGAGGAGTTACCGAAGGAAGTTAAAGAATCAATTGAAGGATACGTGGCGTGTGTAAGTGGAGCATTAGAAGAACAAAAGTATCTACAGGCAATAAAAGACGCTGGCTTTGAGGATGTGACGGTAATTGACAAGACAAAGTCCAGATACATCGCCAGCGACAAAATTAGAGCGTTTAAGCCGAAAAACAAGTAAAAAATGCGCGCGCGAGCACGAAAAAAGATGAAAGTAGAAATGGCTAAGACAGAAAAAAGGCGTACAGTAGCCTTCGCACTATTGATGATAGCGGGTTTGATCCTTATATTGGTTGGAAGCGTTCTTGCGTATACAGCAATTGTAAGACAGCGGTCTTTTCCTTCACATTCAGATTTTAATGAAGAACCGCAACAACCAGTCAACGGCATCAGTATGACAGCGGATTATTGGAGTTTCGAGCCTTCCACAATTACGGTCAAGAAAGGTGAAACTGTTAGGTTGGTGATAACCAGTGTTAGCAACATGATGCCTATGATGCCTCTGATGTTCCCCGACCATGGCATAGACATAGAGGAGTATGATATCGATTATACTTTGCCGATGGGAGAGACCGTTACGATTGAATTTGTTGCTGACAAAATTGGAGAATTTCACTTTCATTGTTCTGTATACTGCGGCATAGGACACGAAGACATGCATGGAGAATTGATAGTAGAAGAGTAATGTCGACAAGAGACGCACGCGCCAGAAAGAAAAAATAATATGCATCTTAAACTTTCATCAGGTTACAGTTAAGCCCAGAAGTTTTAGTTTCTAATTTTAAAAGGTAAAGAGCCGTAATAAATATCTGCAACCACAAATCTTTGTTGAGCTTGTGCTTTAGGCTGTGCGGCTGTAGTCTAGTCTGGTTAGGACACAGTCAAAACGGGGTGTAAGCCTTCCAAGTCTGTAATCCCGGGTTCAAATCCCGGCGGCCGCACCATCATATCTTTTTGAATTTTTTACGCAAACATTTTTACTTTCACTACGCTCTGTGTGGTCTCTTTTTGTTTGTTGCGTCGCTGGTCTTTTAAGCATCCTGTAAAAGAAGCGAAAACATGGTGAGCAGTTGGAAAGAATCAGTCATCGAAGGAATTTCAAGGAGACTCTAAGGCAGTGTCAAGAGATTATCGAAAGATTTGAGGGATCAGAGGAGACATTAAGGCATATCCAGCAAATAGAAGCTTCCTTAAAAAAACTGGCGGCTCCAGCAGATTAGTGAAACAGTGTCAAGAAAAAAGGAAAAAGAGTGGAGATTAAACAGAGCTAACCTCTAATTTCCTAGTAGATTCTCGGCGGCACTACTACAGCCGTCTGAGTTCTCATCACACCTTTAATGGCATGAACTTTACGTATCAATTCTCCCAGCGCCTCCATGTTTTCAAATACAACGTAAATCACAACGTCGTATTGACCCGTAACAGTGTGAGCCGTCTTAACTCCATCAATTTTAAGAGATTCCTCCGCCACCTTCCACAGCATGTCAGGTCCAGTGCTTACGAAAATATAAGCTTCCATTAATACTACCCAAAGTTGTTTTTCACTGGAATACAAAATTAAGTTTTTGGGTTCGCAAAGTTGCAGGTATGATTTTGAGAAGTGTTTGAATGGAGCAAAGAACACATAAAGGGGTTTTGACAGCCATATAATGCCGTGACGAAAACTATGAAATTAATTGAAACCTGGGTGAAAGCGTCTTTCTTGAAGGGAGCCTCTCTGCTCCTCGTGAGCGAGTGCGCTCAAGCAGTATATCCAAGCGTGTACAAAAGGTTCGTGGAGGGTCGTGTGGTTCTGACTAGCTGTCCAGAGGCGGAGAACGCTGAGATGCTTATGGGCAAACTGGCTGCCATTTTAACGTGCTCAAACATAAGTGACCTTACAGTGCTGACGATGGAGGGTTCTCCTCACTGCCTTGCGTTGCATGCCGCGGCAAACGAAGCCATGTTCATAACAAAGGCAAAGGTTCCGTTTAGTCACTTTGTAATTCTTAACGGAAAAGCCATACAGGTGAGTTCAGAGAGTGTGAGAGTTGCGAGGTATCTGCATCTCGTGCAAAAGTGCATTCAAAAACATCCTGAGATACTTGAGGATTTGAATAGTCTCAGCGTGGAGCATCGCTGTAGTGTAGAGCAGAAGTAAGTCTTCAAATTATTGGATATTTTATTTGTTAAAGTTGTCTTAGTTGCTTTGTCACGCTGTCTGATATCTAAGTTCCATACTAGTAGAAAAAAGGAAGGTCGGATGGAGAAACACACATAGGCGGATTTTTTCATAGAATGTTTTCTTCTATAGACTATGACTGCTAGTAGTGTTGCCGTTATGAATAGGGGTAGAATAAGGAATGATGGAAACTTTGACCTTCTCCTATATGTTCACTACTCTGCATGCACTGTAAGGCTATGAACGTTTCAATTTCCAGAGGACTAGCAAGACTTGTTGCTTTTCTTCTTCAGAAGATAAATAATTGACAAAACCCTCTAGCCATTCCATAATGTAACCATCAGGTTGATTTTCAAAGCAATGGAAGAGATAATTTTCAACACTTGCCTTACTTATCCATCTTATCTCTTCTTCATCTAGGTTTTTTCCCTCTTTGATTTCTCTCTTCTTTACTTCCCGAATGAACTTAGAAAAGGTTTGTTTTTGTTTTCCAACAACTTCTTTATACTTCTTAGCAAATTCCTTTTTTATAAAGTTGTCAAGCTCACTCAATTGTTTATCTCTTTCCTCAAGAATAGGCTTTATTTTGTTTATCAGTTTCTCTTGTAACTTCCAAAGAGGGCGTGCCTTCGTTTCAAATTCTGATATGACTTGCTTTTTCCTCTCTGTCTTCTCCCTTCTTATTCTCTCCATCAAAGGTATTTCTTTTCCCATTTAACATCACAATCAAATTGTTACTTTTGGTAGTTAGCCTTTATGAACTTCAAATAAAGATGAACAATCACAGACTATCATAAGTAACGTCTTTAAGCTTCCCCCTAAGCATTTTCTGGCAGAAAAAAAGAGCATTGGGTTAGTTTTTACTTCATCTTGCTTGATATTTGTATTCTGAAAATCTTCAAACTTTTTCTATTGAAACTCCAGTATCATTCAGTATCGTCATCAATCCTTTTTTGTCTGCGCCTTTAATCCCCTTCCAATCAAGAATCACCGACTCCACTTTTTCCACTGTTTTCTTCACGCACTGTCTCACCATATTAGCGTCTACTAGAGAAACAGCGTATTTTGGGATGATATGACCGAAGGCTATCGGCTTTCTCAGCGCAATTTTTGTGAACTTAGCGTTATAGTGGGGTCCGCCTATGCCTAATACCGCTGGATATTTTGACTGGTTAGAAACTGCAGCCATCGCAGCGTGAGCCACTGCCTTCGCTGCCCTCTTATCCTTCCACTGCTTCATTGAACTACCTAACTCCACAAACATAGCTGGAACCTCCAGAGAGGGACCGTGATGTGTGCATTCATAGCAGACTTGATAGTTCAGTCCCAACTCTCTCTTCTTATTAGTCATTTCTAATAGTGCATTTCTCATGGCGCTAGCTGGAGAAACTGAAACCCTCCTTGGGATTCCGCCCAATTCTGCTTCGCTGAGGTTGCCGGGAGTGTGAACTGAGAGTGTGGGGAGTCCGCTTACGCTGCGGTGTTTAGATATGAAGACTAATAGTTGGGGATTAAATAATTCGGTGATAAACTGGGTGTTGACAATTTCTTCATTAACGAAGACCAGCTTAGCCAGAGAATCCTGCGCTTTTTTAGAGTACATGGGATTTTGATGGAACATCTCTGAAAGTTTTTCAAAGTCGTAATTGTCAAGGATTTGTTGGGCAATGTTCATGCCAGCAATGTCTTTGGTTGATGCTACAATTAAAATCATGTCGAGTCTTCCTGATAGTAAATTGAGGGGGCAACTTAGAAAATATAGGTTTCCACAAACCTCTTATGTTCGTCTAATTGCAATTTTAAGGAGAACACAGGAATAGGTGAGTTAAAATGCATCTACTAACCCTGAAAGATTGGTCTGCAAAACAAATTGAAGACGTGATTGAGCTGTCTATACAGATAAAGAAAAATCAAAGTCAGTACCGAACCTCCCTGAAAGACAAGTCTTTGGCAATGATTTTTCAGAAAACCTCTACTAGAACAAGAGTTTCCTTCGAAGTGGCTATGACTCAGTTGGGAGGACACGCTGTTTTTCTGGACTGGAGAACAACCAACTTCATTTTAGCAGATATTCGAGATGAGACCAGATATCTTTCAAGAAACGTTGATTGCATGATGGCGCGTTTACTAAGAAATGTTGACTTAAAGGCTATGGCAGAAGCGTCAATGGTTCCAGTGATTAATGGGTGCGCTGAAAAATATCATCCTTGTCAAGCTATCTCCGACCTAATGACGATTAAAGAGAAGAAGGGGCGTTTAAAAGGGTTAAAGCTCATTTACGTTGGAATTCACAACAACGTTTGCAACTCTCTGATAGAGGGGTGCACAAAAATGGGAATGGGAATCACAACCGTGGTTCCATTGGTAAATGAGCCTTCTCTTGACAAAGAGTTAATTGAGAAAGCGAAGCAGACGGGGCTGTACAAGACCACGTTGGACGTTAAAGAAGCTGTGAAAAAGAGCGATGTTGTATACACGGATACTTGGGTGGACATGGAGTCCTTCTTGAATCCAAAGTTTAAGGAAGAGAAAGAGAAGAGAATTAAGTTGATGAAGCCATATCAAATCAATGGTGCGCTGTTGAAGGGCAGCGACGCGTTGATAATGCATGACATGCCTATACATAGGGGCTACGAGATAAGTGAAGATGCGATAGAGAGTCCAAACTCCATAATTTATGATCAAAGCGAAAACAGACTGCACTCTTCAAAAGGAATTCTGCTAAAACTGTTGGAAAAAGCGTAAAACTCTATTTTTACCTCAAAATCATCTGCGTAAACCGTTCAGGGTTAAACTCTTCTAAATCCTCATATTTCTGGCCAGTTCCAATGAACACTATGGGTTTTCCAGTCACGTAAGTCACACTGAGGGCGGCTCCACCATTAACATCCGCGTCCACTTTTGTCAGAATAGTGCCGTCAATTCCAACGCTCTTATGAAACTCCTCAGCCTGCATAACCGCGTCATTTCCAGTTAAAGCATCAATCGTAAGAATAGTTAGGTCTGGGTCAATAACCCTCTTGATTTTTCCCAACTCATTCATCAAGTTTTTGTTCGTCTGGATGCGTCCAGCCGTATCTATGAGGACAGCACTCGTTCCATGAGCCTTAGCATGAGCGATGGCGTCGTAGGCTACAGCTGCCGGGTCAGCCCCATACCTATGTTTAATTATGCGAACGCCCAGTCGTTTGGCATGTTCCTCCAACTGCTCAATGGACCCTGCACGGTAGGTGTCACTGCACGCTAGGATGACTGAGTGCCCTTTTTTCATGAGGAGGTTAGCGACTTTAGCTATGCTAGTGGTTTTACCTGTTCCATTGATTCCCACAAAAACGATAACGTAAGGCTCGTTTGCATTTCTTTTTTCTTTAACCTGTTCCAGTAAGCTAATCATTTTGTCGCTGGTCAGTATGGACAGCAAAATTTCGTGTAAGTTTTTCCTCACAATTTCTTTTCGGTCTTCCAGCCGTTTTACTTGGACTCCGTCTAACCTTTTTTCCAGCTCTTTGCAGACGTGGTCTGCAACCTCTACTGCCACATCGTTTTCGATTAGGTTCAACTTGAAGTTTGAGAGGATGGGTCGAAGTTTTTCGGCTTTTAGTTCTGTGGTTGAGATTTTTTCAACGAGTCCGCTAAGTCCGTTTCTTAGCTTTTCGAACACCTTCTGTTCTCTCCTCTCTCTTGCTTAGTTTCGCTGTGAATTCCTGAAGTTCCTCTCTTCCTTCCTGAATTCTTTGTATGACTTGGACTAGTTGTTGTTGAAGAGCGTCCCTTGTTTTCTCCACGTCGGCTATACGTTTTCCAACGTTTTCTTTCGCCTCATTTATGGTTCTCTCAGTGGCTACTCCTGCTCCTATACCTACAATAACGGTGTCGGCTCTCTCCAATTTTGCCTTTATGTAGGAGCCCCCTCCAATCGGAACTAAAAGCGATGAGTTTTGTTTTTCCTTTTCTATCCCTCCCAGTGTCATGTTGGCAATACTGAGTTCAGTTAGAGCGCTGTTCACTATGTTTATCCTAGATTGTATCGTTTCGACAGTTCCTTCCAATATCCTAAGCTCGACAGCTAATTTGCGGAATTTTTCATCTTCACTTGACACGTTCTTTTTCTCCTAACGTTAGTTTTCTTATGTTGAAGTCTTCAATTTCCTCCGGAGGCACTTCTTCTACATTTATGATTTTTATTTGAAAACGCTTAGCTCGATGTTTGCTCCCTATCTCTGTGTAGACCGTTTCCACAGCGTCCTCCGGCTTTATTGCTCTAACCTCTTTTCGAAAGTCCGTTTGGTAATTCGGCTTTTTAATTTCCCCTATGACTCGGAAAACTTTAACCTCACTCATTTTATTTCACCACATCAAGTGCTTGTCCAATTATGAATAGTTCAGGTCCAGTAGTTATATGTCCAGCCACAGCCCCATATTTATTCCCCAATAGCCCAGAGGCAACGTAAGGTATTCCACAGTTAATGGTTCCCACATCCACATGAACCTTCAATACGTCCTTCAACAGTTTCTGCTCCTCCTCCTTCAACAATGGGTGAGTTAATACCCCCTTATTAGTTGCGGTGGCAAGGGAACCTGGGTATGGTAGTCCTGCTATTTCGCTGGGAACAGTTTCAACGCCTAAAGTGTCTTCTATCTGCTTTACATCCTTCTTTTTTAGTCGAGGGTCAACGACCGCTCCGTAGTCATTAGCTAAAATCAAGTTTCCGTAGGCTGTTTTCTTTGTTTCCATAATTGCGATGTTAAGGTCTGGATTCGACTTTATAGCTTGAATTTCTTTTTCACGCATGTAATGTGGAAGAACTAAACCATTAGAGTTTGCGCGCGCAAGAGCTCCTACAAGTACTGATGCACCAATTGTAGTGCGAATAACTTTCACTTTCAGCCACTCTTCAAGTTTTTGCGCCTTAGTTTCAGAGACTTGTGATGGAATTATTGCCATATTGTCGGTGGCTAGAGAGTAAACCCCTATGCTTGCGTTGCCGAAGATATTCCACAGGAAGAGAGCCAAAAATCAATCATCCCTCAGCCAAGTAAACGGTTATGACACCTTCTTTGTCCTTAACTGCTCGAACTCTAATTTTCCGTGGCGGCTTTTCGATTCCTCTGCTCCAGATTTTCTCGTTCACTTCATTGCTGATCACTAGCCTTTCAGCCTCTTCTTCCTCCATTTCTTCAACTTCGGTTTTAATCTTCATGTGTCTCTGAATGAAGCTTTTGATGAGGCGTATGGCTCTTGGCGCTCGTTTTTTCCGTGGAGAAATCCATGCTTTGCCTAATGGTATTGTGTAAATCTTTTCCTCAACGATTTCTTCTTTTTCTTTTTTCTTTGGTTTTTTAACTTCTTTCTTTTCTTCGATTTCCTCGATTTCTTCAACAGCTTCCTCTGTGACTTCTTCTTCTACTGCGGTCTCTTCCTTTTCTTCTGCAATTTCTACGGTTTCCTCTTCTTTGTCAGCTTCGGGTTCTTCTGCTGCTGTCTCCACAGTTTCCTCGCTTTCTTCCAGTTCTTCAGCGGTCTCTTCCATCCACGTTCACCATCAAGCTCTTATCTTTCTTCGTCGCCATCTCCTCTGTCCCTTTGGGCTGGTTCTCACGCGGCTCCCTGTCTTAGCAATAACCCATGTTGGAACCGGCTTGCTCTCTTTGCCTGCTTTTGCTAATCTGCGTTTTTTAGCGGTTGGCTTGTTTCTTGCCACTTTAAACCCTTCTGATTTTGATGTTTCGGCGGTGAGGCTGCAGTCTGAATAGTATGTCTTTTAGTTGTTCGTCGGTTATTGGAATATTCACTCTGCCTTGTTGTGCGAGTTGGATTAGTTGCAGCTCAAGTTGCTCGGCGAACTCTGGTTTTACCATTCTTAAGTTTGTGAGGCGCTGTCTAGCTTTGGCTGTAAGTATTCTGCGAAGTACGGCGTGTTTTTGCATCTCGATTTGTTGCTGCATCTGAATTTTCTGTTGCTCTTGGGTTAATCGCTGCTGAAGTTCCATAAGTTTTCTTTTTCGCAGCTCTTCAAGTTCTTCTTCACTCATTTTGGCTGTACCTACTATTTCTTCTGTTTCGCGTGTTTTTTCTCTAGTTTCTCCTTGATTTCAGTTGATAAACTATCTAATAGCTGTCTCCCCTCTTTGGTCACCACTCTTCCCTCATTTCTTGAGGATTCCACGAGCCCCGCGGTCTCGAGTTGCTGTAACGCCTTTCGAATGATGGCGCCGCCACCCATCCTAGCGTGTTCAGGTTTGGCTCCTCCATCCTTCCTTCCACCATACTGTGCACGAAGGTGTGCCACGCCTATTGGACCTTTAATGTAGATTTTTCGCAAGAGCGAGGCGCATCGTGTGAACCACCAATCTGGATTCTGCGGTCGTCTCTCGACATGAGAGCCCGTTTTCACGAAGGAGGACCATGGGGGTGGAACTACCTCGTCCACGTTGTTTTTTAGATACTGGGCTAATGTATCGATAAGAATGGGTGCAGGTACGTCGTAGGGGATAGGCAAGACTGTTTCTTCCTGGCTGATTTTTCCTTCAGTAATTCATGAAGCCTCTTATAAAGACTTTTCACTTTTCTTCTTTCGACGTTTATATAATATGAAGGTGTGGCCTCGAACATCAATTAGGGTTGAGGATGTTTGCTGCGCAATTTTTGATGCTACATTCTTAGCCTCCTCGTTTTTAAGGGCGCTCTTCAATATCCTAGCTTTCACTATTTCCCTCTTATCCAGTTGCCTTGAGACTTCATTTACGATTCTGGGCGTCGCTCCTTCCTTCCCAACCCATATGGCTGGCTTTTCAGCGCTTAGTTTACGTTTTATTCGGCGTTTCATCTTAGACGTTAACATTTTTTCTCCTTCCTTTTAGTGGAATGCGTGTGTGTTTGCCACATTTGAGGCAGGTGACAACCACGTGGGGCTCCCTTCTAGATTGGGTGCGGACACGACAGTTCACACCGGGGAAAATAAAGCTTTTACAGTGTCTGCAAATGAGTCGCCTATACTCTCTGGGCAGTCGCAGATTTGTTTTCATGGCGATTTTCCTTGCAATTTCGGCGTATCGTTGTGCCAGTTCAGGGTTTTCGTGAACGTTCTCTTTAGCTAAGCGGAAAAGAGTGTGAATGCGTTGTAGGGCTATCTGTTTCGTGATGTCCGTTTCCCCACTGTTTTCTTTCTAGAGCTTCCATTAAGCTTTTATGGAGATAAATGTAGCGATACCTTCCACAAATTCCCCTTTTTCTCTGTCACAACATCTACTCTGCGTGCGCATTTTTACTGAAGAATGAGGAACGCTGAAACTATGAAAGCCGCTCCAACGATGGTTCTCTGCACGATTCTGCTTTTCGAACGTACTTCGTACAATTGGCTTGCTTTGATTAGACCCACGTATAGGAATAAGCCAAGGAGCAGCAAGGGGAGCGCTACACCGACGCTGAATATGGCTACGCTAGCTAAAGATTGAAGAGGTTGAAGTATGGGGAGGCTGGGCACAAGTAGTGCTAAGCTACAGCCTAGCTTAACAAGGGAAAACATCACTCCCACCATGAAATCGACATATAGGTTGTCTCGTAATGATGCTTTTCGGATGAGTTCTTTAATGGGTTTTGGGGTTTTGAACAGCGGGATTGTCGCCTCTTTTCCAGTTCTCCACTTGCCTGTATAGAGGTCATGAATCACTTCTATGAAGTTGGCGATGCCCAGAATTACTAGAACTGCAGCTAGGGGATTTATGAGGTAATCAGTGTAAACTAGCAGAGTCGGAAGAGAGATGAGCAAGAATAGAATGACTAGATGTAAGTAGAGGACTCCTCCAGCGATAGCAACTACTCTCTTTAACACTCCTCCACGACTCTTCCAGAACTGTAGAGTTGTTGCAACAACAAATGAAATTAGAGCTATCATGCATGGGCTGAAGCCTGAGATAATGCCGAAGGTGAAGAAAAGAGGATAAGATGCAACGTGGATGTTAGGGTTTGGCTGTCTGGGGCATTTAGGGCATGGGAGGCTTGTGCTCGCCTCTTTTAAGATTCTTTCTGCGTTGAGAAAGCTACCGGCGAGGATTAATGCTAAAACTGAAGTGAAAAGGGCTGCTTTCATCCATTGGTTTAACATCGTTACGCAACTCAATAAAGTCGTGTGAGTTATTTATTAAGGGTTTTATATTCTCAAAAAAAAAGAGAGCGTTGACTCTCTGGAATTGGAAGGAATCAAGGTTGGGCGGTTGAACTGTATGTCAGGCTCGGTACTCGGTCCAGATGAGTATCCAGTCAGCTTCATTTGGTGTGTATTTCCAGACTATTGATGTCTCCAAGACATCTGTGCTGTCGAAGCCCAGTGCGGTCATAGTTTCTACGTCCTCTGCTACAGCTGGAGCTAGGCTGCTAGGTGATCCATACCAATAGTTGTCAATCAGCCAAGCGCCTGCTGCTGGATCGAGCCACGAGTTAATGAATGCGTGAGCCGCCTCCCACAGCGCCGGGTTTCTGTCCCTGAATCCTTTAACTATGCTGAAGCCGCATGTCCATAGAAATCGTCCCTGCACGGGTTTGCTGAACGTCACATTCCATCCTTCGTTTTTTAGCGTTATGGCGCTTTCTCCCCACACATTTGCCGCCACTATTTCCGGATTGTCGCCTTGCATCATTAAAACAACGTCATCAGCGGATTCCCAATAAGTTAGAACCATAGGCTTCCCCTCCTCGAGCTTGGCTGCCGTCAAATCCAGTTGTGCATCAGTCATGTTAAAAACATCTTCTTTTGGAACTCCAGCTGCTATAGCGGTCATTCCCATTACTTCCACAGCACTGTCCATTAAGGCGATTTTATTCGCTAACTCCGGCCTATTGTTGAACAGAAGGGTGTAGTTATCCCAATTTTCTGCTCCCGTTACGGGGTCTTTCTTCGGTATCCCCAGTTCCTCGAGCTTGTCAGGTCTGTAAAGAATTGTTGAATATCCCCAGTCAGATGGAACGAAGTAATGTTTTCCATCAATCACCGTGCCTTCTTCAACTTGTGTCTTTATGTCTGGAAATATGTCTTCCCAGTTCGGTATCAACGAAGTGTCAAGTGGTTCAATAACTCCAGCAGTAATCCACCGAGGAACACTAGCAAAGCAGGGGTGCACGATGTCTGCTTCAAATCCAGCTTGAAGCTTGGTTAGAGCCTCAGCCTCGTCTACAAAGAAGCTGAACTCCACGTTAACATTCGGATATCTCCTCTTAAATGTACCCCACAAGTCTTCAAGCTCATACCCCGACCACTCAAACACTGTCAAAGTTCCCGTAACTTCACTACGCAAAGGTGCTACTCCTGTTCCGCCTGCAGATCCTTGTCCATAGAAATATCCTCCTATGCCGGCACCAGCGCCTACTATGATGACCACAGCTATAAAGCCAATCGTTTGTCTAGAATTTGGACTCATATCTTTCCCTCACTAATTCCGTGCTTTTTGTCGGAGGATACATATATGTTTTTTTACTTGCCTGCACTAGCGCGTCCCAATTTTTCCGAATAACCATGATAAGAGCGCAAGTACGAGTGCTATGCTCAATGTTGCTATCGACATAGCCGTTAGCATAGGCAACTTTACGGGATACCTCAGTTGACCGTAGATGAACATTGGGATGTTCTGCTCAGTACCTAGTAGGAAAAATGCGATGGCAGTATCCGCAAAAGAGACGGTGAACGCCAGAAATGCTGCGGAAATAATTCCTGGCATGATTAAGGGGAAGGTGACTTTTCTGAATGTTGTTAGTTCGTCTGCCCCTAAGTCCCTGGCAGCCTCTTCTAGAGAGCGGTCAAAGCCTATTAGTCTGGCAACCATGATTAAGGTTGAGAAGGGAAGTGCCACAAGTGTGTGTCCAATTATGACCGTAAAGAGAGAAAGTCTAATGCCAACTCGGGAAAAGAACATAAGCAACGCCACTCCTACAATTAAACTCGGGAGAACCATTGGAAGTAACATGAACCACTGTAATAGCCTTCTCCCAACGAATCTATGGCGCACCAACGCGAAGGCTGCCATTGTGCCCCCTACAGTAGCTAAGATTGCTGTTCCTGACGCGAGTAAGAAGCTATTATTAATGGCTTTGAGAGCTGCTGGGTTGGCAAAAAACTCTTGATACCATTTCAATGTGAAACCTTTAAACGGTAGACTCATGATGGTCGAGTCGTTGAAGGAGAACACCATTAGAACGATGAGCGGCGCGTATGCGAATAGTATGAATAATATGAAGTAGGCCGAGAAGATCTTATCTCTAACCCCTTTTAACATCATATTCATAAACTCTCCATGATCTGTTCTAAACTCACCTTCTTAAGTAAAATGAAAACCCCGATCAATGTAACTGCCATCGTCATAATCGTTACTGCCGCGGCTAAAGGCCAAGTATATCCTCTTTGGAATAGCTTCTGAATAATGTTGCCAATCATATACCCACTCGTCCCTCCTACTAGGTTCGCGGTTATGAACTCTCCTACGCTGGGAATGAACACGAAGAGAACAGCTACGAGAACACCCGGCATGCTTAGTGGCAAGGTGACCTTCCGAAATGTCTGCATCGGGGATGCTCCCAGATCCGCGGCGGCCTCCAGCAACGTTTTGTCTATCTTTTCAAGAGATGCGAACATCGGGAGAATTAACCATGGGGTCCAGCTCTGAATTAGGACAAAGATTACCGCGTATTGATTGTGCATAAGCCACCCTAAAGGTTCTGTAATCAATCCCAAGTTTATGAGTAGTGCATTCACTAAGCCATTGTGACCCAGAATTAAAAATCTCAAAGAAAATATTATTATGAGGTAGCTTGCTAAGTAGGGTCCCATAAGAATGAATAACAGCGTATATTTCGGTATTTTTGTTTTAAATGATAGGTAGTAGGCAGCTGGATAGCCCAGAGCAATGGCCCCCGCTGTGACAGCGGCAGCCATTCCAATCGATTTGAGTAATAGCTCGACGTATAGGAGTTGCCCGCGCCCGCCGTACTTTGTGAAGAATGTAGTGTAGTGTTCCAAGGTAAAGGTCGGG
>DAOVGL010000069.1 GCA_030672415.1 Candidatus Bathyarchaeota archaeon
AATGTGTAGTTGGCTTCTAGTTCTAAAACAGATCAAGAGTTTGTTCTCTCCAAGCTTGGGCAGAATAGCCAGCAGGGAGGCCAGAGACTTTCCTATGCCGCAGGGAGCACTTCCCAGAAAAACCTCATTACTTTCAATGGCTTTGGTTGCTTCTTCGGTAAAATCCATCTGTCCCTTACGCACTTCGTAACTTTCAGGAAGCCAGCTCTCCTCTGAAATCTTGCTTACCACCATTCTTTTCGCTGCCTCGCCGACTCTCTTGGTGAACGTAATAACCTTCCTCTCCGACATCAGGTATGTTCCACAGCTACGACAGAACCTGCTCTGTTCGTAATCTTTATGTGAATGTGCTCTTCCGCATTTTCGGCAAGTATAGGTTCGAGGCAACTTCCACACAGACCATAACTTAGGATAAAGAAGTATAGATTGCTTTCCACCTCATACATGTTTGTTTTAAAATTTGGAGAATAAAACGTTTATATATGCCAGCCACGATTTCTTGCTGAAAGTGAGAATTATGCCGGTAGAGATTGAAGTTTACACCTCCCCTACATGCCCTTATTGTCCACATGCCGTGAAATTACTCAATGAGGTTGCTCCATCATTTGGTCAGAACGTGGTCGTGGAAGAAGTTAACTCTTGGTCTGAAGAGGGCCAAACAAGAGCCTTAAAGTATGGAATCATGGCGGTTCCCACTATTGTTATCAAAGGCAAGGTAAAGTTTGTCGGGGTGCCTAAAAAAGACGAACTTGCAAGAGCGATTCAAGAGGAAGTAGACAAGGAAACTAAACACAAATAATCAATTCTTTTTCAGGCTTTGTAACTTGTAATTATTACATTTTTCTAATATAAAAACCTTAACTTTTCGAATAAATTACAATATTTTTTATAAAAAACTTATAAAGAACTTCAACATTTAAGACGTTGAAATCAATTCGCGGGCATATCTTGAAAATGGTGTGACATATGAGCGAAAAACAAGTAGTTCCCCAGGAAAGTTTAGGGATCATTGGAGACAAAGCATTGGAGATGCCGAAGTCTTTAGAGCAGTTGTCTGAAAGCGAAATTGAGAGAAAGCGGTGCATTAGCAGGGTAATGACTCATATGTTAAAGTATCTGACAGGTGAATTTATGAACAAAGGCTTTGAATGGCTACTACCCGCGATATTCTCCAAATCAACAGATCCTTTATGGCCAGATCCGGGAGCCTCCCTAGAGAAACGAATTGAAGTAGAAATCTACGGAGAAACTGTGAGGACGACGTTAAGTATGATAATACACAAGATGGTTGCCTGCTCTCTAGTGCACCCTAAATTATTCATACTTTCCCCAAACGTGAGGATTGAAAAAAGAGAAAGAGCAAACACTGGAATAAATGCCTATGAATTCCACCAATTGGACTTTGAAGTTAGAAACGCTACTTCCGAGGACATTAGACGTTTTGTTGACGAAATAATCTGTGGATCGATAAGCAGCCTAAAGAAACACATGAACGATGAGTTGCTCTGTCTTGAGATATATCACAGTTTAAAAGTTTCAGAAAAGCCTTTCAGAGTATACGATAGAGAGGATCTGGAAAGCAAGTACGGAAAAGACTGGGAAAAACAAATAACATTTGAGGTCGACGATCCCGTGTGGGTTACCAACATTCCCAGGGAATTTTATGACTTTGAAGACTTTGAGAGCGGCAAGTGGGACAATTACGACTTAATATTGCCTAAATATGGAGAAGTGCTATCTGGCTCTAGAAGGGAGTGGGAGTATTCTAAAATAGTTAGAAAACTAGAGAGGGACAGTGTGAAAAAAGAGAACTATAAGCTGTTACTAAAACTGGCAAAAGAGGGAAAAATAAAGCCTTCAGCTGGGGCTGGAATAGGTGTAGAGAGGCTAGTTAGCTGGATAGTTGGGGCTAAACACATAGGAGAGGTGCAGCTATTTCCTAGAATACCGGGAATAGTCTATGACTTGTAAGGAACATGGTTTTTTCATTCCCACACACGCGAACCCTCAGCTAATGTGAATTACTTAAAGCTACAATCTTTTATTTTTTTAATAAAGTATCTTGAGCAACGGGCAATTTCTGAGGATAGTCCAAGGAATAGTGAATTCCCCGACTTTCTTTCCGCATCATCGCGGAATCAATAACAAGCTCTGCAACTAACGCCATATTGCGTAGCTCAACGAGGTCTGCGGTAATAATAAAATCCCAATAATATTGATTGATTTCTTCTTGCAAGAGCGTTATGCGCTTTTTAGCGCGAGTTAATCGCTTGTTAGAGCGCACGATCCCTACATAGTTCCACATCAAGCGGCGAATCTCATCTCGATTTTGGGTGATAACTACTGCCTCGTCAATATCTACAGCTCTTCCCGGTTCCCAAGGAACAAATTGCTGTAAAGGAATTTCTTTCTTCAGTAATTTTATGCATCTCTCAGTGGCATAGTGGGCGCAGACTAACGCCTCAAGTAAAGAATTGCCCGCTAAGCGATTGGCTCCATGAAGACCTGTGCATGCTGTCTCACCAATTGCAAACAGATTCTTTACATCGGTTTTACCGGCAATGGTGATTCTCACACCTCCGCAACAATAATGAGCTGCAGGAACCACTGGAATAGGGTCTTTGGTGATGTTAATTCCAAATGACAGGCATTTTTCATAAATCCCTGGGAACCGGGATCGAACAAACTCAGGGTTCTTAAAGGATATGTCGAGAAAGACATACTTGTTTCCGCTTTTCTTTAGCTCATGATCAATGGCTCGAGCAACTATGTCTCGAGGGGCTAATTCTCTCATTGGGTGGTAGTCCTCCATGAATCGTCTTCCACGTTTGTCTCTAAGAACGGCCTCTTCGCCTCTGAGGGCTTCCGAGATGAGAAAGGATGTTTCGTAGGGACGGTAAAGGTATGTCGGATGGAATTGAGTGAACTCCATGTTCATGATAGTAGCTCCGGCTCGATATGCCATGGCGATTCCATCTCCTGTAGCGATGTCTGAGTTGCTTGTGTGGAAATAGACTCTTCCAATTCCACCCGTTGCAAGCACCATTATCTTCGCCACAAAATTTCGAATCACAGAGTTTTCCGTATCTAGAACGTAGCAACCTACGCACCGATTATTTTTTACGACTAGATTAATTGCAATTTGATTTTCAAAGAGCTTGATGGACGGATGCTTGGCAACGGTGTCCAATAGAGCGTATTCAACCTCTTGACCTGTAAGGTCCTTTGCGTGAACGATCCGTCGCTTTGAGTGTCCACCCTCTCTTCCCAGATCGAACTCATCTGTCGCTGTTCGAGAGAAATCAACTCCAATCTTCATAAGTTCTTGGATGCGTGTAGGACCTTCTCGTACAATCTTTTCAACTACGGCCCTTCTACTCAAGCCGTCGCCGCAAGTTAAAGTGTCTTTTACATGGTTCTCAAAAGAATCTACTGAAGACATAACCGCCGCGATTCCACCTTGTGCATAATTTGTATTAGATTCGGCTTTCTCTTTCTTAGTGACAAGCACTACTTGGGCGTAGTCAGCTATCTTCAACGCAAAGGATAGACCTGCGATTCCACTTCCGATCACAAGAACATCTGAAACAACATCTGTCGCGTCCATATGATTCCCAAACAGTGACTGTTTTTGATATATTTAATTCGTTTGATACTGACATATTTATGTTCAACAAAAAGAGGGAATTGCGCGTGCAAGAAACGAAAAGGCTAGTTACGGCAGTCCCGCAACCGCTGCTTCAAATATTTTTTTCACGATTTGTAGAACAAATTCTAGTTGTTCAGTGTACAATCCTATGGTGAGAAAGGTTAGACTTGAGAGTAGCAAGAGGGAACCAATAATTCTACGTTCCGACGGATCCATAGCCAATTTCTCCGTTGATCCAGAGGCTATTCGCCTTGAACTATTTAAAATGCACGATTTTTGTAAGGGTAGGAAGATTTTATTCAGAGGTTAATTCGGAAAAACTCATAAAATGTTAAAAGCAATATTAATTATATAATTAAAATTAAATTAGGCTGGAGGAGCAACAAATGAAGTGGTCCCCACAAACCTCTATTTTTTCTATACGTCTTCGGCGTGCACAACACCGACATGGTTCTTTTAAAGGCACGCGCGCGCAGAGGGATAAACGTTGAGCAAGCGCAGTTTCGAAAAGCTTCTGCTGGAAACAGTAGATGATGGGCTGTCTTCGCTGGGAGATTCTGCGAAGCACGCGATTTATTTCCACCTAGAAAACACTTTTAATATCAGCAAGCGGAACATTCCTTACAAAATTGAAGAGTTTGCCGATGCACTTGAAAAAATCTTTGGGCTCGGAGCTAAACCTATTGAGATTCTGATAATGCAACGGCTCTATGAAAAAGTTGGAGGAGTTGTTCAATATCCAGAACAGAAGGACCTAGTATTCGCTGAATACGTAACGGCGGCTCGGCAAAGTTTTTTGAAGAAGAAAAAATAGGAGAGCACACTTGCATCACGTGGTTAAGCTATAGCAGAGAAGTGCGCCAGCAAAGGAGATGAACAATGCAAGTTTGTGTTCAGCTAGTTCTTACTTTACCCTGAACGGTTTACTCCGAAAACGGATTCATTTTTCAAATCGAAGAATAGCGCCCCCTGCCCTCCATAGAAAAGCCAGATTCTTTTGTCCGCCGTGATTTCTCCAATAATTTCAGCTACCAGCTTATGTTTTCTCAGCAGATGCAAGCATTCTGCCGGTTGTTTTGTTGAAATGATAAAGCCCATACCTGGATAAGTAGTTAACCAATCCTCTACCTTAACGCTTAGAGGTTTTGGTATGCTTTCCACATTCACTTTCGCGCCGACTTTACTGGATTCACATAGCATTGCGATTGTCCCGGTGATTCCGGGTCCGCTGATGTCTCTGGCAGCGTTCGCTAACCTTCTTTCAGCCAGTTTAATCATAGAGCCTAAGCGATCTAAAACATCTCGACTAGATTTCATAGTTGTTGAGTTGAAAGTTTTCAACCAGCCTTTAGAACCAAATTTTCCATCCAAGTCAACAGCCATAATGAGGGAGTCGTTTACCTTCGCAGTGGTGCTCGGGAGAACATCTCTTGTCATACCTATAACCATTGCATCCACAGCACTGTAGGAGGTGTCTGGATGGGTATGTCCCTTCAACAGTTTCAATCTGTATTTCCTTAAGCCATCCCGTATTCCTTCTGCAATCTTCCGCCGCACTTCATCTGAACTTGAAGAGATTATGTTAACAAAACCTACTGGTTTGGCTCCTTTCGCCACTACATCGTTTACGTTTGCGAGAACTGAGTAGTAACCCGCTAACAAAGGGTCGCTTTCAACGAGATTTTCCACTATTCCGTCACAGGAAACAACCACCTTGATATTACCAGTGCCTACCTCAAAAAATCCAGCGTCGTCATAACTTGTTTCGCCCAGTATGTCTAGAATTTCTCCTAGTGCGGACTTGCGTGTTAACCCTCTAAAGTTTCTAAGCTCTGCAATTAAATCTGCAAGTTGATGCTTGTTCATCCGTTCATACACCGCAAAAGATCAAAGGAATAATGCTTCACTAACAGCTGAGCATGCTCCGCAACGTACACATCCTGCTTTGTTTTTGTTTGGGTTCACGCCGTAAATTTTCAAAGTTTCAGCTACCTGTGTATATAGCGGAATCATTCTTTTGGGGCTTGGAGGTCGTTTGTTTTCAAATTCTGTGCCAACTATTGGTCTAAGCGGGACTATATAAGGCACAACGCCAATCCTTGCCAGCTCTTCAGCTCCTCTCAAGATGCTTTCATCATCTTCCCCTAATCCAACTATTAGAAAAGAACTTACTTGTTCTTCTCCAAACAGTTCAACCGACCGTTTCCATGCCTCAAAATATTTTTCCAGCGTTGTTTCAGCCTTTCCGGGACACACTTCTTTAAGAATTCTTCGATCAAACGTTTCTATGTGGATTCCGATAGTGTCCGCGCCAGCATCAGCCAACATCTCCAAGTACTTGTCCTTCTCAGGAGGCTCCACTTGGATATGAATTGGAATTTTTTGGTGAGACTTCACCTTTCTAACAACCTCGGCTAATAATGTAGCGCCGCGGTCGGGTGTCGCTGTCGTACCTGTTGTAAGGGTGATGGTGTTGCACACGCCCTCTTCAGTTGCGGCTTCAACAACTTCGCGAAACTGCTTCGGCGTTTTCACTGGAATAGTTGTTCCTGATCGGAGAGATAGTTCTATTCCGCAAAATTTACATTTCTTGCCGAATTTCCAGTAGACGCATTTCTGGTGCACGGTTGTTGCTAGGCAGTTTTTTCCGTGGAGGAGTGCGATTTTCCACATTGGGATTCCGTCTGAGGTTGTTAGGGAGTAGAAGTTGGGGTTAGGCACAGCCTCAATAGGGACTTCCTCTAGGATTTCATCATCTTCTTTTCTCATCAGAAAGTATTCTCCGTTTCTTTCGGTTAGTTCCCACGGAGATTTTTTGGTGAAGGTTCCCCAGAAAGCGGTGTTTACACAGAATCCGCCGGGCAGCAAGATGTATCTTCCACCAGCTGGGCCGGCTCCTACCTTCCTTCCTTTATCAATCTTTGCGCTTAACTTACATCCTTCACAGAGAAGTTCAACCTTAAGCCTTAACATGTCAACTTTCATTTGTTAGTTCCTCCGTTGTATTTTCCTCCTCAATTTTCTTTTCATACAAGTGGACGAGCATTCTCGGTATCTGTTCATACTCCATCACTTTTTTGAACCCGAATTTTTTCATAAGTTTCACGCTGGCAATTTGGTTTGGCAGAATGTTAACGCGAATCTTTTTGTACCCGGTTTCTTTAGCGAACTGTATGAAGTGGGTGTACATGGCTTTTGCTAATCCGTGTCCTCTGTAGGCTGGATGAGCCGATTGATGCTCTCCGAGATACGCGTCCTTGGTTATACGCGCCTTGTAGAAGCCAACTATTTTTCCGTTCAGTCTAATTCCGAAATAGTGGAAGCCAGTGTTCATTTCGATTATGATTTGACTTCGCCCAATCGCTCTTGCTTTTCTCCACTTTTCAGGGTATTCGGTTGCGTTAGACCACACTTCCTTTAGCAGGTCTTCAACCTTAGTTGCGTCTTTTTCAAATAGTCTTTCCACTCTGAACTCGTCTCTTCTAGTTCTCTCCTCTTCCCCTCCGTCCTTCACTCATCTAACCTTCAACGAGGATATACGTTTATTCAGCGTATCACTGCAAAATTTTTAACCTTTTTGACACAAAATGGTTCTAAAGTGGTTAGATTTGGGTTACAAAAAATCTCGTAAAACCGTGGCGTTCACTGTTCGCCTTCCAATACGATGTGTTGAAATAATTGATGAGCTTATTGAGGCTGGAGTTTATTCGAGTCGAGGAGAATGCCTCCGGGATATCGTTAGGTCGGCGCTGAGAGAGGGTTTCCATAAGAAGATGCTGCCAGAATAGTCAGCGACTCCACCTTAACCGTACAAACCTGATAACTAAAAATTAGGGTTTAAGCTAAATGGCGGAGCAACTTGGATGAAAGAGACTTTCTAAACTTTTTCTTCACGCTTTCTATAGACTCACCTATTATCTCTATTTGTTCTAGATCGCAGGTTCCAAGTCCTTTTTCCTCTGCTAGGCGCAGGTGTTTCACATTCTCTGGAGTAATGCTCATAACTGCTGCTCCAACAGCGTCAACAGCAACAGGGTCTGTTCCAGCTATGACTAGGTTCATCTCAACAGGGTTTCCGCTGGTTTCATGGCCCTCACCAGCGACTATTCCATCCACAACCGCTATGCTTGGTTTCACGACGGAAGCTAAGTCGACAATGTTTTTGTTGAGGCGCGTATGCATTGAACCTTTTGGGCTTATTACGCCCATCATATTTTTTATACTCAGCGTGACGTCAGTCATTCGGTGAGGCTTAAGTTTTGGAACACTGATTATAGTGCTTTCCAGAGCGGTCTTAGCTATCTTCACTCGCTTCAAGGCCAGTGGATGTGGCGGGTTAACTTCCACAAACTCATCTTTGTTAAGGTCAACTAACCCTACCTTCCACCTCTTTGCTACCTCGTCAACGCCCGCAACTTCGAAGGCTTTAAAGGTGTCTGCATACCCGCTTCCCTCACCGATGACAATATTTTTTACGCCTCGATTCTTCAGAAACTTGACCACGCCCTCGATGACTCTGCTGTCAGTTGTGATTCCTGTGGAGGGGTGGCTCGCGTCGATATAGTTAGGTTTTACTAAGATTGGTTTTTCTTCGGAGAGTACTTCGTCTACGTCTATCATCCGTAGAGCCTTCACTGTGACATCCACAGGTTTTGTTCCCTTTACGATTGCAACCTTAGTCACGTAAATCGTCACAATATTATTGTCACACTCTAATTTGAATCGATCGATAAAACAAGGCTACGTAGCTCTTTTTAAGAAAGAGAAGATGAATAAATAGTATACTTCAAAAACGAAAGCGGTAATGTGTCATGTCCACTTTCATTTTAATTTTAGCCTCAACCTTTTTAGTCAGCGCTATATCTATTATCGGAATTTTATTTCTGGTTTTAAGAAAAAAATTGCTTGACAAAATATCGTTGATGTTGGTAAGCTTCGCTTCCGGCAGTTTACTAGGAGGAGCTTTTTTACATCTAATACCAGAGGCATTGTCCCCATACGACGAAAGCGTATTTATCGTAATTCTCGTTGGAATATTTGTCTTCTTTCTGCTTGAAAAATCTCTGTGGAAACACTGCCATGAAAAAGAATGCCCAGTTCATCCCTTTGCGTATCTAAACCTGTTCGGTGATGGCTTACACAATTTTATTGACGGCTTGATTATAGCGGCAAGTTTCCTCGTCAGCATTCCGCTGGGAACTGCTACTACCCTGGCGGTTATCTTTCATGAAGTACCGCAAGAAATAGGGGATTTCGGAATACTTGTTTATGGGGGTCTCAGTAAAAACAAGGCATTGTTTTACAACTTTTTAACAGCCATAACAGCCATTGTTGGAGCAACATTTATGTACGCTTTGTACGTTTTTTCTCCGTTTATTCCAAATATGGCCTATCTGCTAGCATTTGCCGCTGGTAGTTTTATCTATATAGCAACCACAGACCTTATCCCGGAATTGCGAAAAGAAAGAAATCTAACTATTTCGATTGTACAAATTATTCTACTTTTAGGTGGCATAACGTTCATGTGGGTGATCAAAACAATTTAGATAAAGCATCCAGCTAACAATCATATTTTGTGTTCGAGTAATTCTTCACCAATTTTCCGAATGGTTGCCACAGCGCTTGAACCCTTTACATATTCTAGTGGCGTCTCCCCCTTCACGTCTGCTTTCAATATCTGTTCGTCATATGGAATCAACCCCAGTAAGGGAAACTTGTTGTCAGCAGCGAATCGTTTAATTGGTTCAGCCTCATCCGAATTCGCAACCTTGTTTCCGATTATGAAAATTTTTTGTACACCTGTATCCATGGCTAGACTGTGAATCTTCCTCGCGGTTTCCATAGACTTTAAGCTTGGATCAGTGATTATGAGCATCGTGTCAACATGCTTCGCGGTTCCCCGCCCCATATGTTCTACTCCCGCCTCCATATCCATAACTACAGCTTCATCTCGCTCCACTAGCAGATGCCGAAGCAGTTCCCTGAGCACAGCGTTTGCGGG
>DAOVGL010000010.1 GCA_030672415.1 Candidatus Bathyarchaeota archaeon
CTTCGTGATGAGACAAAAAAGTTTATGCTACTGTCATGCTGTGTAACTTAGGTTTGCCGGGGTGGCCGAACGGCTTAGGCAAGCGGCTGCAGACCGCTGTATGGGGGTTCAACTCCCTCCCCCGGCTCCAAAACATTAAGAGGGGAGAAAATAAGTCATCACGACAGAGGAACCTTGATTGAGGCTGTAATGTAATGACTGAAAAGATAGTAGAGAAAGACCCCTCCAAAGTTGTTTGTCTAGTCTCCGGCGGCATAGACTCTCCAGTTGCAGCTTGGATGTTCATAAAAAGAGGATGTGTTCCCATATTCGTTTTCTATGACAATTACCCCTTCTCCGATGAAACCACAAAGAAAAGAGCCTTAGACATAATAAAAAAACTAAGCGAGTTTGCACCAAAACATCAAGTTAAGGTTTACATAGTTCCTCACGGCGAAGACCTTGCAGACATTTTAAGAAATTGTCCGCGAAACCTGACCTGCGTACTCTGTCGACGCATGATGTACAGAGTGGCTGAGAAGGTGGCGTCTATGGAGGGGGCAGAGGCAATTGTAACTGGAGAAATCATTGGAGAACATGCCAGTCAAACGTTAAGAAACCTTCGTGTGGAAAACGATGCATTGACAGAGTTTTCAGTGTTACGCCCACTAGTAGGTTTGGATAAACTGGAGGTGGAGCGTTTAGCGAAGAAAATCGGAACCTTTGATACATCAGCGGGTTCAGCTTCGTGTTGCAGTGCTCCGCCGAGACGTCCCAGAACTCGGGCTAGACTTGAAGAGGTGAGAAGGGCGGAGCGTAAACTTTCTATTGAAGATATGGTTAGACGAGATATAGAAGGCGTAAAAATCATTCTGATTTAACTGCTATCTGAGTTTTGAAGCTTTTAAAGCCACCTCAAACACGTCGCAAGCTAACGCTTTCGCTTCACCTTCGCCTGAAACATTTTTTAACAGTATCCTTCCGTCTTCGGAAAATGTTACTTCTCTTCCTCCTTTACCCTTCAAAACAATAATGTAAGGCGTGTACACTAGGATTTGGTAGTTATCAACAGCCTCAAACAACTTCTGCAGTTTATTCATGTCAAACGAGACTTTCCGTTGTGGTCGAGCTTCATAAGCAGCTTTGTCCGAGCACAACTTTACTAATAGCGGCATTGGCTTTCTCATTTTATCTGTCATTAGTACTCAACTACAAGGTTTACTTCAATTAACATTAAAGTCTGAAACGTTAATACTTTCTGGCTTTATTTAACCCAATTGGCTAGGGCAGTCATTGTTCAAATCTTCGGAAGCATCATGGGAGGAATAGAAAGTTTTTCTCCATTTACGATAAGAAGTTGTTATGATTTATATCCCAAAATTAATATTATTCTCATGAGCTAATATCAATTAACAGCCTCAAGCCTCTCAAGGACACAGAATTTAAAACTTACTTCATCCAAATGACAAAGCTGTTAAGACTGATCAATAATGTGTCATCTTAGCTACATTTTTGCGACGATAAAATGAAAATGGTAAAAAAATAAAATTTGAAATTTAGAATAAAAATAGAAAAAAATATCAACTGGTTTATTACTATATGACACGAGGTGGAAACCTTGAATGAAGCAAACGCTTATCGAGCTTTGTCGAGTAAACCGAGACTTGAAATATTGAGGTTGTTGTACAGGAAGTCGCAAAGCGTTGAGGAGATAGCCAAATCACTGAAACTTCAACCCATAACTATTCGGCATCACCTGCAATCCTTAGAGGAAGCTGGTTTTATAGAAAAAAATGAACAAAGAGCAGGCGTTGTCGGAAGACCTAAGGTCTATTATACAATAGCTAAAAAGCCGAGGATTGTTGGTTTTCCACGGCGCCGCTACCTAACTCTCTCTAACTTCTTGATAAACACGCTGAAATTCACTTTTGGCACAAAAAAGGCTCAGGACTTCCTTAAGAAGGTTGGAATAGAGATGGGCGAGAACATTATTAAAAAATTGGAATTAGAACATAACATAAAGGAATGGTCACCAAAAGCGTATGAGGAGTTCTTTATTAAACAATATCTTAAAGAATCAGGCGCTGAACCTGAAATTGTAGAGGTTAGCGACAAGAAAATCGTCTATCGCCTACATAACTGTCTTTTCTTTGAGATGGCTTTAAAAATGCCTGAAATGATATGTGATGCCCTTCACGAAAACTTTCATGAAGGCGCATCAGGAGCTATGGGTGAGAAAGTGAAGATAAGTCGAACAACGTGTATGGCGCATGGCGACTCCTATTGTGAACATGCTTGCGAATGGCGCACTTAACTTCGCCTTCTAGGCGTTTCCGTATTGCGAGTGAAACAGGTTTTAAGCGTATTGATTAAGTTTCGTCTCTTTGTGATTGTAGCCAAGTTTGACGCGTGTGCTTTCGATCTCCGACTAACGTACACGAATAATAAGCTTGCAATGATACGTGTGCTGATTAAAGCGTAAAATTCCAAATGAAGAATTCCCACGCATCCAAAAAGTTGAGATCATGGAAACCTCTACTTTAAGTTAAAGTATGATGAAGAATTACTCTAATGTGATCAGATGAAGCAGGGGACGACCTACATGCAAGGAGCTCTTATCCTAGCCGGTGGCAAGAGCCGAAGAATCAAAAGGAACAAGGCATTGATAAAACTGGGAGACAAGCCGCTACTTTTGCACGTAGTAGAGAAAGTCTTGGAGAGCACTTATGAAACTGTAGTTGTCATTGGAAAAAATGACGAATCGGACAAGTATGCTTCTTTTCTTCCATCAAAAGTCACAATATTAAAGGATACTGTGAAGGGAAAAGGCCCTCTAGTTGGCATCCTACCTGGGATGCAAAAAATGCGGTCTGAATACACAGTAATTTTACCCTGCGATTCACCGTTCATTAAAAGGGAAGTTATAGGGCATCTGTTCAAGAAAGCGCAAGGAGCGGATGCAGCGATTCCACGGTGGCCAAACGGAAACATTGAACCTCTTCACGCCGTCTACAAAATTTCACCATCTATTTCTGCTGCCGAAACCGCGTTAAGAAAAGATGAACTACTCATTGTGGATATGATTAAGCGATTAGATAAAGTAGTTTACGTGAATACTGACGAACTTAAGATTTTTGATCAAGAACTAATTACTTTCTTCAACATAAACAGCCAAGAAGACTTGAAGACTGCTAAAATATTAAAATCAAAAATGTAGAGTTTTCATTTACCCAGAACCTCTTTCTTAACCAGTTCAAGAAGCTTTTCTCCTTGATCCTTAAGGTTAATGATTGATGTCGATATTTCCGAAAGAACGAGTTTTTGTTGAGCAAGTGGTCCTGTGATCGCAAGTATGGGCTCAACAGTTCCTTCAAGAGTTCTTCTTAGATCTTCCTCATTTTTTGCCGTGATGACTTTGAAAATGTCTGGTCTTTTAGCGGTCAGAGAGTGAAAGCCTTCAATGATGAGTAGATTTAGTTTCTCATCCTTAACCAAGTCCAAGATTTCATCTAGTTCTTGATAGAAGGTCTCACCTTTTTTTATTATAGCAATTTCCTTTGGCGCTACGGTTACAACTATTTTGGCTCCAGCCTGCGAATGTCTCCAAGTGTCCTTTCCCTTCACGTCTATGGAAAAGCCAGCGTGGTGCACATGTTTGACGGTTCCTATTTTTAACCCCTCTTTTGATAGGTGAGAAATCAAATATTCAATCAAAGTAGTTTTTCCAGATTTAGAGGTTCCCACGACCGCTATGGTAGGAATCATTCAAATCACCATTTTGCGCTGAGAAGGCATTGGATACGTAAACTTGTATCTGTCATACAGAGCAACTTGTTTAATAAATTCTTTCGTTATCGTACGCGCACTGTTAGACAGTAATCTATAAGTATTTAAAAGAGAGTTTCTTTGTAGCATTAAGTCCTCATCTAAACTTAATCATTTTGTGAGGAGGCACAACGCCGTGGGTAAACGAATTCGCGTTCAAAGACGGGGCAGGGGTTCATCCACCTTTAGGTCTTCAACTCACAAAAGGGTGGCTCCGGTTCATTATCCTTCCATGTCCAAAAAAGAGCGGGAAGGAGTTATTCACGGTCAAGTTTTGAACATTGTCCACGAGCCTGGAAGAGGTTCACCTCTAGCCTCGGTTAAACTTGAAACCGGTGAAATCTATCACACCGTGATTCCGGAAGGAGTTTACGAAGGTCAACCAACACAGATGGGAAGTAAAGCGTCAGTGGATGTTGGTAACGTGCTTCCTTTAGGCGAAGTTCCTGAAGGCACCATGGTATGCAACATCGAATTATCGCCGGGCGATGGAGGAAAGATTGCTCGTTCATCTGGCTCTTACGCAACTGTGGCGGCGCATACACCTGAAGGAACTATGGTAAAGCTTCCCTCAGGAAAAACAAGGTACATTCACGATCTCTGTCGAGCAACTGTCGGTGTAATTTCTGGAGCTGGTCGTGTGGACAAGCCGTTTCTGAAGGCTGGAGCCAAGTTCCATTTGATGAAGGCCAAAGGTCACATGTACCCAAGAACACGGGGCGTAGCTATGATCGCGGCGGCGCATCCTTACGGTAGTAGTAAAAGGGGAGCACGTAAGGTTACCACGGTTTCGCGGCATGCCCCACCTGGCAAAAAGGTTGGTTTGATCGCGGCGAGAAGCACTGGAAAACGAAAAAGAAAAAGATAGAAATTCTACTGTTTGAAGGTAAAAATTTAAGTGTTTTAATGTTGATAGGCAAAGAGTCTGAAAGACGATTTCGGGTGAAGAAGAATTGCCAGAATGGACATGCTTAAAGTGTGGATACAAATGGGTTGACGAGAGCAAGGTGGAGCCAAGATACTGTCTCATGTGCAAAAGTTCCACTATATACGTCAAGAAGACCGTGAAAGTGCCGAAGCGCCGTGCTTAATTTCATCACGAAACACCGCTATCTATGGAACAGTTTCATCCAAGTGGCCACTACATGTAGAGAAGCAGAGAAAACAAGACAGTGAACTCACGTTAGAAACGTTTAATAAACCCTAACAAGCCAAATGAAGAATAGGCGAGAAAAGAAATGCCCCGAGAATTCATGTATCGCGGTCATAATCTTGAACAACTCCAAGTCATGTCTATGGACGAATTCATTCGTATACTTCCATCACGTCTGCGGAGAAGCTTGCAAAGGGGGCTCACAGGAGAACAACGTATCTTCCTAGAAAACGTCAGAAAAGCAAAACAAGCCCAAGAAGAAGGGCAGAAAGCAGTTGTCAAAACTCACGCTCGAGACATGGTTATTCTTCCAGAAATGATTGGCACTATAATCCTTGTTCACAATGGAAAACAGTTTTCATCCGTGGAAATATTACCCGAGATGCTTGGGCACTACTTGGGCGAATTTGCCATCACCCATAAACCCGTCAAGCATGGATCACCGGGCATCGGCGCGTCACGATCATCAATGTACGTTCCATTAAAGTAGCCTTTTAAGCCCTGTAGGTCGGTTCAGGGCGCTTCTTTTTCTTGAGTGGATGAATTTTTGGGAGAGGTATGGGAGGAGGTATGTTTAAGGTTCGGCAGACAATTACCGATTCTATGAATACGGTGTTGGATATAGATTGAACAATAATCGGCGGTGGAGGCTTTTTTTCCTTATATGTGTCAAGAATCTGTTTAAGTTCATCTTTTGACCCTGTCACATGACTCTTTCCCTTCAAGCTAATTTGAGCCACAGCAGGAGTATAATTTATAGTAAAAACAAAGGGAACCTCTAACAAACCTTCACGTTTCTCGTTGATTCCCACAACATTAATGTTTGTAGCTACCTGAACCGGTGGAATAGGCTTTTCAATATCCCAAAAACGCTCCGCAGAAATATTGATTACAAAAACCTTTACTTGAACCATCTTCTATACCTCATCCACCTAATCCTATGAATTGTTCCAAGATTTAAGTATCATTCAACTGCCCGTTTCAACCTGCTTATAACGAGTGAAGCCGCAGTGTCCGCAAGTGTAACGATTACCGTGATCTGCCATGAAGTATCCGGGTCCACATCGCTCGCAGAAGGGGAGTAGTCTTTTAAGTCCTTCTTTTTCAACTTTGTAATGGAAGAAAACACCTTTTTTCTTCTTTTTAGCCTTTTCAACTTTTTTCTCGAGTTTTTCCTCCGTTGGTTTTTCAGTTGGTTCTTCGACAGTTTCTTCAACTGATTTTTCAGTTGGTTTCTCAGCGGGTTCTTCAGCTTTCTCTTTGCTCATCTAGCTGTCCCTCCTCTTTTTTCTCAGCCTTTTCCGGAGGCGCGTTCCTAGCAACGATGTGTTTAGGTTCTAGAAGTTTAGCTTGTTCAATGGAGTCGTAGGCGTTAGCTTCGCCCATGGCGATCATGGTTCCAGTTTTTGTCTCTACCTTCCTAACGTATACTAAGTCAAGTTTCGTCTTTAATTTAGATGCAAGTTTTTTTCTCACTTCGAAACGAGGTGGAGTTCCTCCGGTATCTGCATGTTCAACTTCAAAGATTATCTCCTTTCTTTTAAGCAAAGGATTGTATTCTTTTGAAACGATTTTAACTTTCATTGCCATCCTTCCGTGGTGCTGTTGATGTTGACACACATCCATTACTTTAAGTTTTCGAAAGCATCTCCATTGCTTCCACTATCCGCCGCATCATCTCTTTCTTTTGCTTCGTAACCCTAACCACAACGATTCCTTCCTGTGGCTGTCCATAAACCACTAATGACTTTTCGGGTGCATGTAACACTGCCACTAGGGTGAGGAGGTCTTCTTCGCCGTCAACCACCACTTTCGTTCGTTGCGCTTGGCTTAACGCTTCTTGTATCGTAGACCACGCTTGGTCGGTTAAGGTTCCCGGAGGATTTTTTAGATGTAAGGTTTGATCGGCGTCTAGGGAGATCGGCGTAATATGTTCTCTCATAACTCTGTTGTCTACGATCATAACTTGAGGGAAAATGCCGTGTTTTGTCATGTTGTTAGAGACAACGTCACCCACTGAAATGATTCTCAAGGGTTTTTCTTTCTCCACCAGTTCTCCCAGTTTTTTCATTGTTTCATCAGATGTTCCTTGAATCAAAAGTCCTATCGGAGACTTCAATTTCTCACGTAATGCAGGTGTAAGACGACGAATTTTAATCACCGAACACGGAGTGCGTAGTGTCCCTTTTCCTTCACCTTCATTACGTGAGCTATGGCTGAACTTTCTGGGTCAAATATGATGATCAATCCAGAGAAGTCGTCGCTTAATCTGGAGGCTTTGCAGCTTGGGCAAACATTTCCGTACGATATTAAGTGGCATTCTCGACAGGCTTTTTCACTCATTTCTCTGCTCTCCAGTTTCTTTCGGTTTCTTTCCCGTTTTTTCAGCTTCGGCGCTTCTGATTTTTTCTATGTCTTTTTTGATCCATTCAATTTTTCCTAAGAAGGGTTGCCTTGCGGTTACACCTACTTTCCCAGAACTCCCGCCGCCTCCAAGTGAGACTGCGGTTACGCGGACTCTTACGTGATCTTGGGTCTTAAGTATCCTCCTTGTTTCTTTGCCCATAAGTACTCCTTGCTTTTCGTCGTAGGAAATGAAGTCATCTATAAGTTGGGACACGTGAAGAAGCGCGTCAATTGGGCCTATTCGTACGAATGCTCCGAACTCAGCTATTTCAACCACTTCTCCTTCAACCACTTCTTGGATAATGGGGCGAAACGTTAGGAGGGCGAACAAAGCTTTGTGGTAGGTGGCTCCGTCTCCAGGGATGATCTTTCCAACCGGGCTGACTTGAATGTCGGTGACGGCGACAACGTAGCCCAGTTCCTCGTCAATCAAGCCTTCATACTTTTCCCTTAATTGTTCGTAGCCAACCTTTTCGATGGGTTCACCAAATTTTTTTGGTGGTATGCGAACGGTATCCTCTAAGGTTACAAGCTTAAACATAAGTTAGCATTCCTCTGTGATTTCGTTTATAAAGGTTGTTAAGGCACATTACCTTCCATCTCTAAATGGGATCGTTGCCTCAGATAAATTATATAATAGATATAACTCTTCTGTTCCGTACAATCCCCGTGTCTCTCTTCATGCAATAAGCCTTGATGAATTTAAAGAGTTCTGTGGGGTTGATTTACAACTAGTTTATAGAACTGCTATTACTTATTTCATCATATGCAAAAGAGTCGGTGAAATTACTCTTTCTAAAACAGATCAGTTTGTAATAAAACGGCTACAATTTCTAAATCATAAGTGACAAGTAACAAGCCTTATCTTAATGTCCAACCTTTTCTAGTTAATATCGAACACTCACACATTCCACAGAACTATGCAGTTTTTGTAGAGGGATGAACTGTTGGAAACTGAACAAACCAAGAAAGCATTTAGACAAAATCTAGATGTAGCTTTTACCATAGATTACGAGTTGTGGGAAGAAGTTACAAAGAGGATGCACAAGAAAAAATTGAAATTGTCCGAGACAATGACCAAAGCATTGAAAGAATATTTAAAAATAAGGTAAGCCATCAGCTTAAAGACAAACAATTTCCTATTGAACAGAACTGAATACACATGCGTTTAACTGGTTCTTTGATTGTTTGTTTAAGAGATAACCTAATTGCATGTTTTCTTCAAGACTTTATCATTGTCAAAATCATCTTGAATTTCTTTACTGCTTTCAGAGCATGTGGTTGATTGGCTGGCATTATCACTATTTCACCTTCTCCTAAACGAAGAATTTTACCAGAGATGGTGATTTCTGCTTCCCCATCAAGAATATAAACTAAAGCATCAAACGGTGTTGTATGTTCACTCAATCCTTGTCCTTCATCAAAAGCGAATAAGGTTACAGTTCCTGTCTTTTTTTTAATTATTGTTCTGCTTACTATAGACCCTTCTTGGTAGTCCACCAAATCAATTAACCGTATAGCCTCAGCTAGAAGTTTTTCATTGCTTTCCATTTTTTATCCCCTTTATTTGTAGATTCAATTGTCTACCTACTTAACCATCCGATAAAATAATTTTATGACTTGGAAGAAATTAAGGCACATTACCTTCCATCTCTAGATGGGATCGTTGTCTCAGATAAATGACAGTCACATTTATGTCCCTTAACCTTTTCCTGAGCGCCCGGTCATTGGTGGCAACGGGGCATCTCCACTCCGCCGCAAATCGAACGACCACGTCATCATGTGTCTCCTCGAAACGCTGTTCAACCCTGGCTATGCGACATTTTTCAGCGAGCTTAAGCGCCAATGATGCATGTTTCCGTATCTTGGGAGAACCTTTCTCAGCTATTTTTTGAAGCTCCTTGTATGTGGGAGAAAGGAGAACCGGTTCGAACCTTTGATTTAGGAGTTTCATTAACTCGTCGAATATGTCTATTTGAAACTGGGACGGTATGAAGAGGAAGTTTGCGTCTAAGATGACTTTTATGGTCAAGTTTTTCCAACCAGCCTTGGATGATCTATTATTTTTCCAACTTAAGACGCCTGAATGTTCAATTTCTACTTTTTAGAAGAGAACCGTCTACGATTTATTTTTCACGAAGATGTAAATTCGCCATGTTACTCTACTTACCTTTGACATTAGCCCTTTATTATTCCGTAACCAATCAAGCGCCATCTTCCAGCAATTTTCCTGCTTATAGCCGTTCGGAAACCTTCTTCAGCACAAACTGCTCGTCCCAATTGAAGAGTAGCAGCATCTCCTTTGACAGAAACAACGGTTCCCACAGTTATGGTGGTCCCAACGTCGAGGAGAAGAGTCTCACCTTTACGTATTTTGTCAACCTCTATCAACTCTTTAGTTCCCACAGCACGCTCAAGCAAATGAACGTCTACGGTTAATTCAAACAGAGTTGGTGGAAGCATGTCGGGTTTGCCTGCTAGATTCCCGGTGAGCCCATCAGCTTTGGTTAAAGACGGGTCTAAAAGGGTTCCAACTCCTACCAGCCCTCCGCACCTAGCCTCTTTAACCGACTTTCCCCCCGCTTGCATGCTAACAACCTCAGTGAACAAAGGCTCATAGAAAAGTTTCTTATCCTTTTTAACTCGAACTCCAGGGCGAATCTCTATTGCATCTTTTGTTTTGAAAGTCCCCTGAAGAATGGTTCCACCGATCACACCTCCTCTCAATTTCTCCGCTAGGGTTCCAGGCTTGTTTACGTCAAAGGAACGAACAACATACATCCTCGGAGGCTTTGTTGGGTCCCGTTTTGGAGTGGGGATATGTTCCTCCATAGCCTTAAGGAGGGCATCGATGTTCACGGAGTGCTGAGCGGAGACTGGGATAATAGGCGCTCCTTCAGCCACCGTTCCCTTCACGAACTTTACTATCTCTTGATAACTTTCCAGCGCTCGTTCTTCACTCACTATGTCAATCTTGTTTTGAACAATCACAAGATTTTTCACACCAACAATCTCAATGGCAGCTAGGTGTTCTCTGGTCTGCGGCTGAGGACAAGACTCGTCAGCGGCTATGACTAGTACAGCTCCGTCCATAACAGACGCGCCAGAAAGCATCGTAGCCATAAGCGCCTCGTGACCAGGAGCGTCCACAAAACTGACTGCTCGAACGAACTCGCAGGAGGAGCCGCAGTTGGGGCAGGTTGGTTCTGTGGAGTAACCTTGTGGTAGTTTGCATTTAGGACACTTGTAGATGGGGGCATCCGCGTAGCCAAGTTTGATGGTTATGCCACGCCTTAGCTCTTCGCTGTGTCTAGCTGCCCAAACGCCTGTTATGGCTTCAACCAGCGTGGTTTTCCCATGATCCACGTGGCCGATGGTTCCGATGTTCACTTCAGGTTGTTTGGGCAGTTTTTTCAGTTGATTTGCCTCCCGTTTTCTTTTTCCTCTTTTTCGGTTTCTCAACAATCTTCATGTTTATCTGAACTATCTCCTCGGTTATGACGTTTCCCCGCAGGGTTTTTCTCTGCCTCCCCCCTGCTCTGTTTGAACGAAAACCCACACCTTCGCTTAGGATCACCCTAATCCGAACTCCACCGTGAACGTTAGGTCTCATTGGAAAACCATCCTTATCCGATCCTCCAGTTATCCGGAGTTTATGACCTGACATGCCAACCGCAGCTCCATCGATGACCTCTCCCAGTTTTCTTCCGACTAAGGGGACGGCGCGGGCTCCATCCACTTCTAAGGTCTTAGACTTTCCCGTTTCCGGGTCTGAGACGATTATTTTGAACTTGGCCATACGCTATGTTTACTCTCCTACGTAGAGATGTTTCTGTGACTTTAACTGAAGTGGGTTATCCATTTATTAAAGATTCGCCCTTCTCATTTTCTCTATACATAACTTTTTATTTGCAAAACTTCTCGGGAACATAAAGAGTTAAATTAAGCTTAAATCGAGTTCAGTGGGAGACAAAAAAGTTGAAGAGGTTAAGAGCTAAAATTGCCAAGCGTGTTGAAGATCGTGAACAAGATCTGATCAATCTCTGCTGCAGGCTTATTCAGGCTGAGGGCGAGAACCCTCCAGGCGACGTTTCTAAAGTAGCCAGCGTAGCTGAACGCTTCCTTCAAAACGAAGCAATATCATATGAAAGATTTGAGTCAACGAAGGGCCACGCAAGCGTTGTCGCGTCCATTGGAAAAAGAAAGCCCACACTGATTTTATGTGGACATTTAGACGTTGTTCCCGCCGGCGACGTTTCACGATGGACGTTCCACCCATACAAAGCAGAGGTTAGGGACGGAAAGATTCTCGGCCGCGGAGCCACCGACATGAAGGGTGGAGCTGCCGCCATGCTTATGGCCACCGCTGTCCTTAAAGATTTTGAAGATGCGCTTTCTGGAACAGTGGTTGTCGCCAGTGTTTCCGATGAAGAGGCTCCGGGACCAGGAGGCGCGTCTTGGCTGCTTGAAAACAAAAAATTATCTGGAGACGCTTGTTTGATCACTGAGCCCACAGGCTATCTTGAAGGCGACTACTCGATTGTTGCGGGTGAACGTGGAGCTTGTTGGCTTAAGATCACTGCGCATGGTAAACCTTCCCATGGAAGTCGTCCAATGTTAGGGAAAAGCGCAATCCTCATGCTCACCGATTTTCTTCCCCAGTTGAAGATACTAGAGGAATCGGCGGTGAAAATTCCAAACGGCGCCAACTCGCTCATCCGCGGTGGAAAGACCATGCTGGCAAAGGTTGCAAGGAAAAGCGGAATACCAACGAAAAGCCTTACGAAGGCTCTTGATCATTACACGGTTAATGTGGGAACCCTAACTGGCGGAACCAAAATCAATGTGGTGCCGGAAAAATGCAAGGCAGAAGTGGACATTAGAGTTCCGGTTGGCGGCAACCCAGATGGCATTGAAGACTTTGTACGCAACATTCTTCCAGAAAACTTTGAATGCCAAGTTGTGAACCGCACGATGCCATCCTACACGCCAGCCACTGCTCCCATCATCAAAGTTCTCCAGAATCATGCTCAGAGGCTGTTTGGCTACAAGCCACTGGCCACTTTCATGGCCGCAACCAGTGACGCCCACAGTTTTAGGGAACAACTGGGCATCCCAACTGTTTCGTTTGGTCCTGGCTATGAAGAGCTGGCTCATACTTATGATGAGTTCGTGTACGCTGAGGATGTGGTAAATATGGCGAAGGTCTATGTCAACGTGGTTTTTGATTATCTTGAACTGCTGAGTTCT
>DAOVGL010000045.1 GCA_030672415.1 Candidatus Bathyarchaeota archaeon
TACTAAGCCATATAGACGAGTTGTGCATAAAATTTTTAGTTTTCCCTTTTCTTCTGCTCTCTCTTCCAAGCTTCTTTGATGATTTGTCTTAGCTGTTCCTTTACACTTTTGTCTAGAGGCTCCGGATGGTGAGTTGCAAGTATTTCTTTAGCTTTCTCCCTCGCCCCCTGCATGAAATTCTTCGTCTTTTTTCTATCAAATATTTCTGGAATGAAAAAGTCTTTACTCAAATGTTCAAGCGTATGTTTTTCGGACAGAAAGTTTCCGCCAGGCCCAACTTTATGAATAAGATCTTTGGCCAATGTTTCCTCCGTAACTTCTACACCTTCCACGCCTCGTTGAATCATGCCTGCAATCTCGTTTCCAATAACCATCTCCTCATAGGACAGAGTTTTTGCCTCTTCTATCAATCCTGGACCATAAAGAACATCCACTTTTGCGAGGGCAAGCAACATGGCATGAATAATCCCTAATCTCCACGTGCGTTCGCCACTAGGTCCTGTCGCCTCACCGAAACCTGCTCCGATCACGCATGGAAAGCCGTAGTATTTAGCTAGTTGAGCGTTAGCTGCGCTGATTAGTCCTGACTCGACAAGACCGAAAACAGGTTGAGGAGCTATGCTCATGTTTAAAACAATAGATGTAGTGCCATAGATCAGGGGCACATTGGGATTCGATAACATGGCAATTAACATGCCGCTGAGCACCTCAGCATTACTAATCAAGATGGTGCCCGCAACCGTAACTGGTGAGGTGCCTCCAGCCTGCGCCATGTTCAAAATTATTAGAGGAACTTCATGCTTGGCGCATTCTAAGATGGCCTCAGTGTCTCCTCTGTCATGTATGAGTGGAGAAACCGGATTCTGCATAAAGTCTATTATCGGTCTTTTTCTAAGTTCTTCGAAGCCTCCTACCACCGCCGCCGCCATTCGAATTGCATCCCTAGTGATGTCAGTGCTCTGGGCCCCTGTATCAATGTGTTTCTCAGTGTTATTGAACATAGCATCAATTTCTTCCAGAGTCATGATTTCGTCTGGGTAATCTAAAGCGTCAACCATAATCGAATATATGTGTATGTTGTCTAAAGCGTCAGCCAACCTTGCGCTATCAGCTACGTCTTTTTTGGTTGACTCTCTAATTTCTCCGGTGTCCATGTCTGAAACCCTCAGTCCAGTGCTAGAAGTCATAACGTAAACTTTGCCTTCACCAAACTTCACATCATTCTTTGGGTTTCTGCCACATAATGTAACGCTTCTCTTTGCCTTTTTGACCACTTCTTCAATTAAACTGCGCGGAATCTTCACAATTCTCTCTTTGAAATCCACCGTAGCTCCAGCGTCATTCAACAATTTTAACGCGTCTTCCTGATCCACTCTGACTCCAGTTTCTTCAAGAACGTCTAAGGTAGCGTAATGAATTTCCTTCAAGTCATCCTTAGTCAGGAAAACCAAATTTTCAAGAATGTTTTCCAACAATCGCACCCTCTTCTCGGAGAATAATACACAGAGAGACAGAAATAACCTTTTTCCAAAACATTCTGAACCCAGTTATTGCAGCAGTCAGCCTTACGCAACCGCTAAGAAGAAGGTTAAGGTTTGTCAAACTGCGGCAGGTGGCGAAAGTGAAACGTTGCGCCGTCTAAGACAAGATTTTCTCCGCTTTCTCATGTACTGGCTGTTTCATTTCCGCAAGTTTGGACAAGAATGTTTTCCTAGCCTCCAACTCTAAGCACTCTGGTGCAATGACGCCAATGTTTTTTATCTCTCTCTTTCCAAGCATCCAAGCAAAGATTGCAGCTGGAACCCCTGTCGCATATGACTCTTGAGTTGCGCCTGGCATTATCTTGTTGGCTTCGCGAATGCTTAAGGTGGGCCACTCATAAGTGTAGCGTGTCTTTTCACCTGCTTTTTCGCCAGTGATTTCTATTACTCCGCATTCAGCGGCGTCAACCAGTATTCCTTCTTTAATTTTTTGTTCCACTTCCTCCATCGTAAGAGTGGGCGGAATTGCAGAGTAGAAAACGTCTCTTGGAGTTACCTTCACTCCCTTAACATTGACCGGTTTGTCGTTTAAGAGACCAATTTCCCAGATAGCCTTTGCAGTAAGTATGTCGGCGTCTCCCATCTTAAAGTCAACGTATTTCAAACCTTTTCCTATGAACCTTGGTAGTGTTACAACTTCCTCGTGATGATGATGAACCACGGTTTGTGGACCAAACGGCTCAGGGAAAACATACACTTCTTGGCCACTGAATGGAAGAATTCGTTTCAACTCGCCATTCTCGAAAAGAAACGGCTCCTCCGCCATGTCACCCCACGCTGTCTCTGGCGACCAAATTGAAATATACTCTTTAGTTTCCATGAAGCCCGTGTACCTTATCTTTATTTCATCCACTTGGTCAAGTTTGTCTGCGGCATGCCTTGCTAGCACATTCGTGACTCCTGGAGACGACCCCGTGTTTATCAGTGCAGTTAACTCTGCATCTTCGTATTTTTTGCTTCGTTCTATTTGTTTTAAAACAAATTTATCCATTGGTATGTCGGTTGGCCCTGATGCAAGGTCTTGATAGTTAGCTCCGCCCTTCAAAACTGCATCCATTATTATTAAATTGTATTTAGGCACAGTCGCGTTTACAACCAAGTTCATTCCCTTCGCAGCAGTTGTCAACTCGTCTGAGTTCGTTGCATCAAGTTTCTTCGCCGTCACCTTATCGCTTTTAAGCCTCTCAACAAGTTTCTTCGCCTTTTCTAAGTTTCTTCCAGCGCAAACAATCTCAGAGACGTCGGGGCTTCTTGCTAAATAAGTGCATATAATAGAGCCTTGAGCTCCATATCCTCCTACAACAAGCACTTTCATATTTAATCTTCTCTTAAGCCCTAAGAAACAAGGCAAGTGTTTTTAAACTTTATTATACATCAACATTTATCGTTCGAAATTCTTTTATGTAAGATAGTAAACTGTTTAGAGATGAGGCTCTGGGATACATGAAAAACAAAACGGTGATTCAAATGGCCAATTCAACGACTTTCTACGCCTATAGCTTTAGCTATTTTTGAGGCCCAGTAGCTAAAAAGAAATTTTTGCAACAATTTTAGCTTCATGGGCTTTTGGAGGTTTAATTAGTTTATGAAACAATCTAACATAAAGCGCCGCAAACGAATCGTAGTAAAATATGGCGGAGTCAGCTTAGCCGATCATGAACGCATGCTGAGGGCTGTTACCGCAGTGGCTAAAGAAGCTGCAAAAGGCACGCAGATCGCTGTGGTTGTTTCAGCCATGGGGAAAACAACCGATTTACTTCTTAACGCAGCTAGGAATGCTTCTGGCGGGAAGGTTGAAAAAGGAGAGTTAGACGATATTCTAGCAATGGGTGAGAGAACCAGCATCAGAATAGTCACGGCGGCTTTGAAGGCAAAAGGTGTGGAATCGCGTTACTTTGATCCATTAGATCCGGATTGGCCTATCATGACAGATGATAATTTCACTAACGCAAACCCGATCGAGAAACGATGCATAGAAAAAATCCAGCAAAACATACTCCCACTTGTTGAAAAAGGCGTTATACCTGTCATAGCGGGTTTTGTGGGCCGAACACTTGATGGAAAAATAACCACGATTGGACGAGGTGGAAGCGACGCAACAGCGTTTATCCTAGCGAAAGCATTAGGGGCAGATGAAGTTGTCTTGGTTACCGACGCTGAAGGAATTATGTCTGCCGATCCAAAGGTTATCCAAAACCCCAAAAGGCTTGAGGAGGTTGATGTCCACATGTTGGTGGGAATGGCAGATTCAGGTACAAAATTTATCCATAGAAAGGCTTTGAGGTACAAGGACCCATCAATAAATGCCAGAGTAATTAATCATGCTTATGGTGATTTGAACGCGAATGGAACCCTAATCACAGGTGGGTTTTCAACCAACCTAGATGTAGTCGTAGCAAGTCAGTCTCCTGCAGCATCAATAACAGTGGTGGGTAGCGGCGTTTCCGAAAAACCTAAAATCATCCAGGAGCTAGCTGAGACGGTTAAAGCTTACACGTCAATGTTGGGCTTATCTGTGAATTACAACTCGATTATTTTGTATGTGGCAGAAGGGAGAAACTTAAATTCGCTTCTTGAGAAAATTCATGAAGCAATACTAAGACACAAGGAGACAAATGCGATGTCTGTTAGAGGACAGTTAGCCTTCATCAAAGTCAGCGGTGTAGGGTTAGAAGAAACTCCCGGTATCATAGGGAAAATATCAGAGACTCTGCGAATAAATGAAATAAATATCTTCGGCATCCTAACAATCACCTCCAGTATTCTTCTATTTGTGGACTGGACGCAAAGAGAAGCCGCTCTAAACCTGATCAAACAATCCCTGCGAGGCGGTCAAAAATGATGAAAGCAGCAGTTTTAGGCGCAACGGGCGCGGTTGGCCAAATCTTCATTCAATTGCTAAGCGGACACCCATGGTTTGAAGTTTCGGTTGTGGCAGCTTCTGAGAGAAGCACTGGATTAAAGTATTCAGAAGCAGCAAAGTGGAGGTTGCCAACCTCAATTCCAGAGAACATTTCCAACTTAGAAGTCGTTGACATAGAACCCAAAGCTGTTAGGAACGTTGAGGATGTTGACGTGGTGTTTTCCGCATTACCCTCTGAAGTGGCTGGCAAGGCAGAAGAAAGCTTCGCTGAAGCCGGGTACTTTGTGGTGAGCAACGCTTCCGCGCATAGAATGGATCCAGATGTGCCTATGTTGAATCCAGAAGTCAACTGTGATCACGTCAGCCTCATCGACGAACAACGCAGAAGAAGAAAATGGAGTGGGGCAATCGTTACAAACCCAAACTGCAGCACCACAGTTTTAACCCTCTCCATGAAACCAATCTACGATGATTTCGGCATTGAAAAAATGATAGTTTCTACGATGCAAGCCATCTCAGGTGCAGGATACCCAGGAGTAGCTTCTCTCGACATCGTAGACAACATTATCCCCTTCATCAAGGATGAGGAGGAGAAAATGCAAATAGAAACTCTAAAGATATTTGGTTCCCCATCAAAACCAGCTGACTTCAAGATTTCAGCGAGTTGTCACAGGGTTCCAACGTTAGACGGACACATGGAAGCGGTTTTCATCCAGACAAAACACGAAGCAGACCCTGAATCAGTTGTGGCTGCGATGGAAAAGTTTGTGGGTGAACCTCAGAAGCTTAAGCTTCCAACCGCGCCAGCTAACCCTATCGTTGTTAAACATAGTGAAGACAGACCGCAGACAAGACTGGACAGAATGGAAGGTGGCGGCATGAGTGTTGTGGTGGGTAGGGTTAGAAAAGACTCTGTCCTTAAAGGAGTGAAGTACATAGTCCTCGGACATAACACAATAAGAGGAGCTGCTGGCTGCGGTGTTCTTAACGCTGAGTATTTAAAAGCAAAAAAATATATTTAGGAGAAGGTGAATCGCGTTTGGACCCAGGTAAAAGAAGACGATTGAAAAGAATTTTCCGTAACGACCAACGAACCGTCATAGTTCCTATGGATCACGGCGTCACCGCAGGCCCCATCAAAGGGCTTGTGAACATGCAAGAGATCATTGACAAGCTTTTGGAAGGAGAGGCTGACGCAGTTGTGTTGCAGAAAGGTATAGCAAAACACGTTGACACTGGACAGGCTGGCTTGATTGTGCATTTATCTGGCAGCACAAAGCTTGGTCCTGATCCCAACTACAAAGTTCAAGTGTGTTCTGTAGAGGAGGCTATGAAAATTGGTGCAGACGCCGTTTCCGTCCACATTAATGTTGGGGCTGAGCAAGAAGACGATATGCTTGTAAAACTGGGTATGGTTGCGGATGATTGTGACTTGTACGGTATGCCCTTGCTGGCTATGATGTATCCGAGAGGACCGAAGATAAAAAATCCTCATGCTGTGGATTTGGTTAAGCATGTTGCTCGGTTGGGTGCAGAGTTGGGTGCTGATATAATCAAGACTGTCTATACTGGTGATGTTGAAACCTTTAGGGAGGTTGTTAGCGGCTGCCATGTTCCAGTTATAATAGCTGGTGGTCCGAAGGTAGAGACTGTTCGAGAAGTTTTACAGATGGTGTACGACTCGATAAAAGCTGGTGGCAGAGGGCTCTCCTTTGGTAGAAACGTGTTTCAACATGAAAACCCAACTTTGATGGTTAAGGCTCTCTCAGCAATTGTACATGACAACGCCTCAGTCGATGAATCCTTAAAAATTCTTGGTGGGACTAAGTGAAAGAACTCTGGATTGAAATAGATGAGTCATCTCCCGATAAAGTGAAAAACAGCCTAATGAAATCAGCCGCTAAATTCTGCGATGCTCTTTTAGTTGACTCACGAGATGTAGAAAACGCTAAAAAGACTGGAGCCAAAACAGCAGCAAGCTCAGGTGACTGCGACATCAATGTGCTGGAAATCTTTGATGAAAGTAAGGCTAAGAAACTGAAAGAAGCGGGGAAAACTGTTGCAGTGAAAGTAAGTATAAGGGGAAGAAAAGATGAGAAAACCGTTGCTAGAGCCGTGGAATCATCATCTGACTACATAATCCTTGACTGCCCCGACTGGAAGGTTATCCCCTTAGAGAACGTAATCGCAATGACGCGTGGAAAAACCAAACTACTCGCAGAGGTTTCATCTGCTAAAGACGCTAAATTAGCCCTAGAAACCTTGGAGGTGGGGGCTGACGGAGTTGTCCTGAAAACTTCTAGTCCCGACGAACTTTTGAAGACAGCGGCTATCATCCAGAAACCAACTCTAAAACTTGAATTAGTGCCCGCAAAAATTGTGAAACTGAACCAGATTGGAACTGGCGCCAGAGTCTGTGTCGACACAGTCGACATGATGAAGTTGGGAGAAGGAATTTTGGCGGGTTGTCAATCCAATGGTTTATTCCTTGTTCAAGCAGAAGCTTATGAAAGTCCTTATGTGGAAACGCGTCCCTTCAGAGTTAATGCAGGACCAGTATCTCTTTACACGCTTGCATCCCTTAACAAAACAAGGTACCTCTCAGAACTGAAGGCAGGCGACGAGGTCCTCATAGTCAATAGACAAGGAAGAGTCAGGTCAACACATGTGGGAAGAGTGAAGATTGAGCGAAGACCCCTGTTGCTCATTGAAGCAGAATATGAGAGGAAGAGAATAAAGACATTTGTTCAAAACGCTGAAACCATTCGACTTGTAACCAAGAAAGGCTCCAAGTCAGTTGCTGAATTAAAAACTGGCGACGAAGTTTTGGCGTATGTAACAGAAGGCGGCAGACATTTCGGAACATTGGTGAAAGAGGAAACGGTGATAGAGCGGTGACCCTTAGGGTCTGCGTCTCAGTTCTTCCTGAAACGGTCACTGAAGCTCTAAAACTCGTTGAGAATGCTGAGAAGGGAGGAGCGGACTTTATTGAAATTAGGCTAGACACCCTGAGAGAATACAGTGAACTATCTGCCATCCCAGTTTGTAGTAAGGTGCCTATGATTGCAACCAACAAATCAGCCAAGCAACATGGTAAATTTTTGGGAAGCGAAACTGAACGCAAACAAACTTTGCTGAATGCCGCGGAAAAAGGCTTCGAATACGTTGACTTGGACTTGTCCATTTCTGAGCTGGAAAGCATCGTTAGTGAAGTACATAGTATGGGTGTAAAATCCATAATATCCTTCCATGACTTCAATGGAACCCCCAGCTTAGCAAAGCTGGAGGAGATTCTTAAAAAAGAAATTGCGAGCGGAGCCGACGTTTGCAAAATCGTAGCCACAGCTAAGTCTGTTTATGACAACCTAACCGTGTTAAACTTCGTTTCCAAAGCTTGTAAACGCGCTAAGACGGTCTGCTTCTGCATGGGGGAGCTGGGCAAAACTTCTAGGCTTCTGTCTCCACTTTTTGGCGGTTTTTTCACATTTGCGTCTCTAGAAAGAGGAAAAGAAACAGCGGCTGGACAACTAACTATCCAAGAAATGAGAGCTGTGTACGAGACTTTGGGGATAATGTAGAATGGAAATTTCTGGAAGAACAAAGCTTTGCTGTCTCATCGGGGACCCTGTAGAACACTCCTTGAGCCCTGTGATGCATAATGCTGCTTTCAAAGAGTTACACCTCGATTTTGTTTACTTAGCCTTCACAGTTAGAAAAGACGAGTTAAGAAACGCAATAGCTGGCGCAAGAAGTTTACAAGTTCACGGATTAAACGTGACCATGCCCCACAAAACTGCCATTATGAAACATCTAGACGAAATAGACCCAACTGCCAAGTCTATCGGCGCAATTAACACAATTCTCAACGCAGAGGGAAGACTTGTGGGCTACATCACTGACGGCGTCGGAGCAGTAAAAGCGCTCAACGAAAACGGTGTAAGTCTAAAGGGAAAGAAGATGCTTCTACTTGGAGCTGGTGGCGCCGCAAAAGCAATAGCGTATCATGCTGCACAGGAGGTGGAAGAACTTAAAATCCTAAACAGAACCGCCCAGAAAGCCAAAGAACTGGCGGAAGCTTTACACAAGAAATTTGACAAAAGGATAAGCGGAAACTCGCTTTCATCTGCAACCCTAAAAAAGGAGTTGGAGGACGCAGATATACTAGTTAACGCAACTTCTGTCGGTATGCATCCAAATGTTGACCAAAGCTTAGTGGACTCAAGTTGGCTGAGACCCGACCTATGCGTGATGGACATAATTTACAACCCTTTAGAAACCAAACTTGCAAAAGACGCAAAATCGGTGGGAGCCAAGGTAATTAGCGGCATTGAAATGCTCATCTATCAGGGTGTTGCTTCCTTTGAAATCTGGACCAACCATCCGGCTCCAGTCAAAGTGATGAAGGAGGCAGTTCTGAATAAACTTTCGAAACTAGGTGTTCCTGGTTGATGGGAAAAGCTGAAGCCATATCTCATGGAGCCGCCACAATTGTGAACGCTATCGCCACAGGTAAAGGGGCAGCGGTCGGAGTAGATTTGTGGACAAAGGCTAGACTCCAGTTAACAGACAAAGCTGGAACCATTGAAGGCAACATCGTGTCAGACCCCACTGAAAACCCTGTTTTAATAGAAAAAACGGTAAGCAAAGTTCTTGAACACTTCAATCTTAAGGGAAAGTTCGGTGCCAAAGTTGACACTTGGTCAAACATCCCAATCGCAAGAGGCTTAAAAAGCAGCAGCGTAGCAGCGAACGCCATAACTTTAGCAACCGTAGCTGCTTTAGACAAAAGGCTAGATGACTTGTCAATTCTAAACTTAGGCGTTGATGCAGCGATAGAAGCAAAGGTTACGATAACCGGCGCCTTTGATGATGCTTGCGCCTCTTACTTCGGAGGAGTCGTGGTTACGGATAATCTGGAAAGAAAAATTGTTAAACGGTTTAAAATAGATGAAAACTTAACCGTCTTGTTTTATGTTCCCGCAAAAAAAGTTTACACAAGCGGCTCTGACGTACAGCGAATGAGGACGATGGCGTCCCTCGTTAAAACCGCGTACAAACAAGCAGTGAAAGGAAATTACTGGTCAGCCTTAACCCTTAACGGTTTAATCTACTCCTCAGCGTTGGGGCACAACCCCTC
>DAOVGL010000041.1 GCA_030672415.1 Candidatus Bathyarchaeota archaeon
GGCATCCCAACTGTTTCGTTTGGTCCTGGCTATGAAGAGCTGGCTCATACTTATGATGAGTTCGTGTACGCTGAGGATGTGGTAAATATGGCGAAGGTCTATGTCAACGTGGTTTTTGATTATCTTGAACTGCTGAGTTCTAACGTAGAGACATGACGAAAAACGCAGTTCTCAAACAGAAACCCTAATGTCTAAGTGTAGCTATTATTTAGGTGAGTAAAAGCATCGAAGGGGTAGATGACCTTGGGTGGTCCCGAATATAGAGAGAAGAGTAGATTATACACACGTGAACACATCTGGGCCAAAATAACTCCTCAAGGACACGTCAAAGTCGGATTATCCGATTACTTTTGTATCTGTAAACACCTCAAAGAAATAACTTATGTTTGGACCGAATCCGTAGGTAAAAGAGTTAGACAGATGAGACCCTTCGGAGTCGCAGAAACTTGGAATTTTCTCTTAGACATATACGCACCAGTCAGCGGAAGACTGAAGAAAATAAACATAAGAGTAGTAGACAACCCCCGTATAATAAGTCAAGACCCGCATGGATCCGGATGGATCGCTGAAATCGAGCCAACAAACCTCGAAGACGAAATTAAGAATCTACTAAGTTTCATGGAATACGAAAGATACTGCAGCAAATTGTGTCTTGTCTGCCCCAAAAAGACTTGCACTCTCCTAATCAATTTAAAAACGGCTAGGAGAGCTCCTCGTATATAAAGAGCTATTGATAAAAAAGAAAGAGAAGAAAACGAGTACAATCTGTTTTTCATGGACTAACATCTAGTCTAGCCTTACGAGTCCCACGATACGTTGTACATCACTGAAAGGATTCGGCTTATTCCACATGCACTCTAAACAGGTCTATGTCCACTTTCATTTCCGTAGTGCTTTTCAAGAATTCCCTAACTGAACGTTCGATGTCTTTAGACTGCGTTATGTACCTCCCAACAATAATAATGTCCGCTCCACGCGCTAAGGCCTCTGGCGCAGTTTCAGGAATAATTCCACCTGCAACAGCCACTAAGAACTTTTGCTCTTTGAAGACTTTACGCATCTCTTTGATGAGATCCCAACGAGTTTTCCCGGTTCTCCTCTCCACATCGATGCCGCGATGTAAAATCACGATGTCAGGAAATGTTTTCAACACTCGAAGTTTTTGAACAGGGTCTTCCACGTTCATCATGTCTACAATCGCATAGATTCCCAGTCTCTTTGCTTCGTAAATGAATTTGTCAAGTGTTGCTGAAGCTGCTAGGCCTGAAGCCACCACTGCATCCGCGGTTTCATCAAAGGCTAAGTCAACCTCTACCTTTCCCACGTCAAGGGTTTTTAGATCTGCCACTATGAAAACGTCTGGAGCTAATTCCCTAAGATCACGAATCACCCTTGTTCCATATTTCTTCAGTAGGGGAGTGCCGACTTCTAGAATAAGCCTGTCGCTTTTCGGCAATTCACTTATAATCGTTTTTATCCTTCCTAAGCTTGGAACGTCGAGAGCGATTTGGATGTAAGGAGGTCTCCATAATCGTGGCACTTTGTAACCCATTATTGGATGTGTGGCTCTGTCTTTATCATACATTATTTTCTCCAGCGGAGGATATTTGGCTAAAGCTCTTTTCAAAGCTAATTTTGTGGCTCCATAATTGTACTGGTAAATCTTTCGAAAGTCTTTTGCTTCTGGATGCACAAAAACGCTGATTATTATGACCCAATCCTCAAGCTTATCCTTTGGTATAACGCCTTCCTCAACAGCGTCAGCTACTCCCTTGGCTACCGCTGCCTGAGCAGGACCAAATATCTTTCCCGCCTGCTCAAGATTCTTCACAGTGACCTTAGGAACCAATAGGGTATGAGGCTTAGGTGGAAGGTTAGGCCTAATAACTGCAAGAAGAGGCGTATGACCCGCAGACAAGGTAGCTAAACCATTTGCGAAAGCACTCCCCACTGGACCGTCTTTATCGCCAATTATCAAGTCCACATGCGCAACTTCGGACCCTTCACCCATCAACGCCTCACCTATTAGGTAGGTGAACCTTTCAGGTTTTCCTAAGACATGAGCTGGTATCAACTCTCTCCTACCAACATCTTCAAATTCAACATCAAATTCTCTCATCCACTCGTAAAGTGTATCACGATGCACCTTCATTATCTTCGCCGTGCCAGAAACTGTCGGTTTTGTCGACCTACGCTTCACAGTCACCCGCATATCTCGCTCTTTCTCTTTTGCAACTGTCAACAATCTGATGAATTCCTCTCTGGTCTTCGGCTTTTTTCCATCAAATTCCGACACAATATCACTTTCTAAAAAGGATTAAGCGAAACAACTATTTAAGACTGTCGGAAAGTGGAAACTTTATTCTCCTGAATCCGACATTTTCTTGAAGATAATTTCTGCTATGCACAGTTTTGTCCGACAAACTCGGCTGAAGTCAGGGTGCTTCCTCAACCACCTTCTTCAAGGCGTTGGTTAGCTCATCTCTAAATCCGACAAAAACCATTTCCTTCAAACACGTACCACTGTCAACATGCTTTTTTGTCGCCTTTACCATGATGGCGGCGGCTTCCCCGAGTTGGAGGCCTCCGACACCGGTGCCCATTCCAGGGAAAGCTATGCTCTGAATTCCCAACTGCTCAGCGCATTCCAATGCGCCTTTCATCGCTAACTTTACATTTTCTGTGCCGATGCGCATGGCGGGCATTTTCATTGTGGGTGCGTGGATTACGTGTTTTGCCTCAAGTCTTCCCGCTCCTGTTGCTATGGCTTTTCCAACCGGAACTGGAGCTTTTTTGACCGCCTCATCCTCGATTTCTTTTCCTCCAGCCCTTTTGATGGCTCCGGCGGCTCCACCGCCCATAATAAGGCGGCTGTTAGCTGGGTTCACGATGGCATCTACTTTCTGTCTTGTAATGTCACCAGTTGTAACTACGATCTTGACGTCTTTGTAAGTGCGCTCGAAATTTGCCATTTTAATTTCACCCTTAGAACTATATGTCGTATCTGGATTCGAATAAGATTTATCCACAAAACATGCTGTCCATAAAGTTTGATTTGAACCGTGAATAGAAATGTATAATTGTGAACACGTCTGTTTTTCAGGGATGGTGCACGTTGCTTAACGTACAAAAAATAAGAAAAGATTTTCCAATTTTGGAAAAAGGTGTAATCTACCTAGATAACACCGCAAGCAGCCTTACACCTGAACCCGTGCTTCAAAAGATGCTGGAGTTTTACCGTCAATATCGAGCTAACGTTGGGCGTGGCATCCACAGTTTATCTCAGAAAGCAAGTGCGGAGTACGAGCTGGCTCGTGCCAAGGTTGTAGATTTTATTAACGCAAAATCTGAGACAGAAATCATTATGACGCGAAACACTACTGAGGGAATTAACCTCGTTGCGAATAGCTTAAACTGGAAGAAAGGAGACAAAATTGTAACTTCACTCATTGAGCATCACTCCAACTTCATTCCATGGATTCGCTTAAAGAATAAACACAGCGTGGACTTGGAAATTGTTAAGCCTAAAGAACCGATTGTACATGGGCTTCTAGACCCAGCGGACTTCGAGAGAGCAATCGATGACAAAACAAAGCTGGTAGCAATAACTCATGTTTCAAACGTATTAGGAACGATTACGCCTCTTAAAGAAATCACTGAGATTGCACATGAGCACGGGGCCTACGTCCTAGTGGACGGCGCCCAATCAGTTCCCCACATGAAAGTAGATGTCCGAAAGATAAAATGTGACTTCCTCGCCTTCAGCGGTCACAAAATGTGTGGTCCAACAGGGTCCAGCGCCCTTTACATTCGAGAGGAACTGATAGATGAGGTTGAGCCTTTATTCGTTGGTGGGGGAACCATTTCAGATGTGGGCCTCGACTACTACACATTTGAGAAGAGTCCTATGAGATTTGAGGCTGGAACCCCAAGTGTTGCTGAAGCCATAGGATTCGGGGCGGCAATTGACTATCTAAGAGAAATTGGGATGGAAAACATTGAGAGACACGAGAGAGAGCTAACGAAGCAGATGTATGAAGGGTTTACAGGGCTTCCCAAAGTCGAGGTTTACGGTCCAGAACCAGAGTGCAGAATTGGCCTCATAGCGTTTAATGTGGGTGACTTGAACTCCCACGATGTAGCTCTTGCACTGGATGTTTCAGCAAACATTATGGTACGTTCAGGGCATCACTGCGCCCTCCCTCTCACTAAAAACATCATCCGCAAACCTGGGAGCGTTCGAGCGTCTGTCTACCTCTACAACACGAGGGATGAAGTTGATAAGCTTGTGTCCACTGTGGGAGAAATAGCTGAAACAATAGCCAAATAAGCAGCTTCTTTAACTCTTAGGTGGGCAGAGGCTTTGTTAGAAGGCGTGACATGTAAAATCCGTTTACTGCTATTTTTTCAATCCCTGTCAGCACATCCTTTTCCGACATCTTTCTGAAAGCTTCTGTCCACCGCTTTCGAAACGCCGTGTACCGCTCAGCGGTACGTTTTGCCTTCTCAAAATCCACTGCTCTAAAAGCGTAGTATGCTTCAGTTGCTATGGTGACTGCCTCCGAAAAGAGTTCTTTAAGTTTAGGAGACAACGCTTTTTTCGAGGATGCCACGATCTTGAGTCCATCTGCCACTCTTGTCAGGTCTATAGCTACTCCGCTCAGTATCAAACCGATGGCGGCGTCGTACGCGCCCGGGGTCTCCACGATAAACTTGATGGCTAACTTGTTTACCTTAGCAATCTTATCTTCTATCGCTTTCAACGCTGAGCTATCAAAACCCCGTTCCTCCAGAACCTTTAGGCTTGCCTTCTCAAAAACGTCAAAGGCGTCGTCGAGCTGCTTCACTCCCTCCTCAAAATATCTCTTTGTTTCTAAAGTTTTCACCCTGTCAAAAATGGTGGATGCGGTGGTCTGTTGAATTGAACCACGACTGGTCGCGGTTGGATCTGGGGGACCGCCACTTATAACTGGGCAAACGTGGGTTATACAGTTCTTACATCCACCTGAGGCACAGTCCACGCCGGCGTTGCCGCAATAGGAGCAGATGATGGCGCCCCAGAGGCTGCGAGAGACCAAGCGTATTGTTTGAATGGCGTCTTCCTTGTCCTTGGCTCTTCTTACGTTGATTCTTCCATCTTTATAGATTAGGACTGTTTTGTCGTCCACGGTGACTCTTCCTACTCCAAGGTTAGGTGAACACCGTATGTCCTTGAAGAAACCTGTCATGCTCAGCATCATGCAGAGCTGTATAGGATCGTAAAACCCATACTTCAAATCCACGGTTCCTTCTGGACTCGTTGTCAGCCTTGCTTCTGCAGTTACCTTCCCAGTCTCGGAAATGCAGGGGTGAATGTAGGTTATGCCCGTATCCTCAATAACAATTGTTCCTTTTGCTCCGATTTCTACGCCTTCTCGCAAAAGCTGCCTGATTTTTTGTAAGTTTTGCCTATACTCTGGCCGGGTGGAGAGATTGAAGCACTGTTCAGGTTTTGTGTCTCCAGTGGCGATCTTTCTCGCCATTGTTCGGCATGAAGGGTTGCCGCATAAACCGCAGTCTAGTTTAAGCATCAAAGCGTAAAGCTCATGGAAGCTGTGGGGCAGTTTCTTTCCTCCGTAAGTTAAGAGTTATTCTTCGTTGAGTTTATCTGTTTCCAAAACACGGTTATAAACCGTTTACTTATACACTTCTACTCCCAGCAACCAAAGTTTATTAAAGATCAGAACTGAGTGAAAAATGTCCAAGCGCAAGAGTGTAAAGTGACCATACTTTTTACATTCTTTCGAAGGCTGGCTTCAAAGAGGTTGAAGGTATCACTAAGCTTCGCGGAAAAATGTATGAAGTGAACATTCTCGGTTTAAGAGTTTCTGTGATGCCCATGTATCATCCGGCAGCCGCTTTGTACAACGCTAAGTACGGAAGCAATCTTGAAAGCGACTTCCAGCTCTTGAAACTTGAACTGGAAAAACGTAGGTAGGTTGTCTTTTTGCTTCGCTTAAGTGTTTAAAGAGTAATTAGATGGTTATCCTTTGGATGTGGATTACAGAATTGTTTTGGTGTTCACATGGTGGCTATAAACATAACAGAAAAGCTTGAGACAGGCACCTTCCTGTGTCGTTTGAACCGATTCATGACAGAAGTCGAGCTCCACGGGCAGAAGACTCTTGCGCATCTCCCCAACTCTGGTAGACTTGTCACAGTTTTGATTCCTCAGGCAAAAGTTTACGTTCAAAAACGATGTCGTGCTGGACGTAAGAGTTCCTATGATCTGTTTGCAGTAGAGCCTTTAGGAGTTCCAGTTATCGTGGACACCCGCTTCTCAACGCTCGCAGTTAAGGCGGCTATCGAAAAGAAACTGTTCAAGCCTTTTGAGAACTATCGAGTTGCAGGCGAAAACGTTAAGGTAAACCGTTCTAGGTTAGATGTTCTGCTGAAACAAGACGCTCGCTGCTTTTTTCTGGAAGTAAAATCCGTCACCCACATTATAGACGGCGTAGCCATGTTCCCAGACGCGCCCACTCTCCGAGGAAGTAAGCATCTTCGATGTTTAATGAGTCTCAAAGAGCAAGGTTTCGACGCGGGAATCCTGTTTTCTGTTCAACGACCTGACGCAAAGGTCTTAAAGCCAAACTATGAAGTTGACCAACAATTTTCTGAGTTACTTAAAAAAGTCGCAGACAAAAATGTTAAAATCTTCACGCTAACGTCGGTTTTTAAGCCTCCGGGCATAATTGAACTAAAAGCTAACATCCCTGCTTTTTCATTCACCTAACTTTAGTTTCTATTCATAACCCCTCCATGGATAAGTATATAAAGAAAAAAGAGAGGGGAGGAGAGAAACAGATGTATAAGAGGCTTAATTTTTCCATAGGTTATCAAGCGCGCGCATTTAGGAAACTAACATTTCATTACACGCTCCTCTATTGGCGTATCAGTGCAGGTGTGTTTCTGTACACGGATAATTCTTTTCCGCAGTAGGGACATAGCTTAAATTCTGGTAGTATTTTGTTCCCACAGGATGCACATTCCATCGTCTTTGTTATTCCTCTTTCCAAGCTTGCCAGTTTTGCCGTCAGTTTTGTCATCCCGATTTTCATAGCCTCTACGCTGTCTTTGAGGTTGCGCAAGCTTTTCTTTACTTCGTTAAGGTCTATACTGTGATGCGTCAGAGAATGGTTAATCATTTCTAATGTGTTTAAGCTTGATTCGAAAGAGTCGTCCATTTGGTTCTCTTCTGATTGGGCTTCCGAAGCTAATTTCTTGATCAGAAGTGTGAACGGGTCTTGAAAAACAAAAGTGCAGGTGATGCCGAAAAGTATGAAAGTTGAAATTGAGGTTAACCAGAGATAGGTTGAGGCGTCTATGTTTCCGAATATTCCGTGAATTGCCGCATAAACGGGTTGGAGTTTCAGAAGCGAGTTTGGGCTTTCAAAGAAGAAGAAGGCGTCGAAGGTAAACAGAATTGACAGGAAAGTTAGGTAGCCTGAAATCCACACAGCCACATCTTTTCTGGTCGGCAATTTTGAAACTTCCATCAGCTCTATAATCTTCTAGACAAGTCTTCTATAAGCAATCTATTTCAATAATCGTAATATTACAAAAACCGTTATATATCAACTAACAAAAACCAATGCGCGCGCAGGTTTGCGGGAGTCATTCCAGCAGTAACTCAGGTAAATTTAGGGACGATATTGTATTTTATAATTGACTTACCCACGTTTCAAAACACGTAGAATTACTATTAATTCAAATTCTTATTAGAGTCAGTAGCAACATTCAAAAGGAGACAGGTTATTTCAAATAGCATTAAGACGTAAAAATGTTGGAGACCGTGACTAAAAGTGAAGCCTCTCTTTAAGCCTCAGAAAAAACGGTTCCTATTCATAAACGCTATCTTCGCCATTACCGCCATCACCCTAGAACGGGTAGGAATCTCACTGAAAATGTACGCTTACGCAGATACTTTCCTTCATGTCTTCGATGTGCCCCTAATCATCATTGCTTATTGGGTAATCATAGGGCACACATCATGGATGGCTTACAAGAAATTAGGTTGGATTGCTGGACTTTTAACAGGTATAATCATCGACTTACCCTTTGAATTCTTGGCTTTTCATCTAGGGTGGTGGACATGGCTTCCCAGTTGGACTCCTGCACTATTTTTCAATGCTCCTATAGCGAACTTTCTAGTGTATCTGAATGTGAGTTTGGGGAGTATCCTAATCTACAAATACGTGATGATAACAAAAAGGAGCTGAAAACGTTGCTGAAGCGTCCTTCAGCCGCTTCTTACTGTTTAGGCATCGAATCCACAGCCGACGATTTCAGCGTTGGAATAGTTTCCTTCGACGGTAAGATTCTCACTAACGTGATCAGCGCATACGTGCCTGAGAAAGGCGGCATCCACCCGCGCGAAGCAGCTAGACATCACGCTGAAGTTGCTGGAAAAGTCTTGGCAAAAGCCTTTCAGAGGGCAAAAGTAAAGCCCCAAGACATCCACATCATCGCCTTTTCTCAAGGACCCGGCTTAGGTCCATGTCTACGCACCGGCGCAACAGCAGCCCGCGCCCTAGCCTCATACCTTAGAGTTCCGTTAGTGGGGGTCAACCACTGCGTGGCGCACATCGAAATAGGAAAACTTGTTGCAGAAGCAAGGGATCCAGTTACTCTCTATGTTTCAGGAGGAAACACATTAGTCTCCGCCTTCGAAGCGGAGCGATACCGTGTTTTCGGTGAAACGTTAGACATAGCGGTGGGGAACTGTCTTGACGTTTTCGCTCGAGAGGCGGGGTTACACCAAAAGGAGGGAATGCCTCTCGGTGCAATGGTTGAGGAGTTGGCGAGTCGCGGTCAAGCTCTTATTTCGCTTCCATACACAGTGAAGGGTATGGATTTGTCATTCAGCGGGCTTCTCACAGCTGCTGTTCAGTTACTTCATGATGAAAAGCATAGTCTTGAAGACGTTTGTTTTAGTCTTCAAGAAGTTGCGTTTTCCATGTTAACTGAGGTTACAGAGAGGGCATTAGCTCACACTGAGAAGCCGGAGGTTCTGTTAACTGGCGGAGTTGCAGCTAACAAGAGACTGCAGTCTATGCTTAAGTCCGTTGCTGAAGAGCACAAAGCTAGGTTCTGTATGGTTCCAAAGCAGTACGCCCTAGACAACGGAGCCATGATTGCTTGGACAGGAATTCTCGCCTATCAACATCACGTGACACTTCCCATAGAGGAAAGCTTCGTCAAACTGAAGTGGCGGCTGGACGAAGTTCCAATCCTGTGGGTTGGAGGCTGAACATTGCTAATAAAAAAGGGTGCTGAAGCAAACCTATACCTAGAAGACTGGCATGGTCATAAGGTGATTATGAAGCAGCGATCACCGAAAAAATATCGTGTCGCAGAGTTAGACGAGGCAATTCGGTTTTACCGAACCATACATGAATCTCAGAATATTCATAAAGCGAAGGAGGCTGGAGTTCCGACGCCCACTATTTTTATGGTTGACATTGCAAAGACAACAATAATCATGGAGTTCGTTGAGGGTAAGCAGATCAAGCAGATTCTCAATGATCTTCCTTCAGAAGATAGACAACGCTTGTGTCGTCACATTGGCGAGCTGATAGGTCAGCTTCACAACCACGGGATCATCCACAGCGACCTTACAACCTCCAACATGATTCTTACCCTGCAGAACAAGGTTGTTTTCGTGGACTTCGGTTTAAGTGAGCGATCCAAGGAACTGGAGGTCAGAGGAGTGGACCTACACCTTATGAAAAGAGCGCTTCAGAGCACACATTACAAGCATGTAAGAGAGTGTTTTGACGCAGTCATGGATGGGTATACCAGTGTTGTGGGAGACAATGTGGCAAGACAGGTGTTAAAAAAGGTTCAAGAGATAGAGAGAAGAGGGCGTTATGTTTCCGATAGAAAATAGCAAAACGTTATTTTGCGCGCGCATGATGTGAGTTAGCTTTAACGGTCCATGACGAGCCAGAACTTTTAGGGCATCAACATACATTTCCAGCTTTAACCTTTGCATAACCCGCAAACCCCTCTTCAAATTCTGGATCTACTTTATATAAACCATTTATGAATCTTGTGTCTTTATTCTCCACACGCACGCGATATTTCACGTTTTGGAATATTTTGCTACCGAGAAAACTGTTTTTAAGTTTCGATGTTTTTTGTTATAGATGAAGATTATAGAAAAGTTTTAGCGAGGATTTTGGGTTGGTTGACTCCTTCCGTGGTCCACGTAGAAATCGTAATCGTTTATCTATTATCGCCGAGGTCTTGGACGTAGCCAGAAGGGGTTCGGGTAAGACGAAGATCATGTATAGAGCAAGTTTGAGCTTTTCACAGATAAGCGACTACTTACCATTTCTTTTAGACGTAAATCTTCTTGAAGCTGTTGGGAACCCAAAGAGAAGAAGCTACAAAACAACAAATAAGGGCTTACGATATCTTCAATACTACATGGAAATTGGCGAATTGTTGAAAAAGGAAAAAAATAACAATTCAAATAACCCCGCGCCAGCGTGGTTCTTGCATACACGCTCTCCAGCTTAACTCTCCTTTTTTTATGGCGAAATACATACATAATGTATAACGAAAATAATGTGTTTCCAAGAGAAAATAAAACAATGCGCACGCGCTCAGGGCTAGGGTATATATCCGAGTGCTCGAAGCCTTGACTTTATTTCAGCCTCATTTTCACATACTTCGTCCCTTTTCTTCAAGAAAAATCGTGTGCTATCCTTTGCGTACCTTATTGGGTTTAAACGTAAATAGGAAGAAGTTAGAGCCTCTTCCAATACTCTTCCATCCATATCCGTAGGTATAGGTAGACCTAACAAATATAGTATAGTCGGAGCGACATCCATGATACTGGTTTCTTGCAAAGTTGTACTTTTTTTGATTCCGCCCCCCTTCATTATAAAAATACCATTTAACTTGTGGGTGCCTGAAACGAACTTAGATTGGGTGATAATAGAATTGGCTGCAAATCCATGTTCTTCAAAAGTCGTATAACGGGGTTTTGGGATGAAAACTAAGTCCGGTAATGTGTCTATGTGGGGCCCGGTGAAAATTTCCTCTTTTTTGTAGACTTTTTCAATAACAAACTCGCCTGTTTCAGGGTCCTTAAATTCATATAAACGAGTGGTAATCTGCTCTCTCAAACTTTCATATTCTTGCCCTGGGCTTACGGTTCCCGATGGTTCTCTTCCCTTGAGGTTAATGTAGATAATTCCCGATCCGATGGAATATGCCTTTGTTTTTGACCAGTTCACGTCTGAAAAAGACATGAAGAACTTGGTTGAAATGTTTTGAAGCTTTTTATCTGTCCTGTTTGTTTTGATTCTAATGTTTCCGAGATGTATTGAAAACAAAGCGTTAACAATTTTCTCAGGGCTTATCCCAATTTTGTAAAGGAAGCATTTGAGCCTTGTTATTAGCCGCTTCCTTAGTTTTAGCAAACCAGTTTGCATAAGCCATGAATTAACGTGTATATACTTGTGCAAAGGCCCGGCTCCATGATCAGACATAACGATTACTGTCGTCTTTTCACCAGCCATTTTTAAAAAGTTCCCGAGAATCTCGTCTATTTTCTGATAAAACTGAAGAAACATTTTCCGATATCCCACAGACTTTTCGGCTTTATACTCTGAATGCTGAGGATCTATGTATTTCCAGAACCTATGTTGGATATAATCAGTGCCGTTAAATACAACCATGAAGAGATCTAGTTCCTGTTTTTCAATGAGAAGTAGGCTGATTTTTGCCAATTTCTCAGTGGAGCCAAAAAGCTCATTGATGAAAACATCTTCCCTTTCCAGAGAGGTAAGTAGAGGATCTAACGTGCTTCCACCAATAACCTTCTCTACTTCTTCTTTAAGTAGCGTAGGATAAGTAAAGTTATCTGATTTAGGAGGAGTCATCATGCCAGTTATCATGAATCCATTAACGCTTTTCGGAGGGTAAGTGAGGGGTACATTTACTATTCCAACCTTTTTGCCGTTTTCACTCAATATGGTCCATATCTCCCTCGCGGACCTATCCGTAGAGTTCACAACCTTTACACCATAGCCCTCCTTTTCTCGAGTGAAAAAACCGACAATTCCATGCTTTCCTGGGTTTTTTCCCGTCATAAAGGAAGACCATGCAGCTGGCGTCAAAATGGGTATTGTAGACTTAAGCTCACCGTATACGCCATTTTCCATCATGTGAGAAAGTGAGGGTAACCTTCCATCCCTTATCCATGGGAGAATTAAGTCAAATGTCGCACCGTCTAAACCAACGATGAAAACTCTCGCTTTCTTGCTCATTTTTGTCTCACCTGCATGTATCTTTTTTAACTTTAATTCTCTTTCTGACTTTCTTCTTCAACATTTAAATTGCAAAGATGTTTAGCACATCTTTTTTTAAATTTTAATGTAATTAGAAATGATAGTAGGTGTGAAGAGATTATAGTAAAGAGAGCTGTAAACTGAACTTGACATTTGCATTCACAATCCTAGTCACGATTTGGTTAATGCGCGCACGACGGCTAATTGTCTGGGGAAAAACCATAGAGAACCTAACATTTTCACCATGTTTCCGATAGGTGATGCTTGTATGTATGCGGCGAGTTTACCTTATAACGACCATAGTAACTGTTGATCGGATTCCTTCCACCTGTCTCATTGCGTTGTGTATTGTGTTTCTTAGGTCATCTATACTTGGGGCCTCAACAAGGGCTATGACGTCATATACTCCGAAAACAAAATAGGCTTCCTTCACGTGCTTCAAGCTTTTCACTTTTTCAACAACGCTTTTTTCGGAGCCTGTTTCCGCATTTATTAGAACGAATGCCTTTGCCAAAGCAGATATCCCCATGAACGAAGGATTTGGGTCTGTCACCCTTATAAAACTATCTTTGCTGGTTGAGATAAAATAAATAAGAAGTCTTAATCACCCTTTAATGCGTACTCATGAAAAGGAGAATAACATTAATTTGACACCTCAAAGGCGGTTTCCGCTGGGTAGACTAGTCTTTTTCGTTACAAGTAACATTCACAAGTTTAATGAAGCCCGACTAGTGCTGGCTGAACATAGGGTTGCAACCGCTCTTCTCAGGGTAAAAAAGGTTGAGGTTCAAGATGACAGTATAGAGAACATAGCTAAAGCCAGCGCTTTAGATGCTACGAAAAAGTATAAACTACCCATCATCGTGGAGGACGCTGGACTCTTCGTAAAGGGGTTAAATGGTTTTCCTGGACCCTACTCCTCCCATGTTTATCGGACAATAGGACTTGAGGGAATTCTCAAACTGATGGGAAACGTGGAAAAGCGGGACGCTTATTTCCAATCTGTAGTTGCCTTCTGCAGTTCAGAAGAACTGTCAAAGTGTTTTCACGGCAAGGTTGAAGGAAGAATATCTCTAGAAGAACGTGGAAGCTCAGGCTTTGGCTTCGACCCGATATTTGAACCCTCTGCTAGTCCTAACAAAACCTTTGCGGAGATGGCTATGACTGAGAAGAATAAATATTCACATAGAGCTCAAGCCCTGCGCAAATTCGTTAAATGGTACACGTCAAACATCTAGAGCGGATATTGGTCACAGCAAGGGTTCTTCTCTTTTTCTGTTAGCTTTTTGCCTGTTTCACTGTAACGGATAAGTTATATTTACCGAGTGACAAAATGAAGTGGGGAGGTTACAAATTGATTACGGGATATGTCTTTATAGACGCGGAGAAGGGCAGAGCATTGGAAGTTGCTTCGGAAGTGGTGAAGATTAAAGGTGTCAAAACAGCTTGTTCGATTACTGGTACTTTTGATGTGATAGCCACCTTCGAGGTGAAAGATATTAAAGATGTTGGCGAGACTGTTGCGAAGGGCATACATGGGGTAGATGGAGTCTGCCTAACGCAGACGGCAATTTGCGTCAAATGTTGCGAAGAATAAGCCCTACTCAAAAACCCCTATTTTTTGTCCATGTTGCGTCTGCAAAAAATTGAGTGTTAACATCAACTATTTAACGAAGGTTTTAAATATCAGCAGTTTCTCGCTCTTAAAGATACTATCTGGAGAGTAAAAGTTGCCAAAGAAACATAGAGGGGCCTCGCATTCCGTTCGACCCGTCAGCAAACGGCCTCCCATCTGGTGCAGGTACAAACCAGAAGAAGTTGAAGCTCTAGTTATCAAACTTGCAAAGGAAGGACACGCCGCCAGCAAGATTGGAATCATCCTACGCGATCAACATGGCATACCACTAACCAAACCCATCATAGGAAGATCAATCACCCAAGTTTTGAAAGACGCAGAATTAGGACCTTCCATACCAGAAGACTTGGAAAATTTGTTGAAAAAAGCCGCGAGCCTTCGCGTTCACCTTGAAAAGAACAAGAAAGACCTATACAACAAGAGAGCCCTCCAAAACGCGGAAGCCAAAATTCATAAACTCTCAAGATACTATAAGCGCACTGGAGCGTTGCCGCCAGACTGGAAATACAAGGCAAAAACCGCAACTCTCATCTAATTTTGGAGTTCCCGTGACCGTGAAGAAAGAAGAAATCAAAGGCTTCTTGAACAGTGCATCTAATGCAGCTAAACTCATTCGTGAGTACATTGAAAAAGAGAAACCCATCCACGTAGCTTCCCACTACGATGCGGACGGGTTGGCTGCGGGAGCCATTATGGGAAAATGTTTAGCTAGATTAGGAGGGAAGTTTCGCGTTCGAATTGAAAGGTGGTTGGATGAGAACGTAGTTGAGGGAATAGCTGTCACAGAAAAAGACACCCTGATTATATTCACCGATTTTGGGAGCGGCTACCTCAACTTACTAGGCGAAGGTTTATCCAAACACCGTGTGATCATTCTTGACCATCATCAACCTGTCGGCGAATCTCCATCAACGTTCATCCACGTAAATCCTCACCTCCACGGAATCAACGGATCCCGCGATATCAGCGGGGCTGGAACAGCTTACCTAGTGGCTAAGGCTCTTGACGAAACAAATGTTGATTTAGCTAGCGTAGCCACGGTTGGAGCTCTTGGAGACCTACAAGACAAATATGAGCATAAGAAGCTGGGCGGAGTCAACGAAATAATTGTGGAAGACGGGGTGAAATCTGGTTTTCTTAAACTTGAAACCGATCTTCTCTTTTTTGGAAGAGAGACACGCCCTATACACAAGGCATTAGCCTACACCACAAATCCATTTATCCCTGGCATAAGCGGACAGGAAGATGCAAGCTATTCCTTCTTAGTAAAGCGCGCTGGAATCAAGCCGAAGAGCAAGGACAAATGGCGAGCTTTGAGAGACCTCTCAGATGAGGAGAAAAAGAAATTGTTTTCTGCACTCGCCGACTACCTAGCATCCAAGGGGTTTCCAAGCGACTTTGCACTAAACTTGATCAGAAGCGTTTACACACTGACCCATGAAGAACCTTGGACTCCGCTTAGAGACGCTCGAGAATTCGCGGTTCTGCTTAACGCCACTGGACGTATGGAGAAGCCTGGCCTCGGCATAGCTCTTTGCATGGGAGATAGAGCAATAGCTCTTGAACAAGCTAACGCCATGTTGGAAGAGTATAGACGAAACATCACCAAGTATCTAAACTGGTTGAATGAGGAACCCGAACGCATAACAGAGTTAAACAACATCTACTTGGTATTAGGCGAAGATTTCATCCACGAAAACGTGATAGGAACAGTTTCATCCATCCTCTCCAACAGTCTTCCCAAACACGAAAAACCAATAATCGCTTATTCTACTGTCCATGGGGAAAGCTTGATCAAGGTGTCGGCGAGGGCGTCAGAAAGCGTAAAGAGTAAAGGTCTCAACCTTGGAGAAATTCTGCGAGTTGCCGCCGAAAAATATTCGGGCAAAGGGGGAGGACATGATGTTGCTGCTGGAGCTCAGGTTCCTGTCGAAAACATAGAATCCTTCGTAAAACTTGTGGACGAACTTGTTAAGAAAAGCTTGAAGGAAACGTAACATGGAGGCTAAGATTAGGCTTTATTACGAAAACGAAAGGGAGGCGGAAGCCGTTGCTCAAGCTGTCTCGCCAGACAACGTGAATGTTCCGTCTGGATTATTTGTTGAAACAACGAGGAATGAATCTGAAGTGTTGACGCAGATCCGATGTGAACTGAAACTTCAAACGTTTATAGCAACAATCGACGACCTCTTGAGCTGCGTTTCAACAGCGGAAAAAGCCTTCTCAGCAGCAAAGGAACTAGAAGTAAGCTCTTAACGATTTTTGCATCCTAACTTTTAAACTAAGCCTCATATAAGTTGGAGCGAGGTTGACGCGCTAACATGTTGGATATAAAGCTGATCAGAGAGCATCCAGAAGTTGTGAGAGAGAACTTAAAGAAAAGACGAGCCACTGAAAAACTCAAGATGCTAGAGGATTTGATTGAATACGACAAGGAATGGAGGCAACTGTTAACAGAGGCGAACAAGCTCAGGCACAAAAGAAAAATGATAACCACTGAAATTGCAAGCCTAAAGAAGAAAGGGAAAGATATTAGCAAAAAACTTGAAGAAGCACAGAAGATACCCGCAGAAATTGAAAAGTTGGAGAAGAAAATTAAGGACTATAAAGAAAAAATAAATCGGATCTTGCTGAGTCTTCCTAACATTCTACATGAATCGGTTCCCGTCGGCGAGGATGAAATGGAAAATGTTGTTGTAAAAACGGAGGGCGAACCGCCAAAATTTGATTTCGAACCAAAGAATCATTTGGAAATCGCTTTGAACTTGGATTTGATAGACGCTGAGAGAGCCGCTAAGGTTGCGGGTCACGGCTTCTACTATCTAAAGGGAGAGATGGTTCTGCTGGATTATGCTATTTTAAACTATACAATAGCCTTCATGATGAAGAGAGGATACCTACTAATAGAGCCGCCCTTCATGATGCGCAAAAAACCCTACTTGGGAGTTACGGACCTAGAATTCTTTGGAGACCAGCTGTACAAGATAGAAAAAGAAGACTTGTACTTGATAGCGACGAGCGAGCATCCATTGGCTGCAATCTTTATGAACGAGGTGATTACTGCGAAGGATTTGCCGATAAAATTAGTTGGAGTTAGCCCTTGTTTTAGGAAAGAGGTTGGAGCGCATGGCAAATACACTAAAGGGTTATTTAGGATGCATCAGTTCAACAAGATTGAACAATTCATCTTCTGCCTACCTGAAGATTCATGGAAATTTCATGAAGAACTGCAAAAAAACGCTGCCGACCTCTACAAAAGTTTAGGGCTACATTTTAGAGTTGTTAACGTCTGCACCGGAGACGTTGGTATGATAGCGGCGAAAAAATATGACATAGAAGTTTGGATGTCTGATGGAAATTATAGGGAGGTTGGCTCCAACTCTAACTGCACAGATTATCAAGCGAGGAGATTAAACATAAGATTTAGAGAGAAAGAGGGACAGGCACCAGCTGGTTTTGTGCACACCTTAAACAACACTGCCCTCGCAACCAGTCGAACGATGATGGCGATTCTAGAGCAGTTTCAACAAAAAGACGGCTCTATAATCATCCCCAAGGTTTTAAGACAATTCATGAGAGGAAACGAAAAGATAGAACGCCGCTAAAGCTTTTAATATCACCACGCAAATTCTCAGTCACAACGGAGGTTCACCGCGTCGGTAAAGAAAAAACGTGTAAGAGATAAGTGGCGGGGCAAGAAATGGTACGCGATCGTTTCTCCTTCATACTTCGGCGAAACTGAATTGGGAGCCGTGCCATCTGATGACCCTGAAAAACTGGTTGGAAGGACCGTGGACGCCACGCTTTACGATCTCACTAACGATTTTGCTCATCAATATTTGAAAATGTACTTTCAGATCACTGAAGTGGAAGGTAAAACCGCACGCACAATCTTTAAGGGACATGAGTACTCCCGTGACTATTTAAGAAGCCTTGTTCGAAGGAGAACCACGCGGGTGGATACAGTTCTAGGCGTAACGACAAAGGATAGCTACCGAATGAGAGTAGGAGTTTGCGCTTTCACCCTCATCCGCATCAAAACTTCACAGGAAAAGGCAATACGCAGTATCATGAGGAGGATAGTTCAGGAAAAAGCGAGCGTTCTTACGTTTGATCAGTTTGTTCAGGAGATTGTTTTGCAGAAAATAGCGTCTGACGTGTACAATGAGGCGAAGAAAATAGCTCCCTTGCGCCACGTGGGTATCCGAAAGTCCAAGCTGGTTCTGCAACCCACTATGGTAGCGTAACAACGTTTCTTTTTTGTTAACCGCCCTTTGAGGTGAAAAACCCCGTTGGAGGTGAGTCGCTCAGCGGATTTAAGGAAACGAGTTGCTCGGGAAGCCGCTGCCCTACTTTACACTTCGCAAGAGAAGGAGTATAAGCAGGCGAAAAAGAGGGCAATTAAGACATTGGGAGTGAGAGTTTTACCCAGTAATTTTGAGGTTGCGGAAGAGTTGGACAAGATAGCTGAGGAGAGAGAAGGGCAGTCAAGACGAGAGCGGCTGCTTCAAATGCGGAAGGAAGCCTTCAAGATAATGGAGTTCCTAAAAGATTTCCATCCGAAGCTGATAGGAAGCGTTTGGAGGGGAACAACCCATCAAAATAGTGACATAGACATAGTCACGTTTTCTTCAACTCCAAAAACTGTTCTCGCTCAACTTCAAAAAAGCAACTTTAAAGTCGCAAAAACCGAGTGGCTGGCCGTGACAAAGATGGGTAAAAAAGAGTCATCATTTCACATTTATCTAGCTCTTCCATCCGGTAACGAGGTGGAAGTTGTCGTTCGAAGTCCTGAAAGAATCCGCCGACTAGAACGATGTGAAATATACCGAGACGTTGTGACCGGCTTAAACTATCACCAGCTTCAAAAGATTCTCAAAGAGAATCCGCTTCAAAAGTTTGTGCCAACATAATAATGAAGAAGTTACAGTTTTTCTAGATACATTTAACGCAACTACGGCTTAAGGAATCCTACTAGATGGATTTCACTTCCACACTTGCATTGGATTATCAGCTTTTCCAAAGAATTGCCTTTGAGCTTTTTTTCTAGGATGCTGTAGACGTTCTGTGATTCATCAGCGGGGGAAATAACGGCTCCACACTTTGGACATGGAAAAGCCCCGGTTCTGTCAGTTTTGGTTAAGTCGATTTCATACAGCATTAAGCGTTTCATTTCTCTCCCTCACATGAAGGCTTTCATCTATTTTTTGGCTCAAAATAATTAAGATTTATGAATACTGAATCTGTTTTGAAACTCTAGAATACATGCGCGCGCACTACACACAACATACAAAAGCATGGAGTTATGAAACTCTTTACATTCCAAAACTATTTCAAAACCCAAAAAGTTTACTGGATATGAAATCACCATAGTGCAAATACCATTGTTTCTGCAAGTATTGAAACAATAAAGTTGCACGACAAGTCTATCAAAATTGTCTTGCAAACCACTTTTAATGGGAAACCCATCCAGTAAAACTCCGTTGTTTTCTTCACTCCATTCGCACGCAAAGAAACGTGCATGGACTTGTCTTAACAAATTCATGTTAATCATGCTCTCTTTTTCCGAGGAGCTTTCCATTTAAAACTTAATGTAAAATTTGATGAAGTGTGTATTGGTGACAAAATGTTAATGTAACACTTTGAAGTTTCGCCAGAAATATAAGTTTGAAACATTAAGAATAGAGTGTCGGTGAAAATGAGTTCAAGCGATGTCACTAATGCATTGGTGAAGGTTCTCGCTTGAACTCACAAACCGACAACTATCTTTATTTTGGCAATCCTAAAAAATAAGTCTTCTCCTCACGCACTCAACTGTCGAGAAAGCTAGGGTTTCTCCTTTTTGTATTGTTCCTTCAAAGTCTAAATAATCAATATCCACAGAGTAACAGCAACCATTGCTAGACCCCATATCTGTTTTGACGCAACTCTTGTGAAGAAAGGGTCTTCAAAGGAGTCATAAATCACTTGCATTATTAGAGCGATGCCCGCACCATAGAAAATCCAGAAAAGTTTATGGTTCTCTTTTCTACTCAGTTTTATTCCTCCCTATTGCTTGCCACATCTTCTCTAATTTATCATTTTTAGTTTTGAAAGAAACCGAGTGCGCGCGCGGAAATGTTTAAGACTACTGGAACGTATTCAATCTGATTTGAATTGGTGATACTTTGAAAAGAACAATTGCCTTGGTGGCACACGATAATAAGAAAGCTGATTTAGTGGAATGGATTCACTTCAACAAAGGAACGTTGGCTCTTCACGACCTATATGCAACCGGAGGAACCGGCAAAAAAATCATCGACAAAACTGGCTTAAAAATTGCCTTACTTAAAGATGGTTCTCATGGAGGAGACATGGAAATCGGAGCCTTGATAGCTAACGAGAAAATGGATTACTTGATTTTCTTCTGGGATCCTCTAGAATCTCTTCCTCACGATGTCGACGTTAAGGCTCTCCTTAGGATAGCCGTGTTATATAACGTGCCGACTGCATGCAATAG
>DAOVGL010000025.1 GCA_030672415.1 Candidatus Bathyarchaeota archaeon
GCACTGTTTCAGAAGAAAATTACGGAATATTTGCGTGCGGGTTGGGTTCCCGCTGACTCCACGTGAATGTCGCCTCGAATCTTTTTTAGTAGAGCCTCAGCTACTACGCTTCTGAAGGAGTTGCCCGTGCACACGAAAAGAATCTTCTTCAACGATGTACACCTGAACAAGCCATTGCTGAGAAGATAGGGTTTAAAGCTTTTGCAACTTTATTTTCCAATTTTCTTTACTGTTGGTTGGACGAATTGGCGGCAGTTGGGACATTCAGCATATCCGCTTGCTCGGCTTGCCTTCCAATGGTTTTTGCAGTAAGGGCATTTCAACAAAACATTTTCTCCAGCAGAAACCGAGAAGATTTGTCGGCTTAACGCTAGAACGAAAATTCCTAAAACCAATACAGCTGCCCCTATGATGGTCAAGTCAATCAGTTTCAAACTAACACCGACGCCAAAGTCAAACTGTGTTGTCAAGAGATATGACCCCAAAGCTGAGAACACATCAGGTGAATTAGACACGTTGGGCCACGCTTTCCATAACACTGCAAACAGCACAATCAGTCCGATAAAACAGAGTGTGAAGCCTAAGGCGTAACCAGACTTTTTCCTACGAATAATTCTTTTCATTAAGCACCCTGAATTCGGTTGAAAAGATAGGCTTATTTGATTTATGAAGCTAAAATAAATAAACATGCGCTGGATACGTTCAACTAGGAATGAGAGTAGCATGCTTGGAGAGGGCTCGACGGTGCAGAAGCAAGTCGTGGAAGCTCTAATGAAACCTGAAGCTTATGACGAAGAAGCAGGTCAAATTGAATTAATCCAAACCCACATATCCTTTGTTTTTCTAACCAAAAACTTTGTCTACAAGGTGAAGAAGGCTGTGGACCTCGGATTCCTAGACTTCACAACCCTCGAAAAGAGATGTTTATTCTGCGAAAAAGAGTTAGAGCTCAACAGGCGACTGTGCAGAGACATGTACCTCGAGGTTGTTCCAATCAACAGATCAAACGTTATCAAGATAAAAGGCGAAGGAGAAACCGTTTAATATGCTGTGAAAATGAAGAAGATGCCTCAAGAAAAAATGATGAACAAGCTCCTCGAAGAGAACAAGGTGAATAGCAAACTTATTGACAGAATAGCAGAGATAATCGCGGAATTCCATTCAAAGGCGGAAACGAATAAGAGGATAAGCGAGTTTGGCTCCTTAGCGATCATAGAAACTAATTGGAAGGAAAATTTCGAGCAGACTCGGGAGTTTGTTGGCAAAACGATAGGCATAGAGAGTTTCAAATTAATCCGTGAAAGAATCGGCGATTTCATGAAGAGAAACGTGTCCTTTTTTGAGAGGAGGGTGGCGGAGGGTCGAGTCAGAGATTGTCATGGAGACATCCATTCGGGAAACATCTTTGTTACGGACCGAATCTACATTTTTGATGCGATAGAGTTCAACGAAAGATTTAGGTATTCTGACGTTGTCTCTGACATTGCCTTTTTAGCCATGGACTTAGACTTCAAAGAACGTGCTGATCTGTCTAACTTCTTCGTTAAAAAGTATATCAAATATTCTGGAGACCAAGAATTGACGGAACTTCTCCCTTTCTACAAATGCTACCGAGCCTACGTGCGAGGAAAAGTCGTCAGTTTCAAACTTAAAGACCCCAACGTAGGTAGTGAGGAAAAGAGTACAGCAGTGAAAGAAGCAAAAGCATACTTCAAACTAGCCTCCACCTACGCGAAGATTCTTTAATCAGTAAAAGTTTACTTAAAGTTGAATTGTTCAGCTACATATTCGGGGACTTTCACCGTCCCAATGAGGATCGGCTTTTGATGGCAATCGCTTCCCCCAGTCAGGATTAGTCCATGTTTTTTTGCAAACTTTATGTAATGATTCGTTGTTACGGCGTCGTTTCTGGAGTGCCAACACTCGACGCCATCAATATAGCTCAAAATCGACTCTTCGATTATCTCTGTCTGTTTGTGGAGCGATTTGGTCAGCTCCGCAAGTGAGGTTCCATGAGGATCGTTAGGATGAGCTAAGACTATTATTCCTCCAGCATCTCTCACCAGTCTCGATGCCTCTTTAATGTAGAGAGGATATTTGGGAACATTGCATTTCACAAGATACTTATCAAAAGCTTCTTGTTTGGTTCTAACAATTCCCTTTCTCACCAAATAATCCGCTATGTGAGGCCTTCCAAGCACTCCATCAACACTATCTCGAATTTTCCTCAAATCGTTCTTCGTTAACTTTTCAATTCTTTCTTTTTCAAATTCCGCATTAATTTTATCCAAGATCTTTGCAGCCCTTTCCTCTCGATATTCCCCAATTTTTTGAAGTTTGCTCTTTAACTCCTCATTCTTTATGTTAAATTGGTAACCCAAGAAATCTAACGATATTGACTTACCCTCATGATATCTGGGGTGCGAGAAAGTTACATTCAATTCAACTCCAGAAATATAACGGATTCCATTTTTTCTTGCCAAAGCCATGGCTTTTCCTTGACAGTCAATCGAGTCGTGATCTGTAATCGATATTAATCCAATATTTCTGATCTTAGCTTCCTTAACAAGTTCTTCAACAGTCAAGTTTCCGTCAGAACAACTTTTTGAATGAATATGCAAATCTATTATCATATGAAACTGGGTCCAACTATCTTTTTTCCATCCCGATCATATACCAATCCTCAGGAGGATCATACTCTGTGTCGACTGTTAAGTGCACTATTTTGAGTTGTGGATGCCTCTTTTTCAAGTCATCCAAGTCAACAGGTTCAAACCTCTTTTTGTTGTTAAGATAAGCTTGCCTAGTTAAGGCGTTTGACTCATAATTCTCTTTGGTTCTTCTTAAAATCCTCGCAATGGACACATCTTCAGAACAGTGAGTTTGAAGAATGACAAAAGTCACGTTGTGTTTTGCAGCAATCTCAGCGGCACGTCTTCGTAGTTTCTGGGTGACAAAAGTAGCATCTAATATTACACCTTTGTTTTTCTGTACAAGATCCTCTGCTTGGCGAACCATCTCATTGTATACAAGCTCCCGTTTGCTCATACTTGATGCAACTTTTTCGTCAAAGATGTCTTCATTCTTGAGAACTTCCAGTCGAATCAAATCGGTTCGAAGAATTGGGTATTCCTTTATTTTTGAGATCTCCTGTGAGGTCTCTGTTTTCCAGGTTCCTGGGAGCCCACATGTGATTAGTAGAGTGCCGGGCTTTAGCTCAGTTTTAACAAACTCGGCGAAGGGTTCCTTCAACTTGGTACATCCTTGTTTCTTTGTAATTAACTTGAGATAAAGCAAAATTAAACTTTTGTGTCAAGAAACACTGTTTGTCTTAAATAGCAGTTCACAACTTTTCTTTCTACGAGAAATATGAATAGGAGAGAAAGAAAAACGCTGGGAATCCTACTTGTCCTCATAGGTTTGCTCACTGTTGTCCACCACATCTACATCACTGGAAGACCTTTCGACTTAGGAGACATCACTAACCACGAATTTTTTGAGGCAATCCTTTTCACGGCGGGAATAACACTCCTCCTAGTTTCCAGCTTCCACAAAGAATAGTTCTTAAACTTTGGAACCTCCAACTCTTAGAGGTTGATTAACATTGACAGGGTTAAGGATAGAAGGCGGAACCATTGTAACGATGGGCAGCAAAGGAACCATTCGAAACGGCACAGTAGACGTTCACAAAGTTATGGAGATGGCGGAGAAAACAAAGGAAAAACTCCTATCGCGCTTAAGCTCAATAGTTAAATAATCAGTCACTAAACTACAGAAGTGATCTAAAATGGCAAGTTTCAAAGTTAAAGACCAAAGTTTAGCTCCTCAAGGAAAACTCCTCATCGAATGGGCATCCATGCACATGCCAGTGCTCAACCAGATCAAACACCGATTTGAAAAAGAAAAACCTCTCAAAGGCATCACTCTAGGAGCGTGTCTACACGTAACCAGCGAAACCGGAGTACTGGTAGAAACACTCACAGCCGGAGGAGCAGAAGTTGCCCTCTGCGGATCCAATCCTTTATCAACCCAAGATGAAGTGGCAGCAGCACTCGCAGAAAAAGAAACAAACGTATATGCGTGGAGAGGCGAAACCACTGAAGAATACTACTGGTGCGTCAACAAAGTAATCGATCAAAATCCAATAATCACTTTAGACGACGGTGCCGACCTGGTAGGTATAATCCATAAAGAACGAACAGAAGCTCTAAAGGACGTAAAAGGAGGCACTGAAGAAACCACAACCGGAGTCATACGACTACGAGCAATGGAAAAAGCCGGAGCCCTCAAATACCCAATCATAGCCGTAAACGACGCGTACACCAAATACCTGTTTGACAACCGCTACGGCACCGGACAGAGCACTCTAGACGGAATCGTTCGAGCCACCAACATCCTACTGGCTGGAAAAAACTTCGTAGTATGCGGCTACGGATGGTGCGGCAGAGGACTCGCCCTAAGAGCAAGAGGAATGGGCGCAAACGTAATTGTCACCGAAGTTAATCCGGTAAAGGCACTGGAAGCGATTATGGATGGTTTCCGCGTAACACCCATCGACAAAGCCTCAACAATAGGCGACATTTTCGTAACCACCACCGGGGATATCCACATCATCCGAAAAGAACACATGCTCAAAATGAAAGACGGCGCCATACTTGCCAACAGCGGGCACTTCAACGTAGAAATCAATATACCCGATTTAGAGAGCATATCCTCCTCAAAAAGAACAATCCGACCCAACTTAGAAGAGTACCGCATTCATGATGGAGGGAAACTCTACCTACTAGCTGAAGGAAGACTCGTAAACCTCGCCGCAGCCGAAGGACACCCCTCAGAAGTCATGGACATGTCCTTCGCAAACCAAGCATTAAGCGTTGAACATTTGACGAAAAGAGGAAAAATGGAACCAAAAGTCTATAGCGTTCCGAAAGAAATCGACGAATTTGTGGCGAGTCTCAAGTTAAAGGCGATGAACGTGGCAATCGACGAGTTGACAGAAGAACAGAAGAAATATATTGCTTCATGGGAATCAGGAACCGTTTAATTATTTCGCTCGGAATAGATGACAAACTTTATAATAGGGTTATTTGATAAACATGGCTACGTTGAAGTGGTAATGAGACATGGTTAGTAAAGATCAAAGTATTGGCGGATTGATTTTCATAGTCTGTGCAGTTATCGCAATTGGATACGTAGTTACATTGTTCGGCTACGATGCAATAGTTAAACCATTGCTTGGCGTAGATTGGCTTTACGCCAGCGTTCGATATTGGTTGATCGCCATCCCAGTGCTGGTTGCATTCATTGTTGTGTTAGCCATTGGAGCTTGGATCGGATGGACAATGGCTACAACGCCACCCCCAAAGCCAATCGAAGAGTTTGAAACCGAAGAAAAAGAAGAGGCAGAAGAGAAAAAAGAGTAAAGGAAGAGAAAAAGCACATTTCTCTTCTTTTGTTTCACAGCCTGTGGGGCTTCTATGAGTAAAATCAAAGGGTTGATTCTCTGCGGGGGACCCGGCGTAAGACTTAGACCGATCACATACTATTTTCAGAAAACCATGCTACCCATAGGACAAAGACAAAAACCCCTTCTAGAATATGTAATTCGACACCTCAAATTTCACGAAGTTGAAGACCTCGTTCTTATGGTGGACTACAAAGCAAAACAAATACTGAACTACTTTAATGACGGTTCTAGATTTGGCGTGAAAATTTCATATGTACATGACGAACCGGAGCTGAAGGGAACAGCGGGCTCCGTGCTAAACGCCTACAAACAGGGCGCAGTCAACGTAAAAGACACGTTGCTAGTGTATTATGGAGACATCCTCACAAACATGAACCTCAAAGATTTACTGCAGTATCACCGAGATCAGCGGTCTTCAGCAACCGTTGCTTTAGCCTCAGGTTTCACAGTTAGGGTAGGCTTAGCAGATATGGAAAAAGATGGGAAGATCAGAGGGTTCGTGGAAAAGCCAAAATTAGAAAAACCAGTGAGCATAGGAATACTGGTTTTAAAGGGAGAAACCATTAAGGCGATGGATATGTTAAAAAAGGAACGGCATAGACTTGACTTGATGAGACACGTAATTCCGAACCTCGTAAAAATAGGCAAGCCAGTTTACGGTTATCTATCGGACGCATTTTGGTATGACGTAGGTAGCACCGAAGCATACGAGAAACTGAACCCAAAGCTCGTTGAGGAAAACTTCTCCTATCTCTTCCAACAAACTTAACAGTTATATGAGTAGATAAAAGTTGAATGTTCTCGTGTGGAAGGAATTATAAATCTAAAAGGACACCACTAAATACCGGAGACACTTAAAAGAAAATGTGTTTTGAAGAGTTGCTCCACACACTCCATTGGAAGATGACACTATGGCAAGCTCACGTATAACATTGCCCTACGTTGTTAAAGATGATGAAAGGAAAAAGCCTTTCACGCAAGACATGGAAACCGCTGCTATCCTCTGCCTAGCTGAGGCAAAAAGGAAAAAGCCGCGTATCCTAGGGACTTCGCAGGAGAAACTTTCGTTTATCTCCAAACTACACTATTCCTTGTGGACAATTCCTTGGGACAACGACTCTATAATCGTTGATGAACTGGAGATGTTTTCTCACACGACCACGTACATGAAACCTCCAGATGTGAAGCTCTTCGTTGAAGACCTCCAGAGGAGCAAAACGCTTCGCGGGCTTTTTCGAAGCGTTTTAAAGAAGCATACAAAAACTTTTGAAGATTTCATCGATACGACTCAAATTTCCATGAATGCCATTGTGGCAGACAAGGAGACACTTACTACAATCTTACAATACATCGCGCAAGGACCCACCTCTGAGGAAAACACAACAGCACCTATCACATTAATCCCGCCGAAACTCGATGAGAAGTTTGCACTGGAAAAGGCTGAAAAAATATTTGACAAATGGAGATTAACTCAGTCAGAGATAAAGGGTTTACAGTATGCCATCAATGCTCTAAGCGAAGAAACAAAGTTTCATGAGCAGAAAATTGCGAGTGAAGTTGAGCAGATAAAAGAAACGTTTGAAAAAAAGATTTCACGCATCAAATCAGAGGTAGATAAAAAAATTGAAAAACTAACGATAGAGCGGAACGCCAAAACTAAAAAAATATTTGAGACTTCTGAGAAGGAACTGAAAGGCGCGCTTAAAGAGAAAGAGAAGCATGAACAAAAACTGGAGAAGCTGGAAAGAAACAAACGTGTTTATCAGAAAAGAAAACAGATCCGCAAGCGTAAGGGCAATGAAGCAGGCGTAGTATATTGGGACCACAAGATAAAGGTGTGCAAAAACAAGATTTCCGAAACTAAAGGACAACTCAAAGTTCTATCACAATTTATCGAAAACACCCGCAAACAAAGCGAACACGGAATCAAAAAATTGAGCGCAAGCTATCAGGGGATGATTGCTAAGGAAAGAAAGAAGGTTTCAAATGTAGAAAACTTGCGAGACTCTCAGATTAAGATGACACAGAAAGAAATTGAAGAGTTGATGTCAGAGACTTCGTCGATAACAAATCTAATTGGACAACTCATAGAACAGAAGAGACTGCACGCATCTCGGCTCAAAGAATTAACGATTCCGTGGAGACCAGAGAAGACTACTTTAATTAACGTACCGTTCTACGTGTTTCGATACGAAACCGAGAAAAAATCTCGATATCATGTGCATCCGCCCGCAGTCGCCATGGGCTATGAAGGCATAATAAGGAAAATTCAAAAGGTCATTTGGAGCTTCAGTCTTGAATCTCGAATCAAACTTCTCTTGCATTCCAGATCAAAGGCATTGGAGGAAATGTTTACTTCAAGGTTTGCCGAAAGGATGCAAGAGGATAAAGCTCTAGTGGAAGTCGTGTATAGAATAGGCTCTCTCAACAATCTACTTAAAACCCAAAATTTCGGAGAAGCGTTGGCTAGGGGGATGGAAGAACTTAAAGTAGAGGGTTGGATCAACCAAGAAGAGAAGGATACAATCTTAAAAATCTATACCTAATCAAGCAAAAGCTTCCTTCGATAGTTATAAAAAATGGGCTTGTTAATTTCCATTAAGGGGATGCGAATTGGCTTTCGATGATAAACGGCTGGAACGAAAACTCTTGCTGAAGAGAACTTTCCCGCGAATAGAACTTTTTGAGATCGGTAAAAAATATAACATTCCATATTTTGACCGCTTCGAGAGCGGGTGGGACATCAATGAGGATGATGCATCGCTTGAGATAGCGTCAAAAATAAGTGATGTGCAACTCAAGAAGGTTTTTGATAAGCATTTGCCTCGCAAGTGGACGGTGTTTAGGGGCACATACTACACGTTCGAAAACGGAGAACTGCGCCTAGAAGGGTCTGATAAAACGATTCGAGCCAATGTTTATCAAGCCAAGAAGAAGTATGGAAAAAACTGCGCCGCCATCTTGAAGACGTTAGTGGAGGCGGGTAGAGGCTGTAGCCTAAATGAGATCAAAAAAGGCTTGAGACGGGGCGTTGACCCGTTTCCCATACTAGCGGAACTCGAACAGCTAAAGATCATCACTACATCCTATAAGGGTGGTCAGTATCAAGAGTGGAAGATTCCGGAGGAGGTTTCTCCAATGGTTCAAATGGAATTGGGAATCGTTATGCCCGCGCCTCCAAAGACAAGTGCCACCCCTACTGTTGGAATGGTAGAAGCAGATTACATGTTGGAGGAGCGTCGAAGAATCGGGAACATGGATAAAGAGCTTGAGCAATACTTAAACAACCTGTTAAAGCGTCGTTTAGACGCAACTATTAAATTTGGAAAGACCTTCTCCGTAACTTCCCTGGCAAGCTACCTTCGAGACCTCTTTGGGCCCATCTTGTACTTCGACAGTTTGCTCAGCATCACTCAACAGTACGGACTGGCTGACGCAGAGATTACACATGAACATGGAAAGACGGGCATGCGGACTGGTTGGAACCTCTCCTTGTTTGGTGAACCTGGAACAGGGAAAAGCTTCTCTGTTAGGGACATGATTCTGGGGAAGCCGGATGCAAAAATCTTTCCACACGGGATTCCTGGACGCAACCGTTATGCGGGTGGAATGACGCCAGCACGGTTCATTAGGATTGGGCAAGCCTATGTGAAACGAACCTTCAACTTCATCATTCCAGAGTTTAACGACTGGTTCAAATACAAGGGCATGGTGGAACCGTTAAAACTAGCGATGGAGCGGGGAGAAATCAAATATGAAATGCACCGTGAGGTTATTGGGCCGTACCGTTTCGGCTCATTCTTTAGTGTAAACTACAACGTGTCAACTTATAGTAGAGGATACGAAGTGACCGTTAAGGACCCGAATTTCAATGCCATCGAGGACAGAATGCTCTGCCGACTGCACAGATTGACAAAACAGCGTTACGTAGAGATTGCTCAGAGCCAAATGAGACTAGCCTTCGGCGAGATTGACATCAAAAAGGGCTCTCAACAAATTCGAGACCACCTAACTCTCGTCTATGCAATAGAGAGGAAGCATTCGTTAGTAAAGCGACAGTTTCCCTACAAGCCCGTAATGATTACCCCTCAAGCCTATAACTTAATGGAGAAAGCTAGAGAAACCATTTTAGAGCTAATTCCTCACGAGTCTGTGAGGTTTTCGGCGCGCCTAGAGAACCGCGCCATCCGATTTGCTTGTGCCGCTTCACTCCCCAACTACTTCCGTTCAGATTTAGATTACATACCAGTGAGTGAAGATGCGTTAAGGTATGCGGTGCAACTGTATGTTGAAGAGGCATCAGTGAGGTCTAGGGAAGAGTTTAAACCCAGAGAAGTTTTGGAGAAACTTGCTTAACTGGCAACTCCTAACACGGATTCGATGAGACTTCTGTAAGCGTCTGAGACGTTCATATTGTTTTCGTGCGCATGCACTTTAACCTTCATGTGAACAGCGCTCTCAATTTTAGGTCTTACATAAAGCGAAATCGGCGGCTTCAACTCTTCTCTCAGTCTTATCGTTTCCATTTTCTCCTCTGGAGAAACCGTGGAGATGCCCCAAGCTCTCTCCAAAAGGAAAAGTAGTATCATTGATTTTTCGTCTTCTGCTTTGGAGAGAGTTACCCAGTTTTTTCCCGGCGCTTTCTTGCCAGTGGCTTCTTCGTATGGTACGATTTGGAAGTGTTCTCGGATTGTTGCTGGGGCTTCTTCTATGGTGGTTATGATTTTTCGATGAAGCTTGTCGTTTTCATCTGCATGGGTTAACGATATAACATCGTAGAACCATCCTTCAATTTGGCTTTTCTGGAATAACATGGTGTTTTCCTCGAGTTGAGCGAAGCGTCTTCCAGGCGGACACTTCACCGCTTTCACAATAGCTTTGTTTAGCTCTTTGTCTTGGCAGACTTTGAAGAGCCAGTTGCCTGTGAGGAAGTCTTTAACTCTGTAAAAGCGTACTTTGCCTTCTCGCAGTTGTCGCAGGCTGAGGTCGAACCAAGCGTCGTTGGGTCTCTCTTCAACTCGGGTGATTTTGATTTGGTTTAGGTATTGCAAGGGAACATCAACCTTTTTTCAGTTTGACACCTTTAGAATAGAATAATGAAATGCTTAACTTTAATGGATTGGCTATTGCTCTCTACGGCAATTACTCTCTTAAATTCCCTCGTTTATTTATCAATTTCACAAACATTCTGTACACTTATATCTCAGATTTGAAACATAGTAGATGTAAAAGTTGGAGAGATTGTGAAATGTCTGAAAAAAACGAGTGCTGTGGCAAGACCTTTAACACAAAAGAAGAACTGGAAGCACATAAAGAAAAGATGCACAATAAAGGTTGTTGCTCTTAGCCTGATCAAATCAACCTCAAAGACAAATAATCTCCTCTTTTTTTTATAACTGTTATTTCAGGAAGAATCTTCTGGTGCTTTAGAAAAAAAGAGAACAGTTAGATATTCAATGTGTACTTCATCTTGCTTGATACTCGTATTTCAATGAAGACTGTTATTGTATCATCAAGCTGCTAAAGACAATGTTTTCGCTCCATTGAAAATCATAGCGTATCATGCATGCGCACCCGTATTATTGCTCCCTATGCGGGAGAGAAGGGAAACCCCGTAATATCGTGTTGGGTATAATCTTCTTTGCGGTGGTAAGAAACACTTTCATTTTCTCTTCAGAAAAAGGCTTCAACCCCTTAAATTTTGGATCAACCGTTTCCACATCGCCCTTATAGTTTTGTATAACATATTTTCTGCACCCTCTTATTCGCTGACATATCTCCTCAATGTCCCGTTCATCATGAAGACCAGGAACCACAGTGGTTCTAAACTCATATTCAACCCCATCTCCTAACAGAATACCTAGGGTTTCTTCTATTTTCTCAACCAGGTTTTCCACGTTAACACCACACACTCTAGAGTAGTTTTCCACGGTTAAAGGCGCTTTAACGTCCATGGCTATGTAGTCCACAAGCCTCTTATCAATAAGTTCTCTTACCATCACAGGATTGGTTCCGTTAGTGTCCAGTTTAACCAAGAAGCCCATCTCCTTTATTTTCTCACAAAGCCCCAGCAGATCACTGTTGATGGTTGGTTCTCCACCTGTAATGACAACGCCGTCAATCCACCCTCTACTCTTCTTTGAGCGATCTTCTATCTGTTCAAACGGGATAGCTGGCAACTTTTCCGGATGCAGAACTAAGTTGACATTGTAGCAGAACGGACAGCGCAGGTTACAGCCTGCTAAAAAGACGACTGAAGATATCTGTCCATCCCAATCAATTAGGCTGATGTCGATGAAACCTTTGATTTCCATGGTTGACGCCGTGTGAAGTTTAATGGAACCTTTATTTGTTGTTTGTGGGTGCTGATAGTTATCTTCTGGATTGTGGGTTAATAAAACTTTTATATGTAGCATGTGGCTTGAATATTTCATTGTTGGTAGCGTTGATGTTGGAGCCTAGCAAGAAGCCTTTGAATGTGCTGACGAAACAGTTGAACACCCAGCTTTCTGTAACGTTGAAGAATGGAGTGGAGTATAGAGGCAGAATGATTCGTTGTGATGGTTACATGAATATTCTTTTAGAAGGAGCCTCTGAACACGTGAAAGACCAGCTGACAGCAAACTACGGAAGCATCCTAGTTCGGGGAAACAACATCCTATACATTACAATTAAGGGTTCCTACTAAGAAGCTGAAGATACCCCTTTTACATATGTCAGGGCTTCTTTGAGCCGGGTTTTTGTGTCAAATTTTCTTCGGAAAAAGTGTACTACGTTTCTTACATCCCGCTTAAGGAGCTGATCAGCATTTGGGTGATCCCTCTTTACGTATTGGGGCCAGTCGATGATGAGGATGTGCTCGTCTGGTTTGACGATGATGTTGAATTCGCTGAGGTCAGCGTGGATAACTCCGACTTCTAGGTAGGCTTTCCGCACGTTGAATAGAATCTCGTTAAGTATGTTTTGAGGCTCTGATATTTGGGCGTAGTTGGTTAGTTCAGCGCCTTCAATCATGCTCATTACGATGGCGTGTCGGTTTTGTTGGATGGGTTTTGGTACAGATATTCCCTGAGGGTGAACGAGTTTGAGTGCCTCGAATTCTTTTTGAGCGGCGAGTCGGGATTGGTACAGCCAGCTTATGTGTTGACGTTCTGCTACGTAAGTTCGTTTGCGCCTGGTTTGACGGAAGCTGGTTCGGCCTAGTCGGTGGAATTTAACAGCGACTCGTTGGTTGCTTGGTGTTAATGCGTCGTAGACGTCGGCTTCTTTTCCTACGCCTAAGGATTTGCCGAAGGCTTCCAGTGTGTTGGCTTTTACGAGGGCGTTGATTGCTAGGCAGTCGTAGCCGACCTGGTTGAGTTGGTAGCCTATGTATGGACCTTTCCAGATTCTGATTAGGCGTAGTTTGCGGAGGCGGGGGAGGCGGTATGTTACTTCTTGCTGGGTGAGGTTTGCGAGTTTGGGAATTGTGTCTTCAGGGACGTGTTGGTGTCGGCTCATGCCTAGTTCGATGGCTAAGAGTACACGGAAGTCTTGTGGTTGGAGTTTGCGGAAGGTTTTGACCGCTGTTTCGGCTGTTGACATGTTCAAGAGAAAAATGATACCCGAGTCATTTAAGGACTTTCTCTCACCGCATGCGCAGAAAGGTTATCCTATAGTTTCTGTAGTCGTTGCAATCTCTACATGAAGGTTTAGTGAACTACCGTAGAGCTTTTAGTTCTTTAACGTATTATTACGTTTAGTATGTCTAACAGAAAATACAAGTTTGATGTAGGTCCAGAATGCAAAGTTAAGGAAGGTGATTCTATTAGAGAAACAGAAACTCCCAAGGGTATTGAGGCACCGAAGTCTAAGAAGCTCATCAAGACGATTGTAGCTCTTTTGCTAATTGTAATAATTCTAGGTGTTGTTCTGTGGAATGCTCCGTCTATATTCTTGGCTTTTCAGAAAATAATTGGATTACAACCGCCCTCAACCTATAGCCATGAAGAACTGGTAAGTTATGCTTTGTCTCTTATTAATTCTGATAGAACCCACAATGGCACATTAAATGTAAGCTTGAGTTCGGTAGATTCAGGTCAACAACATGCTGATAACATGCTTACGTATCAGTTCTTTAGTCATTGGGATATGAATGGTTACAAGCCATATATGAGGCATACTTTAGCTGGAGGGCAAGGTTCTGTGGCAGAGAACGTTGCATGGCAATACAGTAGTGGTCCTTTTGATGCAAAGGAGGCGATTAGGAATTTGGAATGGAAAATGATGTATAATGATTCAAAGTGGGAATGGGGACATCGAGACAATATTTTAAACTCATTCCACAATAAAGTTAGTATTGGCATAGCGTATGATAATCACAATCTGTATTTTGTTCAAGATTTTGAGAATGATTACATTGAATGGTCAACGATGAGCGTTGCTGAGAATGGTGAAGTTACAATGAGTGGAACCTTCCAAAAAGGAGAGCTAACAGCTAATTGGACTAATATATTCTACGATCCTTTGCCGTCAAATCTAACAGTTGAACAGTTGGAAAAACCAGCATATAGTGGTAGCTACACGCTAGGTGCTTTTGTTGGTATGGCTGTTCCGTCGGGCTATAAATCATCGGAAGGTATTACAATAACAGCGCAAACATGGGATCAAATAGGTAAAACATTTCAAATTCGATTTAATCTTTCTCCAGCTTTTAATTTACATGGCGAAGGCGTTTACACGTTATACCTTCAACCAGACCCAGATACTACAGAAGATTCGCTTACAAGCTACTCTTTCGGGTATGACGGATGATTCCCATGTATGAACCTCTGCAGATTTCTGAATGGGAGTAATGCGGGAAAGTTATAGTAAGAACTAAAAGAACTCAATTGAAATCCAGAAAAAGAAAATCCCGCTCTGTGCATAGTTTCTTTATAAAGAAAAAATATCTAGGAGTAGAGATACACACAGAAAACCAAAACTATTCGTTTTCACCAAAAAATTCTTCAAGTCTCCTCGTCTCTGACCTACTCAAAATCTCAGCACACCTTCTAGGGTCAAGAGCCTTAAAGTCCAGCCCAAGCGTCACTAAAACTCTTTGAACGCCCTTCGCCAATCGAGGAGCCACCAACAACCCACGGACTTCACGACTCACCGTTAATCGAACAGAATCCACATATCTCGCCAACTGAAGAGCCGCATCACGCCCAGCAGTTTTCCGCTTGATCTCAACCACCACAAGTTTTCCATCCGTATCAATTCCATAAACGTCTACAAATCCAGATTCAACCTTCTTCTCGTAGGTGATAGGCTTAAAACCAGACTCTACAATCTCCGGCTCAACCAAAATCGCCCTCTGCATATCCTCCTCACTTGCATAAAGCGAAAACTCCCCATTATCAACCAAACTATACGCAGAAAGCAAGTAAACACGATCAAAAAACACCCTAACAGACTCAGAAGGCTTCCTTCGAACAGCCCGAACCTCCAAAACACCATCAGACGTACTGGTTTGAAACAAGCAACCCGGCGGCTGCCAGTTCACCGGCTCATACCCAGTGGGCCGATGAACCAAAACCGAACCGTCTTCCTTTATCATAACAATCCGTTCACCCGGCTTCAACTTCGAACTCGCCCTACCCTTATACTCCACCCAACAATTCCCAACTATGACAAGAGCCTTACGCTTTGAAAGCGCTTTTTTAATGAACTCCGCCGCCTCTTCAACGGTTGGATTTTCCACAGCTCCAAGAAGCTTTCGACTTGACACTTCAATTCGCCAACAACCTTTAGAAGTTGAAGAACACAGATAAAACTTCTGAAGAACCATGGCAGAATGGACCAAAAAACGTGAAGTCATACGTCACTATGACTCCTCAGCTTCTGTCTACGATGCTCAATACGCTGAAGAACAAAACGCAAAGATGGAAGCGGCGTTAAACAGCACAAGCCTTAACAAAGACAGTTTCGTACTGGACGCAGGTTGCGGAACTGGGCTGCTCCTTAAACATATCGACAAGTCGGCGAAACTCATCGTGGATTTAGACATTTCGTTAAAAATCTTAAAGAAGGCGAAAAAACGCGTGAAACAACTCCCCAAAGTTGCGGTCATACGTGCCGACGCTGACTCTATACCCTTCCAAAACAATGTTTTTGATGCAACTTTCGCGATAACCTTGTTGCAGAACATGCCAGATCCCCTAGTAACACTTCATGAAACGAAAAGGGTGAGCAAAGACCAGGCAACCATTGTTATCACCGGATTAAAAAAGAAGTTTTCTCAAGAAGCCTTTGTGAAACTTCTCCACAAGGCGGGATTATATGTTTCCATTATGAAAATGAACAGTCAAATGAATGACACTGTCGCCATATGTAGGAAGGCTGGAGGAGAGAACATTTAAAAGATGCTTTTTGATGGTATAAAGTGTGAGGGGTTAAAATACCAACACACGGATCATTGTCAAAGGCTGGAAAGGTTCGTTCACAAACTCCAAAGATTGAGCATACCCTTAGGAAAAGCCCCAGCCCTAGATTGCGATGTCGACGCAACTACGAGAAACGAGTGATTCTTCAGCGGGAGGCCGGACAGAACCGGGATGGCTCACGACGGCGGCGGCGGCGACGACGACGACGACGATAAAAAAAACGTTTCTAAAAACATAGTGTTCTTTCAAGTTTAAAGTTTGAAAGATGTACCAGCGCGCGCAATTCATTTTCTAGAACGGTTTCTCCTTCCACAGTCTAACAGTTTCAAACCATAAGATGAGACAAGCTATGACACCGAAAATGATAGCGGCTATGTTGTGGATACTCCCGTTTAGCCCATAGAAGACTAGATAAACAATCAACATGGTAGAGAGCCACACAGAATAAAACAGGTAGCGGGGAACAAGAAAACGCCCCAGTCTAGTGAAGAATCTTAGTAGACCAACCTTCACTTCCTGCGTTATGAAATACTCGCCTGTCCCCTTTTGATCAACCAACCCAAGCGAAAGAAGTTTATTCAGATGATGAGCAGCAACGCTTGGACTGGAAAAGCCTAACGCTCGCTGAACCTCACGAACACCAACAGAGGAACGGGAAGCCCTTAGCATATACCAATATACGAGGAGAGTTTTCCCCTTCAACTGAGATTCAATCACCGCCAAATCAGAAAAGGAAACGTCAGACACGAAACTCGCCCAAAACTAATATAGATTGACTGTTCAATTATAACGTTTTTTAGACGATTAATACCTGTTTTCACTTGCGTTTCCTAAAGAGCTTCTTACCATCCAAGTCGCACACATACTCGAAACCCACTTTCAACAGCTTACACGCTTCCTCAAAATTATCTACTGTTCTAAACAATGTTTCGTCAAGTACTTCAAACCTCTTGGCAAAACGAAAACACCGAAAAAGAACAGGATAAACAACCAACAGGGTACTGGTTTGAATAAAATGCACGTGTATGTTATGGCTTAACGACACAGCTTTTACCGTAGTTAAGTACGCTATTCAACGCAGAAAAACTTAAACGCGGGCGCGCTCCCTAACTAGAAAATCAGATAACACATCAAATTGTTTGGACCTGGGGATTTGTCATGGGAAAGCTTGAAGACCTAGTCGTTTCAACGTTAGAAAGTTCTAATGAAGGATTGACGCTTGCTGAAATTGCTGAAAGAGTTGGAGAAACTGAAAAGAAGGTTTTCAAGACGCTACGCAAGTTGTTTCAGAAGGGCATAGTTGATTCCCAAAAACGTCGTTATAAGCTTTTACATAGCGAGCGTTAAAAGCTTAAATTTCTGGCGCGCGCGAGAGACATCTCCCATCACT
>DAOVGL010000001.1 GCA_030672415.1 Candidatus Bathyarchaeota archaeon
TCTCAGCATGGAAGGAATACAGGACGTTGAAGAGGTCATCATCCGAACAAGCACGAAAGAAATTATCGTGGAAAACCCAGAGGTTGCAGTGCTTGACCTCCATGGACAAAAAATCTTTCAAGTAACAGGACAGGTCACTGAAAAAAAAATTGAGAAAGAAATGGAGATTCCTGAAGAAGACGTTAGACTTGTTGCGGATCAAACAGGCAAAAGCATGGAAGAAGCGAAAAAGGCGCTGGAAGAGACAGGAGGAGACCTTGCCAAAGCAATACTTCTCCTTCAAACAGGCTAGATTCCTATTTGAGTGAGTGTTTTTGCTTTTAGTTCCTCAAATTGTTTAATAAATGCGCGCGCATCACTGGGCGATGTATCCGCCGTCAACAGTGAGTGCGGTTCCGGTTATAAACGAAGAATCGTTGGATGCGAGGAATAGCACGGTTTTTGCGACCTCTTCTGGCTCCCCTATTCTTCCTATTGGATGAAGCTCTGCGATTTCCTTGAGATACTTTTCTCTATCTGGTCCGCTTTTAGGTACATCCTCTTCGAGCATCTCCTGTTCGAGCATAGGTGTCATGACATATCCGGGGCAAACACAGTTCACTCGAATTCCTTCCTTGGCGTGATCGAGGGCCATAGCCTTAGTTAACAAGACAACGCCTCCTTTGGATGCGCAGTACGGTATACTTTCCACATCGGCTACCAAGCCGGCGATTGAGGCGGTGTTCACTATGGCTCCCTTAGTTTTCTTCAGATAAGGCAAAGCAAATTTGGAGCATAGGAAGGTTCCTTTCAGATTCACGTCGATGACCTTGTCCCAGTCGGCTTCAGATGCCGTTTCCACAGTTCCCCCAATCCAAATTCCCGCGTTGTTCACCAAAATGTCCAGCTGTCCAAACTGCTTTACTGTGATCTCAATCATCCTCTTGGCGTCAACCGATTTGGAGACATCACCTTGAATGAAAACCACATCCCTAAAACCTTCTTTCTTCAGTTCGATGATTGCTTTTCTTCCTTGCCTTTCGGATCTTCCGGTGATCGCAACCTTTGCTCCTTCCTTACAAAACAGTAAAGTCGTTGCATAGCCGATTCCTCGAGTTCCTCCAGTGACAAGAGCAACTTTTCCATTCAGCTTCATTAACCATCATTCCCTTCAATTATTTATCCAAAAATACGCATGTCACAATCTAAAGTTTTTGCATGCGCGCGTCACCTTTACTCAAGAGAACGGTTAACACTCCTTTTTCGCACATATCAAAACTGTTTAAGCACATCCTTCTTTTCCATGATGTAGCCGCAGTAATGGCACTTCAAACGAAGCGGCTCCTCGCGCTCCACGTAAAATGTCGACTGTATCGGCTCATCACTATTAGAAACGCAGGCGGGATTTGCACAGTTCACTATTCCCCGTATAACAGAAGGCAGCTTAACCCGTTGCTTTTCCACAGTTTTATAGTCCCGAACGATATTGATGGTGGCATGAGGTGCTAACAACGCTATTTTATCCACCTCTTCAGACTTCAATTCTCTTCCCTCAACCTTCACCATGTCTTTGCCCCCAAGTTTTTGGCTGGGAATATTCATAGCTACAGTTACAACTCCTCCTGTACGACCTGTGATTCCCAGAATCTTTATTACGTCAAGTGCGTGACCGCTTGTTATATGATCGATCACTGTGCCATTTTTGATCTTAGATACGCGCAGGGTTTTTTTAGTCATACCACCAACCTTCTGAAACTAGTATTCTAAGGTTATTAGATAAAAAGAGTTATTTGTGGTTTATTAAAATGTGTTTGGTGCAAAAAGTTGGAGTTTAAGGGAAGAGACATAATTTCAATTAAAGATTTTACACGTGAAGAAATTGACTATATCTTGAAAATCGCCAGCGCCATGGAGCCAATTGCAAAAAGCGGCTCAGACATGCTTCAAAGAAAAACGTTGGCAACCCTTTTCTTTGAAGCCAGCACGCGAACCCGACTGAGCTTTGAGGCAGCTATGCACAAACTTGGAGGATCCACCATAGGATTTGCAGAGGCAAAAACCTCTTCGGTTAAGAAGGGAGAAAACCTAGCTGACACTGTGCGCGTCGTAGAAAGCTATGCAGATGTAATTGTGCTGCGGCACCCGCTGGAGGGAGCAGCTAGACTCGCTGCAGAATTCGCGCACGTGCCAATAATCAACGCTGGAACCGGTGCAGAAGAGCATCCAACACAAGCTTTGCTAGATTTGTACACAATTCTAAAGGAAAAGAGAAGAATAGACGGACTCAACATAGCTTTAATAGGCGACTTACGTTATGGACGCACTGTTCATTCCCTCGCCTATGCACTGTCGCTTTACGATGTAAAATTACATCTAATTTCGCCAGAGCCTCTTCAAATGCGCAGAGAAGTGCTGGATACCATTAAAGAAAAAATAGAAGTAATTCAAAAAACCGAAATTGAAGAAACGTTACCTGAAATAGATATACTCTATATGACACGGATTCAAAAAGAACGTTTTCCAGACCCCGCTGAGTACGCGAAAGTTAAGGGATCATACAAAATAAATCTTGAAATGTTGAAGAACGTTAAGAAGGACATGATCATTTTGCATCCGCTTCCGAGGGTTGGAGAAATCGCTGCTGAAGTGGATGAGACACCGCATGCTAGGTATTTTCAGCAGGTTTGGAACGGCGTAGTGGCAAGGATGGCTCTCTTAGCATTAGTCTTAGGTGCAATAAAATAAAGGAATAACCGAGAGCTGTTTTATGAAGGCAACAGCAGTCGCCCATCCTATTCAAGGCTTAATAAAATATCATGGACTAAAAAACTCTACACTAAGAATTCCCTTCCACGACAGTATCTCCGTCTGTATCCAAGCTCTTCAAACCACCACAACCGTCGAGACAACTGAAGCTTTCAAAAAAGATTTCCTAGTGGTCAATGGAACGAAGTTAACTGGAAGGAATCGGAAAAGGGTTGAAGCGGTTCTTCAAAAATTTAAAGATGTCACCGGATACTCTGGACACTTCTAAGTTGTTTCCGAAAACAGCCTGAGGAAAGGGTCTCGGCTTTTCTGCTTCAGGCTTCGCTGCCCTTGGCGTGGCCACATGCGCCGCCTTGGACTTTCCTGTGAATTACGTAACTCTCTCTGAAGCTGTGCGGCTAGGAGCGGGTTCTGCCACTCGAAGTCTTGCAGGAAACTTTGCAATATGGTACGCTGACAAAGATGGAAGGTCTTATGCCGAGCAATTGAGCCGTTCTGAAAACGTGGATTTAGCCATGATTGTTGTGCCCATTCCTTCCAAAGTTGAGACAGATGATGCCCATGCTGAGGTTCTGAGTTCGTCGCTGTTTGAAGCCCGGTTGAAACGCGTCGGAAACGTGATTAAATTGATGAAAAACGCGATAGAGGAAGGAGACATCCCAACCATCTGTCGTCTCGCTGAAGAAGACAGTTTGAACCTTCACGCAAGCACAATGACTGGAAAGACCCATATGCTCCTCTGGGAACCAGAGACGGTCTTAACCATAAAGGGTGTTATTAAAATGCGTGATGAAGACTTCCAGCGTGGTATTCCATCGACACTGGACCTTCAGTTTTTGTTAACACTTTCCAGAAATATGCAAGGGAAGTGGCAAACAGACTGAAGAAATTAAGATTACCAAATATTATTGTCAGTGAAGTCGGTGGTAAACCTGTACTGAGCGATAATCATCTCTTTTAGCTGTAAACGACTTCTAACCTGTCAACGTAGCGTGTCTGCCTCACAGTTCCAAAGGCTACAACGGGGCTCGGTATCTGTCTTTTAGTTCTTTCATTTTTCCTTTGTTCCATCCGCTTACCGCTTGGTAGTATCCGGTTACTCTGGACCACCATTCCACGTCAGAAGACTTGCAGTGTGGACATGTTTCATTGATGTTTGGCGTAACTTTCCCGCAACTGTTGCAAATTGTCAAGTCTTTGGTGTAAGCGTAGTAGCCAACATTGGTCCGAGTGGCAATTCTCTGAGTTAGCTTGTATAGCGCCTCAGGGTCTGAAGAGTTTTCTCCAAGCCATACGTGAAGCATGTCTCCGCCGCTCAGAAGCGGGAAGAACTTCTGTTCTATGTCTATTCTGTCTATTAGGTTCATCTTAGCGCCGACAGAGACGTGGGTTCCGTTGCTATAGTAGACTGGAACATCTGTTTTTCCGTCAGCAAGTGCAAACTTGGCTTCGTCCAAGTCTCCTTTAACGAGTTGTTCAGCTTTATCACGATAGTTGTCGTTTAGAAGGTCTGCTATGGCGAATCTTTGCGCTGTAGATTCAGCTGGGGTTCTGGCTAAGGCGAGGTTGAGTCCACTCTTTTCCTGAAGTTCCTTCCTGTATTTCTGCATCTCCAGAATCAATTTAACTAGTATCTTGACGGCTTCTGGGTCCTCATGAAATTGGTAGCCCGTGTGCCATTGAGCCATCTCGTTTCCGCCAACTAAACCCATTGTGAAAACAAGTCCATCGAAGTCTACGGCTGGTGGACCTCTTTGTCCAGTTTTGGGGTCCATTGGCCGTTGGGTGGCGAAGGGAATTCGGTTGCGCTTTAAGATTATGTTCATCCATTTCTTCTTTATTTTGAATATTTCAACAGCATAATCCATGAGTCTGCGACTTTCTTCAAAGAGTTTAGAGTCGTCTCCATTGGTTTTGTAAGCCATTCTCGGAAGGTTTAGGCTTATAACTTGCCAGCCTCCCATGGTGAAGTGTTTTCCGTCGACAAAATTTAGTTTATTTTCGAACTCAGGGTTGCCTTCACGGGTTTCCACAAAACAGTATGCGCAGCATTGATAACAGGATACGCCTTTGCCGTAGCCCCTGTACGCGGGTAGCATATTGTCGAAGTAGGGGGTTCCAAACTTGGCTACGGTCCGGTGAACATCCAGCCAAAGTTCATCATATTCTGGTTTGAAAAACTCAGGGCTTATAACATTTTCAAGTTTCGGAAAATTAAAGGGTTTCCCCCAGTAGTCGCCTTTATAGGCAACATCGTAAAGCGCCTTGAACGAGAGGCGAACTTCATCTTCATAGTCTCCGTAGACGTCTGGTCCAATACGTCCCTTCGCCACTATAGGAACGTTTCTCCAGAGCTCGGGTACTCCTGGCTGTACTTGAATGTTGCTGAATACGAGTTGCCCTCCCCTAGCTACGTAGGCTTGGGTGTACTCAAAGAACATCATCTGCATAAGTTGCTTAACCCTTTCGTAGCTTAGTCCCCTTATGTAGGGAGCGAGAAAAACCAGAAAGTTGTAGAAACCCTCACCGCCCGCAAAATTCGTCTGCGCAGAAGCAAGAATCTTAGCAGTGTGAAGAATCGCAACCTCTGCATGCTTAGCTGGACCTGCAACGCTGGTTCTAGTGCCGAGGCCGTCTGGCATTAGTCCGTAATAAAAGAAGTAGCGAAGATCCCAGTCTTGACAGAAGGGTCTTGTTCCAAAGTATTCCAGATCATGTATGTGCAGGTCCCCTGCGAGGTGAGAGTCAGCCAGTTTCGGAGGCATCAACAATAGGTATTCTTCTCCGGAAACCCAGTCTGCTTTTCTCTTATGAGCGGTTTCAGCGTTTGGCTGGAGGTTCGCGTTTTCTTTGGCTTTGTAGCCAGCTCCTATATCTATTAGGTAAGCGTCGTAAACGGGTGCGCCTACTCTGGTCAGAATGTTGCGATAAACGGCGTATTCCGGCGTTTCCTTCGACTTGTCCAGCAAGACATTGTTTACCAGTTCCCTTATGAGAGGTCCGCTTATGAACCCAAGTCCTAAGTTTAGTATTTTATCTTCAACTTCGATGGCTATCTGTTCAGCTTCTTCCTTGCCTATTGGCTTTACATCATAAAATTCCTTGGCGAGTTTGGTTTCTGTTAAAAGTTGTTTTACAATGGCGTCTCGACTCCACGGCACAATAAAGCCGTCGCTTCTCCTGACCATCGGTTGCGTTTTCTGAAAAACGAGTTCATTTGGTTCCAATTTACTTTCGCTCCAAAATCTCTAACATTTTAGCGTCTGCTAGGCGGTCTCCGTCAAAAATTTGGTCCTCTGTATAAAATGCTTCCTTAACCTCTAAAGCTGGTGCGGACAGAACTACTAGGTTGTTCATAACCAGTTCCGTCATAACGTTTATGTCTTCTATGTTCTTCTCCTCAAACTCTGTATTTTTATCTTTCAGCCACTCCTTTAGCAAGGTGCATTTTGGGCATCCATTAGACGTGTAGACCACTATTTTGCCCGTTTGAGACAGCGAGTTAACACTATGTTCATTTTGTTCATTATATCGCATGAAAACCACCTCTCACGCAGTGAGGTGAGGTTAAACAAGAAGTAAGCATCCCGTTTGTATTTATAATTTTAGAATAAATAGTATAAAATTCTGTATGAATTCAGCTTCAAAATTAACACGTATGAAACTGCTGGTTTAGCACAGCGCATGAAACGGTTAAAAGAGACATGGTGGGAAATTTCTAAGACGTAAACACAACTAAAGCAAAAAACTATATTAACTCACCAAGTGTTCGTTCTCTGAACAAGCTTTTCACGTTCCAGAGTAACGAAGCGCTTTTCAGAAAATAACTGAAAGCATCAGTAATACATTAGAGAGAAGCGGAAAGAAACTATAGTCTTCTATAAATTAAGTATGTGCGCGCTAAGCTGGAGCATGGCGGAGTGATGGCGAATATTTGGCTGACACACGACTGAAGCCAATTAGCGTATTAACTGACCCACACGATGGGCACCTCAACGCTACTCCATAAAAAACTTTTTGACAACGAGCACAGTAAGCGAGATTCCGATTGTAAGCGTAAAGCCCCACATCATATTTTTCAGTGATACGTTTTGTTGTGGACAAAAGCTCATCTGGGTCCTGCTCCGAATCCGCAAGCTGTATGACAGCGAGATGGCTTCCCGGCGTCAACTTGTGAAATCTCTGTTCGATACTCAAACGGTTTTCCCAAGAAACATCGGCTTTCAATGGTACAGCAGCCATGTCGGTGTAGAACGGTTGGTCTTTGGCGCCTTGAGCATGAACCTTTGCCCAACCGTACTTTTCCACATCCGATTCTGCTAGTCTTTTCGCAGCGTTGGCATTAGGAACCATGGAGAGAACTGGGCGAGTTCTAGGCTTTTTTGCACAGCTCTTAACGCTCTCGGAAAGATTCTCGATAACTTCTTCAGCAAATCTAAGCGCCTCTTCATCTTCATGCAAAGCTTTGCCAATGAATGACTTAACCGCTTCGTTTAACCCAACAAAACCGACGAGACGAGAGGAGTTTTCAAGTCGAAAATAACGGTCACCATCAGTCTCCTGTGTTAGGAAAGGAAGCAATCCCTCTATTACGCGACGTTTGATTGTTCGATATTTTATTTCCAGAGCGCGCAGCGTCATCTCTAACTGATCATCTAAAAACTTGAAAAATTTTGTTTGATTTCTTCCAGCGTCGTATGAGACCCTAGGTAAATTCATTATAACACTATCAAGACTCCCAGTTTGCAGAGTGTCCAACTCCCAGTCTCCTTTCCAGTCAGTTGAGAATCTGCATCCAGTAGCGGTGTAAGAGGCATACTTTTGCTGTTTGGGGCAGAGGTTAGCGAAGTAGGGAAGTCCAGTTTCAGCCGCAAGCTTGTGGGATTGAAAAAGAACGTCTTCGCACTCTTTGTCTCTGAGCGCTTTTGGCCGCAACTTTATGATTAAGCTGGGGTTGAAAACGGGTTTATGCTGCTCGTCTTCAAACATCAATTCAAGAAGGAGAACAGCAATTAGGCGGCTTTCCTCTGCAAAATCCCCGTAGCAACCTATTTTCTTCCCACCTGGTCCAGTGGCATCTCCTTTCTCTAAGAAGTCGGGGATAACGAGTTCTACGCCGAGCGATGTTTCTATTGGAAGACCTTTGTCTGAGAGTGATTGGTTTAGGTTGGAGATGAAGAAGCGCAAGCCGTCTCTTATTCTATCTTTAGATAATCCTTTTGCAAAAGGCGCTAGGAAAACGTTGAAGAAGTCTATAGCCTGTTCTCCGGAGACCTCTGTGGCGGCGAGTTTGAGAAGGTTAGATACTATCAGCAGTGCTGATTCGAAACTCTTGGGAGGAAGATAGGAGGGACCCGTGAAGGCTGTTCTCCCAGCGTTCAGTCCGTGTCGAAAGAAAAATCGAAGGTCGTGCATGAATTCATTTGGCTTTAAAATCCAGTAGCCAAGGTTGTTAATGTGAAGAGTGCCAGACAGATGAGCGTCAGCAATGTCTCGTGGAAGCACATTCAGAAGAGTGTATTCTTCCATAACAGCGTCACCCGCTGCTTTGTGGACGGCTTCAACTCCCAGAGACTGGGTGCTTACCATACGTATTAGTTGGGTTACATCGTGAACTGGAAGTCCTAGACGTGTGAGTTTGTGGCGGTATTCCTCAAGTCCCTTTTCTACCAGAATCGAGTTTACGATTTCACGTATAAGCGGAGCGGTTAAATATTTTGTTTTGAACTCTGATAGCCGTTTTTCTGTTTCTCTTGCGATTTTTTGCGCCAATTCCAGTGGCACACTTGCCTCCTTCACAAGCGATTCTGCAATTTTGTTTCTATCAAACTCTTCCATTGCCAAGCGTGAGGTGCGAACCATCACTTTTCTTCTTGTTAAAAAGCGTTCGCTGATTTCTTCAGTAACGCTGACCATCACTTTTCCAAGTTCTGTGAGACGGTACTTCTTAGTCTTCACATCTGGCTCAATGAGGTTTGTTTTGAGGAGAAATTTTAAGTGGTAGGCGAATCTGCCAGCGTCTCTGCTGGGATTTAGGCGGAGGATGTTCATTATTTCAGTGTAGGAAAGAGGACCTTTCTCTAAAAGAAGATTCAAAACTTTCAGTCGCATGGCTGATGAAACAGCCTTAAGCACTTTCACGCTAGACCGGCGGCGAGACAAAACGTAACCTCACAGTCATTAGTGTTTGGTTTAGTTTAAAAAATTAAAGTAAGATTGGAAGCAAGGCTTATGTAAAGCATGTTGCAAAACATGTTTTATGGAGGGGCTGTCGGCTAGCTTGGTCTAGGCTCTGAGCCTCGGACGCTCGGGACGGGAGTTCAAATCTTCCCAGCCCCACCAAGGCTATTTTAAGAGAAAACTGGGCAATCTTCTGCGCGGGCATCTATTAGTTTGTGGTTTTTTTTCTCTTTGCTATCTCTCTAGCAGCAATTACTCCTGAAACCGAAGCTTGAACAAGTCCCCTAGTCACTCCAGCTCCGTCGCCTATCGTAAACAAATTGTGAAACTTCGTTTCTAGACAATCACTCAATTGTAACTTAGACGAATAGAACTTTACCTCCAAACCATACAGCAACGTATGCTTTGAATTCACCCCCGGTGCGAGCAGATCCAGCGCCTGAAGCATCTCACGAATATCCGCCAAATATCGGTAAGGCAGAACAAAACTAAGATCGCCAGGTGTGGCACTCTTCAACGTTGGAACAACCGCGCTTCTTCGGATGCGGTCTTCAGTTGACCGCCTCCCAGCCTGTAAGTCCCCTAGCCTCTGAATCATCACGCCTCCACTAAGAAGGTTGGTGAGTCGGGCGAGATATTTTCCGTAGGCAATGGGTTCTCTAAATGGTTCAG
>DAOVGL010000039.1 GCA_030672415.1 Candidatus Bathyarchaeota archaeon
GCAATTATGGCGTTATACGGTATTTTTGTAAAGAAGTAAAATGCGGAAAAGTTATAGTAGAACCAAAAGAATAAAAACGGTAAAGTCACATTATAACAAACATCATTTGCAAATATCTAATGGTGATTCGTATGAGTGAAGTAAACTTGGCAACAATACAATTGAATGGAGAAAAACAGAACTTCATTCTGAACAAAAAGAACTTCAAAACTGGAAGCAGAGGTTATCATGGACAAGGAAAAATGCAAGTAGGAGACAAAAGATACCAAGTCAACATTCTGTGTGTAGAAATAGGTTCAAAACCAAAAGACAAGTAAACACCACTCAACTATTCTTTTTCTAAATATTGTAAAAGTTCCTCTGGACTATTGACTTCTAGGGATTTTTGATTGATTTAACATCTTCTTTGATTCTTTCAATTTCTTTTTTTAGACTCATCACTTCAAAAAGCAGAAACATGTTACCACTCTTGAGAAAATGACTTATATTCTCAGAGATGGTTTGTTCGCTGATCTTGTCTCCCATCTTTTCAAGTATTTCTTTCAGAAGAACTTCTTTAGGATTCATCATGTTCGGAATCAGATTACTTTCAAGATGATAAACATTATGCAAGCTAAATTATTACTCAAAATCTCTATTAGAAGAAATATAGTAAATAAAAAAAGAATGGAGTTTAGGAGAGTACGTTCAATTCTAATTCTTTCAATGCCTTGAAAACTCTTTGTTTCAATTCTTTGATAGCTGGACTCCAATAGTGTCTTACAAATACTGACTTACCTATTCTGTCTTGTAAGAGGTCTACCTTTTCTTTGATTAAACCATGTCTCACCATGAATGTACCATAGTAGTCTCTCAATTCATCGAGTCTCATAGGTAACTGATTCCTTTGAAGCTTCAGCTTAATCATCGAATAAGTCACTTTTTCTTTTGGTGCTATCTCCATTACGAAAGACTTGGGAATTATTGTGATGAATGCATTCTTGGTATTTCTCAAGAATATTTCTTTGAATCTGAAGTGCTCTAGCGTACAAAGCTCTTCATTGTAGTATGCATTAAGTTTCGTTCTTATCAGATTGAATGATTCAATAGCTTCACTAGGCCGTAGTCCTGAGAGCAGTAGAAATCTTAGGTATGTTCCACACTCTGCATTCAATATGTTAGTAGCTTTCTTAGACTACACTAAAACATCTTTGTTTTTGTTGTTGAGGATACGTAAGAAGCTATCTATTGAACTTGTTTAGTCCATTTAATCCCACAGTCACTAAGCTTCTCTTTAAATTCTCTGTAGAATCCTAGATACTTTGATAGTGCTATCAGAGCTTTCAATACATTATTTCTTTTGCATCTACTGAAAGTTTCTATCATTGAAGGATTATCTAATAACTCAACGTACTTACTTGCATAATTGAAGCACATTCTAGCGTATTTCTTAACGTATTTGCCATTAAGGTAGTATCTGAAATCATTCCAGTCTAAGTTTTGTGTATTAATAAGCTTACGAGGCTGCTGCTCTACCGAACTGAGCCACTGAGGCTTCATCAGTCAATTGGAGTAAACCCATATTTTTAAGACATTCAGACACAATATCATTCTGTGGAGAACCTTCGCTTTGAGTACAGCAGAAGAACTGGGTGAACGAAAAATAATCAACCTCATTCTAGACTGCCTAGATCAAATGCCCAACATGCCAGTCCCATTCGGAGACGACGTTTCAGCCATTGACATCGGAAACGAAAAACTCGCCATCATAAAAACAGACATGCTTGTTGGAAAAACCGATGTCCCACCCGGCATGACCCGCCAACAAGCCGCCCGCAAAGCCGTGGTCATGAACATAAGCGACTTAGCCGCCAAAGGAGTTCAACCCCTCGCTATACTCGCATCCATCGGCGTTCCTCGAGACCTCACCGCAAAAGACATTCAAAAGATCGGCAAGGGATTAAACGAAGGAGCCCGCGAATATAACGCCTACGTTCTAGGAGGAGACACCAACGAAGCCTCCGACCTAATAATCAGCTGTGTTGCCTTCGGAATCTGCGAAGAGCGTCACTTAATGAGGCGGAGCGGCGCAAACCCCGGTGACATCGTAGCAGTCACAGAACTTTTCGGCAGAACATCTTCTGGCCTAAAGATTCTGCTTGAAAGTCTGTCTGCTCCACCAAAACTCAGAAAAGAGCTGGTTCGCGCCGTTTATGTACCTCATGCACGACTAAAAGAAGGCTTGGCGCTAGCCCAAACCCAAGCTGCAACCGCCTCCATAGACTCCAGTGACGGACTCGCATGGAGCCTCCACGAACTCTCAGTAGCCAGCAACGCAGGATTCCTAATTGATAACCTTCCTGTGGCCTCTGAAGCAAAACAATTCGCAAAAATTCATCGCCTTGACCCAGCGGAGCTGAGCCTGTACGGTGGGGAGGAATACGAGCTTCTCGTCACCATCAAACCGAGACTGTGGGAGAAAGCGAAGAAAGCCGTAGAGCACATTGGGACATCCCTAATCAAAATCGGAGTTGTCACCGAGGAGAAAGATTTGCTTCTTAAAGCAGAAGGAAAAAAAGTTCTCATAGAAGCCAGAGGATGGGAACATTTCAAAACCGTATAAATCAAACTATTCTGTAAAAGCTGATTTTGAGATGTATTTGGTATAGGTAAAGTTTATAAGTCAATGTTGATATCGCATGTGATATCAATGGTGATAGACTTTGTGCTCACATCCCTTCAAGCATTGGATGAGACATATGGCGTCTGTTCCAAAAGGCTTCCTAAGATATTACGTGTTGAGACTGCTAAACGAGAAGTCTATGTCAGGCTCAGAAATTATGAATGAAATTGAGAAACGAACCGATGGACGTTGGAAACCAAGTCCCGGTTCCATCTATCCCCTCATAGCATGGCTACAGGACAAGGGATATGCCAAAGAGATTCCTGAACAAGAGGCAGGAATCAAGCGCTATACCCTCACTGATGAAGGCAAATTGTTTCTTCAGGAGCATATTAAGAGAAAAGAAGAGCTTCGCGAAAGATTCGGTTTTCTCATGCCTCCATTCTCTGGACTGCCATGGTTCAGCTTTTACCCTGAAAAGACACGCGAACTGGTTGAAGCAGGAAAAAAACTGATGATGGCTGGTTGGAACCTTTTCGACGGCCTACGTGAAAAGTACTCAGAAGAAGTCGTCACCGAAGCCAAGGAAGCCATCGAACAAACCGCTGAAAAATTAAACGAGATAGCGAAGAAATTAAAAGACTGATGAGAGTTAGACATCAAAGTTCAAATGAAGGAGAAACAAAGAACATGCATGGCATCGAAGTCAACAACCTTACCAAACGTTTCGGAACCCTCGTAGCCGTCGACCACGTGTCTTTCTCTGTTGAGGAAGGCGAAATATTCGGTTTACTTGGACCTAATGGCGCAGGTAAAACTACGATAATAAGAATGCTCTCCACATTAACAAGACCTACAGAAGGAACAGCATCGGTTGGTGGCTATGATGTAGTGAAAGAGGACGGTAAGGTAAGAGAGCTTATCGGTCTAGTCTCCGAAAAGATGATCCTGTACGACCGATTGACAGCCAAGGAAAATCTGTGGTTCTTCGGAAGACTCTACAACATTCCGGGTGAACTGCTCAACAAGAAGATCGATGAGCTACTTAAACTAGTTAAATTAACTAAGTGGAAAAACTCCCAAGTGGGTACGTTCTCAACGGGTATGAGACAGAGGATAAACGTGATAAGAGCTATGCTTAACATGCCCGAGATTTTGTTCCTAGATGAGCCCACACTGGGTTTAGATCCCCAATCCTCAGTTGAAATAAGGGAGTTCATCAGAAAAATCAATCGTGAGAATAAGGTGACTATTATTCTCACAACGCATATGATGGCTGAGGCTGATATGCTCTGCGACCGCATAGGCATCATAGATTATGGAAAAATCGCCGCGCTTGATACGCCAATCAACCTGAAAAAGCTTATTTCGGGGGCTGATTCAACCATTTTGGAACTGGAAATCCCCAACCTCACTACCGATATGATTCACTCGATACAGTCTCTAAAGTGTGTGAGCTCTGTTTCTCAGAATAACTCAACGCGCATTAAGGTCAACGCTAACGGCGACGATGCATTCGACACCATAATCGACGCTATTAGAGCTAATAAGGGAAAGATAATTTCTGTAAAAACCCTTGAACCAACCCTTGAGGACGTTTTCCTACAAATCACTGGCCACGAGGTAAGAGACAAGGCAGATCAGAAGATAAAGATGAAGATGCATAGGCATCATATGCCGAAAACGAGGGTGAGGTGAAATGGGCGTTAAAAACGTGATCTCTCACATTTTGATAATTGCTTGGAAGGATCTAATAGAGCTTTTTAGGAACAAAATGGCTTTGGCCATGCTTATGCTCATGCCGATTTTTATGATGGCCATGGCAGGTTTCATATTTCCCTCCAGCACATCTATGAGCAACATATCTGTCGCTCTAGTTAACGAGGACAAGGGCAGTGCGAGCAGCATGTTCATCGATGTTTTAGAGAGGATAAACAACAGCACAGAAATGATGGTTCTAACTAACGCTTCAAGCTTCGATGAGGTGAGGAACATGATTCAGAGGGGTGATGTTGAAGGAGGCATAGTAATAACTAGAAACTTCAGCTTAAACCTTATGACTGGCGAGCAAGGAAGCATCATAATTGTAACTGACCAGTCAAATCCTCAAATATCAATTGCATTGCAGACCGGCTTGAAGGCGGTGTTTGACCAGATGGGTACCGTGCTTGCTCAAAAAAACGTTGAACCGTTGAATGCAACTAACTCACTGGCGGTTGTGAAACCCTACCATGTTGAAACGCAAGGAGCCATCCCCGGTACGTTCAACTACTTCGACTTTATGGCGCCTGGTTTGATGGCTATGACGGTGATGATGAGCGTGATGACAGGACTCCCCGCCGCTATTTCGCATGAGAGGGAAGTTGGCACTTTAGATGGGATGATGGTGGCGCCTATTAGGAGGCTTGGTATAATACTTGGAAAAACTCTTGCCCAGACGGTTAGAGGCTTGCTCCAAGGGATTCTTACACTTATATTGGCTATAGCGCTGTTCGGCGTCGTCATTCATGGGAGCATCCTGTTAATCTTTGCATTGCTTTTTTTGGGAGTTTTCAGCTTCGTAGGTTTGGGTGTTGTGATAACGTCCTTTGCAAAGGACCAGGAGACAGCTATGATGGTGATGATGACGTTGATGTTTCCCATGATGTTCCTTAGCGGCGTGTTCTTTCCGATACAACAGATGCCTTGGTATATGCAGAGCATCTCAAAGGCTCTTCCATTAACCTATGCAATCACGGCTCTCAGGAAGGTTATGGTACTTGGAGCAGATCTATCTGCGATAAGCCTTGAAGTGGCCGTGCTGATAGGATTTGGAACCGTCATGACCTTAATCGCGTTGCCAGTGTTTAGGAGAGCCATGACCAAGTAAGGGATTTGGGCTGAACTTCATTACACTAACCAATTTGGAATCAAAAACCTTAGTTGAGTATCCAGCTGGAAAAGCGTCGAAGCTAGTGGAGGTTGTTATATGACGGGAAAACGGTTGATAGAATGTAAATACTGTGGTTTAACCATACCAAAAGAAAAGAGAAGAGAGCATCTAACAAAAGTTCATAAGATATCAGTCGTTTTGAAAGGGTGGATAGGCAAACATTTCAGAGAATTCAAGCCGAAACGTGGCTGGAAAAAACCGCCAATAATATATCTTGAATAGAAAAACTACTCGGCTGCGGCAAAAGTTGCACTGGACTTTCAGTTTCTGATAGGCTTTGCATTAATCCTTTCGTTAGCAAGAATCTTGGTTGCTCGAACAGCGCTAAGAAAAGGCTAACCAAGACTCTTTGAAATGTCCAAAAGGTGGTCAGCCCATACCCTTCACAGTAATACATGTTCGAAAGAGGTGGATCTTCTTATTTTAAAACGGTCTCTCCCAACGTTTACCGAGTCTGCGCCGCCAGCAGTTTTTCTATCGTTTCCAGTCGTTTTTCCATGGCGTCTAATCTGTCCAGTATTTGTTTAAGCACTCTGCCAGTGTCTTTGGCTGGGAAGATGGGTTGTGGAGTGGGTGATGGCCACCTTTGCTCTTCCGGTTTCTCGGGTCGCCTTGGCGGCAGTGGATATGGATATACTGCCCTTGTTTCTTTCTCATGCATTTTTATCCCTATTAGTCTGTTTAAAAGTCAGATATAAATGGAAATCTTCCTTCATAGTATATAAAGTATATACTCCATATCAGTCAAGTATAAAAATAAGTAATAGATTATATTCCAGTCTCCGATCGCACTGCCAATTTTCGGGCGAACTCCTCCAGCAATTATCTCTTACTCCACCACTCTCATGAATGACTTATTTGAAACATTTTTATTGTGGAACACTAATGTATTTTGATTCAAGTCGGAGGCAACCTAGTGAGCGAATCAGGGTTAAATAAGCGTTTAGCGCAGATTGTAGGCGCTGAAAACGTCTCCACCGAGTCCGTTGACTTATTATGTTACTCGCGTGATGCCTCTGAGAACGTGGGCATGCCTGACATCGTGGTTTGGCCCAACAACACATCTCAAGTAAGCGAGATTATGAAGTTAGCGAATGAACTCAAAATTACAGTAACTCCGAGAGGCGCTGGAACGTGCCTCAGCGGAGGACCAATTCCCACAAAGGGCGGAATCCTCCTCGTTATGACTAGGATGAACAAAATTCTAGAGATCGACATCGCCAACCTGCAAGTTCTGGTGGAGTGTGGAGTGGTGTGGCAAGACCTAAACAACGCGTTGACACCCTACAAGCTTTTTCTTCCCCCAGACCCTGCCTCTAAAGATGCATGCACCATAGGCGGATGCATGGCCGAGTGTTCAGGAGGCGTCCGAGCGGTAAAGTACGGAACTTTCAGAGACTGGGCCTTAGGGTTGCAAGTGGTCTTACCTAATGGAGAGATCATTGAGACAGGTGCGAAAACTCGGAAGGGAGTTTCGGGTTACGACCTCACTCGCCTGTTCATTGGCTCTGAAGGAACCTTGGGTGTTATCACTAGAGCTCGACTCAGAATCTTTCCTTTGCCGCGGTGCAGACTTGTGATGTCCGCCTACTTCGACTCTATGGAAAGCGCTGGGAAAGCGATTTTCCGCGTTATGACCAGCGACTTGATTCCCTCTGCTGCCGAGCTTATGGACAAGCAAACGGTTGAAGCAGTGTCCAAGTTCATGAACATGAAATTCCCTGAGTGCATCGCTTTGGCGATCTTCGAGTTTGACGGCTCATCTCTTGGAGAGGTGAAAAGGAGAATACGACAGGCGCGTAAACTATGTGAGAGGGAAAAAGCTACGAGGGTTGATGTCTCTGAAACTGTGGAAGAGAGCGACCGCCTATGGCGGGCAAGGAAGTCTGCTGGCCCAGCTTTAGCTACTCTGAAACCTTCCAGCATGCACGAGGATGCCACTGTTCCAACAAGCCGAATTCCAGAGATGCTGACGAGAATTGAGCAGGTCGCTCAGAAACATAACGTTCTGATTCCCACGTTTGGACACGTTGGAGACGGAAACCTACACCCAATTATACTGTATGACGAACGGAACCAAGATGAAAAGAAAAGAGCGAAAGCCGCCACTGCCGACATATTTAGAGCAGCCATAGAACTGGGCGGAACTCTCTCTGGAGAACATGGGATAGGTCTCTCTAAGGCGCCCTTCTTTTCTATGGAGCACAGTAGCCCGGAAACCGAGGTTATGCGAAAAATCAAGAACGCCATAGACCCCAACAACATTCTTAATCCAGGAAAAATATGGGCTGGAGCCTAACATGGGCATCAAACTGCCAGAGGAACTTGAGATCGAAGTTTACCGTTGCTTTAGGTGTGGTTACTGCAGAGCTCAATGTCCTGTATTTAAGGTAAAACAGAACGAGTCATGGGGCGCTCGTGGAAGAATGATTCTGATCAAGTCATTGATAGAAGGCAATATAGACGCTACAAGTGCGGTTGTGGATCGACTGTACTGCTGCAGTCTCTGCAAGGCTTGCGAAACTTCATGTCCAGCGTTAGTTCGAACTTCCGATGTTTACGAGCGTGTTCGGGAAAGTCTAGTGGAACAGAAGCAAGCGCCTCTCGATAAGCATCGGAGCATCGCTGAAAAAATATTAGCAGAGGGAAACCCCTTCGGACTTCCCAGAGCTGAAAGACTTTCTTCCTATCAGCACAAGAATCCTAGTAGCGCTGAAGTCTTATACTTTGTGGGTTGTGTCCCATCCTACCGCAGACCCAGCATCGTGAGGTCTGTTGAAAAAATCTTGGCAGCAGCTGGCGTAGAATATACCGCTCTTGGGGCACAGGAGCTTTGCTGCGGTTCCGTGTTAATGAGAACGGGTCAAACTCCCACCGTTAAAAAACTGGCTCAACAAAACACGAAGAGATTCAAGGAATTGGGAGTTAAAAAAATAGTGACGGTTTGTCCGGGATGTTATTTAACGCTCAAAGTGGATTACCCAAAATTTGTTGAAGACTTTCCTTTTGAGGTAGTTCACATAAGCGATTTTATCAACCAACTTCTGCAATCAGGCAAGCTTAAGCTAACTAAGCAAGTTGGGCTCAAGGTTACTTTTCATGATCCTTGCCACCTCGGACGGCGCTTCAACATATATGAGCCTCCTCGAAACGTTTTATTAAGTATACCCGGACTGAAGCTTGTGGAGATGCCTCACAACCGAGAGAACTCCCAGTGCTGTGGAGCTGGTGGAGGGGTCAGAGCTGCCTTTTCAGACGTAACATCGAAAATTGGGGTTTCAAGGATGGAGGAGGCGGCTCAGACGAAAGCAGATCTGTTAGTCACAAGCTGTCCGTTCTGTTGTCTCAATTTGGATGAGGCTGGTCGCCAGGCTCAGTTGCTTCCGGTTAGCGACCTCACTGAGATAGTTGCGGAAGCACTCTAAAAACCATGCGTGCAATGGTTAAATTAGATGCTCAATCAACTTCCATGAAAAACAAATAAGCAGTTGCAACGAACTCTTTATCTAAATCCCCTCACTCACTTTGCAGGAGATCGTTTAAGAAAATGTTCAACGTCTTTATCATAGGAACTGCTGGCTCAGGAAAGTCTCTTCTTACCGCTTCTTTTGCTGACTGGTTGAAAATTACGAAACAAAAAGTGATAATCCTAAACTTGGACCCGGGAGTCCTAACTCTACCATATACACCTGACATTGATGTCCGCGATTACGTCAGTCTTGAAGAAATCATGAAGAAACATGGGCTTGGACCCAACGGCGCCTTGGTGATGGCGGCGGACTTGATTGCGGAAGAAACAGAAACGCTTGGAGAGGAAATTGAAAATCTTAACCCTGATATTGTGCTTGTAGACACGCCGGGTCAGATGGAGCTCTTCGCTTTCCGAGCAAGTGGACCTTACATTGTCAGCGAGTTGACTAAGGAGCCTAAAGCCATTGTGTACTTGTTTGATTCTGTTTTCTGCTCTAATCCTCTCAATTACGTTTCAAACCTGTTCCTTTCAGCCGCTGTGTACAACCGTTTTTTCGTTCCACAGACTTATGTGCTGTCTAAATGTGACCTTCTTCCATCAGAAGACGTTAATCGCATAATAGATTGGTCTACTAGCCCTAACGCTCTGGAAATGACTATCGAAGAAAAATTGAGTGGAACAAGGCGTTTGCTAAGCCGCGATATGGCACATGCCGTTTATCAGCTAGGGTTGAGGTTTCTTTTGATACCGGTTTCTGCAAAAACCAACGAGGGACTGACAAACCTTAATGCTATGTTAGAGCGTGTTTCCACCGAGGGAGAAAAGTTCACGTCTTAATGCCGTTGTCCTAGAGAACGAGAAAATTAATGATCAGAGAAATTATCCGAAGCATCAAATTGGGGTTCGGAAATGGGTGCTCCGTTTTTTGCGGCGATTTTTATCGGTAAGAAGGATAATGGCGCCTAAACCAATTCCTATAGCTATCACAAAGGTTGATTGAGGGGCTATCGCCGCAATGCCTCTCCATGGATTAGGGATTTCCGTATCCTCCACAATAACGCTGCCTTGGTCTTCCTCTCTAACAAAAGGCTGCCCAGTCAAAGGGTTTATTAAGTTTTCCACTGGAGCATAATCGTCTGTTAAGATGCGTACATCTGACGTTTCTATTTTTGTCTCCTGATAGTGTTCAATGTATCCTGAGATTTGAGGGATCTTCAAGTAATCGACATTTTTAGCCGTTTCCAGCAAGGTTGCCTTGGAGTAAAACATGTTTGTTTTGGTTGCAACTACGATTATGTTCTGAGCTAAACCTGAGCCAACATCAGAAACTGGGAAAACATAGACATTTGGGAAAACTTGGGAAAGTGTTTTGTAGTTAGCTTTGAAGAGGTCTGCAGTTCTTCCGGTTAATGAGGAGATCACGTTGGATACAACTACTCCGTTTGGAGTCAGGTCCCTCTCGACTTCATTAAAGAACTCAAGGGTCAGCAGGTGGAATGGAATGTAGGTTCTCGCATAGGCATCCAGAACTATCAGATCGTATTTTTTGTTCGAGTTGACTAGATACATCCTTCCGTCTTCATTATAAATGTTAAGTCTCTCTTGGTTCCTAACGCCAAAGTATTCTTTCGCAACTTGTATGACCTCGGGGTCAATTTCAACAACATCCACAGTAATCCAGTCATAATCCTTAAGAAATCGCTTTGGTCCTGAAAAGCCTCCTCCACCAATAAACAACACGTTCCTAATTTCTGGGTTAAAAAGGAATCCCAGATGGAAGTAGCCTGTATAAGTATACACGATTCTGTCTGGGTTATTCAAGTCCATGGCACTGTGAAAGTTGTTGTTGAGTATCAGAGTCCTTACACCAGTGAGGCTGTTATCCATAACAACCAAGCGATGATAAGGAGTGTCCTTTTCGTATATTACTCCTCCTGCTTGAACAGGCTCGCTTACTGCTAACGCTATGGCCAATGATATGACTATAATGACCACTGCCCTCATCCGGTTGGTTAACCCCAAAAGGGATACGCTCATTAAAACTATGCTCACGCCGAAAAGGATTTTCATGACTCCGAATTGAGGGATTAAGATAAACACGGTGACAAATGTTCCTGTTATGCTTCCAGCCGTTGAAATGGAATATAGATTTCCAGCTACTCTCCCTACCGTTCTGTGAGTTTCAGCTCCAAGCCTTACCGAATAAGGCGAAACTATTCCTAATAGGAAGCTTGGAACAGCCAATAGCATAAGAGCGGCTGCGAGTGGGCCATATCTCTCACCAAGACGTAGGGCTAAAACAAACTCAAAGAGAGCTGGCGTGGTCAGCGCTAACGACAGAATATAAGCCCCAGCTGAAAAAATGATCAAAGAAAAAGTGTAAAAATTCGGGTTTGTATCAGAAATCTTTCCGCCGTAATAGTAGCCTAAGCTTAATGCAGCCAAAACAACACCGATGAGGCTTCCCCACACGAACAGAGTGCTTCCAAAATAAGGTGCCAAAAACCGGCTTCCCAATATTTCCAAAGCCATCACCGCGGCTCCGCTAACAAAAACTTGAGTTCTCAACACCCAAACAACTTTTCTTTTGATAAATATGTTTCAAGCCCCGCGCATCGTGTTGAAGCAAAATATTTTTGCTACCAAGTACATGAAAATGGGCATTTATATGTTTTAAATGACGTAAATTTGATTAGTGATCTAGTGGCGATCAGTGTGTTTAAAAAAGAGGAGGTTCTAGATAAGAGTCCAACCGGCTGCTAACGCTCCGTATTCCGCCTTCTCCCATGTGTCCGCGCTGCCGATTACAACCACGTCGTTCTCTTCCAGCTCTAATTGCTTAGTGATTTGATTGAAGATTTCTGGAAAATCTCGAGCCACGTTTTCACTTATTCCCGGCTGAATTAACGTTTGATTCTTGAATATTAAGGTGGTTGCTCCTTTAGCGCCAGCTAAGATTGCTGCGTCGCGTTGCTCTATCCCTGTCTTCACTTTGTCTCCGTAGCCTTTAATTAGCACTGCGATGTTGTAGTTGGTAAGTGTTAGCTCGCTCTTTTCCAGCTTAACTTTTTGTGGGAAGATTGACTGAAAATCGTTCCAGATAGTCTCTCCCTTCTTAGTGAGTGAACAGCCCGGCTTAGACGTGGCGATCAATCCAGCGTCTATCAACCGGTTGAGAAGTGTGCGGGTTGCTCCTTCGCCAATTCCCAACTCTCTAGAAAGTTTTCCTCTTCCTATTGGGCCCTCTTTTGCAGTTAGCTCCAATGCTTTCATTACATGGAAGACGGAGAATGATGGAGAAGGCCCTGGAGCCCTTTCTTTCAGCAATTCTTCTAAAATTTTCTTCACTGTCATCATTCTTCATAGTAAAGTAG
>DAOVGL010000038.1 GCA_030672415.1 Candidatus Bathyarchaeota archaeon
AGATAAGTGTAATGGATGCGGCTGGTGCATCGAAGCTTGCGACTATGGCGCCATTCAGCTACATCCTGAAACGAGAGTGGTGCATATTTGTGATCTCTGCGATGGCGAACCTAAATGTGTGGAATGGTGTCCAGAAGAGGCCTTAGATTACACAACGAAAGATGTTATTGCGCAAAAGGCGAGGGTCACTGTCGTTAAGAAGCTACTCCAAGAAGCCAAGAAAACAGGGTCTTCGGAGTAAGGCAAGTCAAAGCTTTATTCCCACTTTCAGGGGTCCATGTAATGTCAGTTTCGTGGATCTAGTATACGTTATGAAAAACATAAAACTTACAGTTTTTTTAGGGAAGAATTTTTAACAATAGAGCCGTCAACTCTTTTGCGGTTTTTTCCAGTTCCGCTGTTAAGCCTTCTCCAAAACTGGCATTCCCTGGCTGAATTGCGAGCAGAGCGATTTCGGCGCTAGTTGTTTTTTCAAGATATTCGCAGAATATTTTAAGGGGCAGGGCGTGGGTTGATATTGCAGGTGATTCTGCCAGCTGAGTGGAGTCTACGAGTCTTGTAGAACCCGGCTTCAAGTTCAATAAAGCAGCGTCAATTATCAGTATGTGAGTGGGCTTAAACTCCCCTATTGAACCCATAAAACTCTCTGGAACCGTTTCACACTCTATCAGGTAAATAGACGTTGAAACCTTGTTCCTTAGACCTCTTACAATTTTTACTCCAACAAAATCGTCTTTTCTAAGTGGGTTTCCAATACCAGCGACGACCACTCTTTGAGCGTTGGAAAGCCAGTTCCGCAGCCTATCTTCAATCGGACTTGTGTCAACTTTCCTCTTGAAGGTCACTCATAACCCTCAACTTTCTGCTTTTTTATCCCCTTTATCTACTTTTGTAATGGTGTAGCCTTTTGTGTGAGGCTCAAGACTTCTAAAACTTTAGAAGCCTTCACTCTAAGTTGATCCAAGGCTAATTCGTCTGGACTAATGCCCATAGCCAACCCCAGCAACTGCGTATAATGAAGCGCAGGAATCCCAAACTTCTCGTTGAACACTCGTTCTATCCTAGGCTGATTGATGTCAAACATCATGTGACAGAAAGGACAGACGGTGATTACAGCTTGCGCTCCAACCTCCCTAATGTGAACAAGTTTTTCTCTCGTCAACTGGAGAGGAATCATGTCATTTACACCAATTATTGGGGCACCACAGCACGCTGTCTCATCCTCATAGTCTAAACATTCGGCGCCCGTTAACTCAATTAACTTCTTAAAAACCATGGGGTCTTCTGGGTCGTCAAAACCTAGATATTTTTTTGGGCGCAAAACGTGGCAGCCCTCATGTTCCGCCACTTTAAGGGAGGTTAAAGGTCTCTGAATCGTTTCCTTTATTTTTTCAAATCCAACGTCTTCCAAAAGCACTTGAACAATATGTTTGACTTTTATTGTTCCTTTAAATTCCAGTCCAATCTCCTTTAAGTACCCGTTAACCTTCTGTTTAAGGACCTTATCGTGTTTCAACTTCTCATTTACCTTGAGTAAAGTGCCGCCGCATCCCGGACACAGAGTCATAATATTCAGGTTCTGTTGTTCTGCCAAGCAGAGGTTTCTTGCCGCTAAGGCAAGCATCATATCGTGACTTACAGAGTCTATGGGAAGACCGCAACAGTTGAAATCCGGCATCTCAACCAGTTCCATACCCAGTTTTTCCGCAACCTTTCTAGTGGAAATCTCGTAGCTGGTGATTCTGTATGGAATGACGCAGCCAAGAAAGAGCAGATACCTCACTTCAGTCATTCTGATTCCTCCTTCTTTTTCTTAACTAATTCCGAAAAACCCGTAACTTCAGATAGTTTAGCAATGCTTTCTAGGCTGGCTTTTGGCAGTGGAGGCAACCCCTGCTCTTCTCTCTTTCTAAGTCGCAAAGCTGGAATCACATAGGCATATCCTGTTTTGAGAATGTTGGAAGATAAGTCTCTGAAAACAACTGGCATAACTCCCTCCTTCACAGCCATATTTCGAAGAGCTCTTAAAACACTTGAAATCTCAACATCTTGAGGACAATGATCGACACAGGTGAAACAGGCGGCGCAAAGCCAGATATTGTCACTTGAAAGAACCCTATCTTTCAGTCCTAACTGCGTCATCCGCATGAGTTTTCTAGGTCTATATGAATCACTGAATCTTGCAATGGGACAATCCGCTGTGCAGGTGCCGCATTGAAAACATATCATAATTTTTTTGGCGCCTGGAACCTTGCTGACTTCATATTTGAAGCGGGGATCAATCTCATTGGCTTTGATCACCTTTACCTGCTTGGTTACTTTTGGTTGCGTTTTCTCGGGCATCGACTTTAACCTCGGTCTGTTAGTAGCCCTAACTTGTCCTATTCCTTAGTTAAGAGAATAAGTCCAAAGGAAACATGTTCTTAATAATCCTTGCGAATTCGTTTGTAATCAACTTATTTTTAGCGGCTCGTTCGAATTAGTTGCCTTAACAAATTTGAAATTGTTTCTGTAGTGGACGAGCTTAGATCTCTTTATTTTTATTTGACAATGGTTCGTTGTTAGATTATTTTGTTGAGAACCTTGTCGACTTTTATCTTGTGGGTTTTAAGCGCCAGTTCTTCCGGGTCTATTCCTAATGCTAAAGCTAAAAGCTCCGAATAATGAAGCACCGGCATATCGTAGATTTCATTGAACTTCAATTTCACTTGCATCTGCCCTATGTCCAGTGCAACGAAGCAGAAGGGGCAAAGAGTTGCAATGCAATCAGCACCAGCCTTGGTTGTATTTACCAGTTTTTCTCTGGCCATGTTGAGGGCAAGGTCGTCAGAATAGCCCCTTAGGAGCCCACCACAACATTTTAACTTATTTCGATATTCGACATTTTTTGCACCCAAAGTTTCAATTAAACTTTCAAAGATCTGTGGGCGTTCTGGATCGTCGAACTTCAGAAGCTCGCTTGGTCTAAGTGCGTGGCAACCATAGAACGCTGCTACTTTTAGGTTGGTTAAGGGTTTGGATACGTTTTGTTTGAGACGCTCTAGTCCTACATCATCCGTCACGACTTGGAGGTAATGTTTCACCTCTTTGCTGCCTAGAAATTCTTTCCCAGCTTGGGACAAAATTCTGTTTATCTTTGCTTTCAGTTGTTTATCAGCCTTCAGCATAGTATTTGCTATGGAAAGCGATTCAAAACAGCCCGTACATAATGTAATTAGGTTTAGGTCGGCTTCTTCGGCTAGACAAATGTTGTATGCAGCTATGGCTAGGCTGGCTTCTAAATTTATAGACTGTATTGGTGGAGGGGCACAGCACGTCATGTTGGCTAGATCAATAAGCTCGATTCCAAGTTTGGCTAGAGCCTTCCTTGCTGACAACTCGTAGTTTGGTTGACGAGCAGGTATGGTGCAGCCTAAGAATATAGCGTAACTTGTCATTCTGATTCCTCCTCCTTCTGTTGCAGCTTATCAAACCCGGTGGCAGAAAGAATTTTTCTTAGTGCATCCACGCCCGTTGGTTGGAGAGGCGGTAAACCGAGGACAGATCTTTTATTCTCTACGAATTTGGAAACTTTGACTATACGCCCGTCATTCAAGAGGGCCGATGCAAACTCTGAATAAATGTTTGGGATGTAGCCCTCCTCTAAAGCGATGTTTCTCAGCGCGTATATCACGTCAGCTATTTCAACCTTCTGGGGACATCTTTCTTGGCAGTTATAACATGAACAGCATAGCCATATGGCGTCGCCTGAAATCACTTCATTCTTTTCTCCTAAGAGCGATAGTTTAATGACTTCTCTAGGGTTAAAACGCTCGGTGATTTTGGCCACCGGGCAACTGCTGGCACATGTTCCACATTGGTAGCACAGACTTATGGTTTCGCCGCCTAAGCGACTTGTAACCACCTTAGAGAATGCTAGGTTAGTTGTTTTTTCCTCTTTCCCGTATTCCATTCTAATTTCACGCTCCTCTCTAAGAACCTCTCATTAATTGAAGTGGGCCCAACTTTTCTAATCTTTCAGTTATCATTTGCGCTGCCTCAGCGAACTTGTTTCCTTCGATAAATACCATTTTGAACATCTCCAATCTTTCTGGTTCTATACCATATTCTTTCAGCAACATTTTGGCGAGTTCCACCTTCTTTTCAGCTTTCTGGCTACCAACTTCGTAGTGGCAACCGTCACTTTTGCATCCTACAACCATCACTCCTTGAGCACCCACTTTAAAGGCCTCTAGAACTTGGTGAACTTGTAGGATGCCCGTGCAGGGAACCTTCATGACCCTGACGTTAGCTGGATACTGCATCCTAGCCATACCCGCCGAATCTACGGCAGTGTGGCCACATTCTGAACAGCAGATGGCTAGAACCAAAGGCTTAGATGTTCCGTTTATGGACATAAGCGCCTTCATCTGAGCTAGCATCTGGTTTGGCCTCGAATGCCTAAGCTCAATAGCGTTAAGGGGACAAGTTCCCACGCAAACACCACATCCTTCACACAGGAGATCTGATATCCGAGCGACAAGGTGTTCCTCAGTCGTTGACACCAAACTTATGGCGCCATAAGGGCACGTAACCGGGCAGAACTCACAATCACCGCAATATTCTTCGTTGACTATGGCGGTTCGCTGATCTTTAACTATCTTGCCCGTGGACAAAAACTTCGCAGCCTTCACAGCTGCTGAGTGGGCATGCAGAGAAGTTGTCGGTGCATCCTTCGGGAAGGTTGCTCCTCCGCAGAGGTATATCCCTCTCAGCTTGGTCTCTGTAGGTCTCAGTTTGGAATTATACTCCTTGAAGAATCTGTCTTCATCCAACTCGAGGCCCAAAATCTCGGCAAGCTCTTTGGTACCTTCAGCTGGCACCATAGCTGGAGCCAAAACAACCAAGTCAGCGTCTAATTCTAGGAATTTTTTCAGAAGAGCGTCCTCAACGTCGACAATTAACCTGCCTGTCTCTGGGTCCCGCAAGATTTCGGTGGGCCTACCTTTGACGAACTTTATTCCCATCTCTCTGGCCCGTTCGTAGTAATGTTCGTGCTCTCTTCCGGTGGTTCTTATATCTATGTAGCATATTGTAATGTCTGTGTCGGGATAGGCTGATTTGATCAACGAGGCATGTTTTAGCGAGATCATGCAGCAGATGCTTGAGCAGTAGGGATTGTAGCGCCTGTCTCGTGAACCGACGCATTGAATCATAACGATTTTCTTGGCAGTTTTGCGGTCTGAAGGTCTAATAATCACACCGCCTGTGGGACCGAAGCCATCAATCATTCTTGCAAGTGCAAGATTGGTTATGACGTTTGGGTAGTCATCGTAGTGATACTCCTTTATAATGCTCGAATCGTACTCTTGGAAACCCGTGGCCACTATGATGCTGCCTACGTTTAAGTTTATTTGCTCACTTTTCTGGTTCAATTCAATGGCGTCGGTAGGACAAACGTCAACACATTTGGCGCAGTCGTTGAATTTGCAGACACTGTCATCGATGACGTAGACGGGTGGATGAACGTTCGGAATGTTCATGTAAATGGCTTTGCGGTTTTTCAGTTTTGCATTGTATTCATCTGGCACTTCCACAGGGCAAATGGTGGTGCAGAGATCGCATCGAACGCATTTCAGCTCGTTAACGTATCTTGGTTTCTTCTCTATTGTAACTTTGTAATTTCCAGGAACCCCTTCAACGCTCACAATTTTTGAATTTGTCAGTATGTTTAGGTTGGGAATTTCGCTGAAACCGGAACGATATACGCACTTTCTAGAAGTATGGGTGATGGTTTTCACATCTGAGGCTGGAGGCTGTATACAGATGGCACAATCGTCCGTTGGGAAGAATCGCCCCGCACGAGCAGCTAAGCCGCCGAGAAACGGCGCCTTTTCAACAAGGTTCACTTCGAATCCCAAATCAGTCAAATCTACAGCCGTCTGCATACCCGCTATTCCTCCGCCTATGACCAAGGCAGATTTGAGGACTGGAAACTCTAGTTTCTCTATGGGTTCAAGAAGCTTGGCGCGTTCGATGGCGGCTAGAAGCATGGCTTTAGCTTTTTCTGTGGCTTCCTGTGGTGTTTCTCGATGAGGCCAAGCGCAGTGGTCTTTGAGGTCGATAACTTCTACCAAATAGGGATTGAGACCTGTCTTTTCAACTGTTTGAACGATGTTCACCTCGCTTAGCTTCGGCAGGCTCTCTGCAACGACGACTCTGTTTATTTTTCTACCTTTAACTGCATCTACGATAGTTTGTAATCCATCGCCACGCCAAAACTCACTGTTTCTCTCGATAAGAACTACGCCTGAAACGTTTTTCACATAAGCGGTTAGAGCGTTGAAGTCCAAGATTTTAGAGAGTTGATTTCCGCAGTCAGACAGGAATACTCCAACTTTAACTTCATCCATTTTAATTCCTCACCTTCTTATCGTTTTTATCAACTGTTTTTCGTTATCATAAATCTTAACTTCCAACGGCATTTCGCCGATGGCGAAGTGGGTGGCACAAGCAAAACATGGATCATAGGCTCTAAAAGCCATCTCCACCCTGTTCAAAAGCCCATCGCTAACTTTACCGTTGTGTATAAGTCCTTTTGCAGCGTTTTTTATGGACATGCAAATGCCCGGTGCGTTGTGGGTTGTGGCCACAACCAAGTTAACTTTTTTGGCTAAGGCTTTTTCATCCAGTATATAATGGTGAATCAAGGTGCCCCTAGCAGCCTCGACTATTCCAACTCCTTCGCCAGGCTTTCCGGGTTTGTTTTTGATATCCTTGTTCGTTATTTCCTTATCTGTAACCAATTCCAATGCCCGTTCAGTTGCGTACATGAGTTCGATCAGTCGAGCCCAGTGGAAAGCCAAGGTGGCGTGAACAGGTTTTCCACCCAGAATCTTGTACATCCTCTCGTACTCTTCTTGGGCTATGGGTGTTGCCATGCCTTCTGCAGCGTTTAGTCTTCCAAGGGGGCCAACTCTGTAGATGCCGCTGTTGGGTCCGGCGACTAAGCCTTTCCATCCAATCTTTTTGAGGTAAGGTAATTTGACGTAGGTCCATGGTTCAACGTGTTCTTCGATGATGTCTAAGTATTCTGAGGGAGCAAATTTCACAAACTCCTTTCCTTCTGGATCAACTACTCGGACATCGCCGTCGTAAAAGTTTACTTTATTGTTTTTGTCAACTGTTCCCATGTAATAGGTCTTTAAGGTGTAGGGTTCGCTCTTGATCAAGTTTACGTAGTCAACGTTTTTGAGAACCACATCGTCGAAGATTTTCAGAGAAAACTTTGCGAACTCGACGCAACTTCTAACCATTTTTTCGATTTCCTGCCTCTCCTCCTCAGACAAAAACTTTGCAATGCCGCCTGGCAAAGCGCTCACAGGATGAGTTGGTCTACCTCCAAGTATGCCTGTTATCTTCTGTCCATAGGCTCTGTGTTTAATCACTTCTTTAGCAATATCCAAGCCGACCTTCTCTATCACTCCAAGAATGTTTCTTTTCGCGGGGGGAGCATCTGGTCCTACAATGAAGTCTGGTCCTCCTAAGAAGTAGAAGTGAAGTATGTGATCGTAGATAATATAGCCACAATACTCCAGTTCTCTCAATTTCTTAGCCGTTTCCGTCGGTTCAACATTGAATGCTGCGTCTACAGCCTTTGCACCCGCCATATGGTGTGCAACTGGGCAGACACCGCAGATTCTAGTGGTTATTATGGGCAAGTCTTCAGCTCTTCTTCCTTCGCAGAACCGTTCAAATCCTCTCAGTTCTGGGACTTGGAAGTAGGCGTTTTCCACGTTTCCTTGGTCATTGAGGAATATGGTGATTTTTCCGTGGCCTTCCAGCCTTGTGATCGGGTTTATGACTATTTCTTTCATTTAATCACCTTCCTTCGAAGAATAGAATTAGCCAGAGAATACTTGTAGAAAGTTCCTATCGGATCCACAACCTGATCGATGACTTCTGGACTAGTGGCAATGGATGCAAGTGCGCTGATAGCGGCAGCACCTTGATCTGTTACACCTAGGCCTGGACCATCGCAACCTGTGCAAGGCATGTTTACCTTTGGACATTGGGCACCACAGCCTGCTCGTGTGGCTGGACCCATACAGATCACTCCTTGATCCCAAAAACACGTTTTAAAATCATCTTCGATTTCGTAAATCCTTTTTATTTCTGAAAGTTGCCTGTTCTTTTTCTCTCTTGGGCATTCATCGCAAATTGACTTGTTTGGCAAGAGGCTTGATCCCTTCGGAGGCAACTTATTGTTGAATATTGCCTCGACAGCTTGAATTATGTAAGGAATTGGTGGTGGACAACCTGAAAGAAAATAGTCGACATCTACGGTTTGGGCTAGAGTTTTTACGGTGTCATAAAATTCAGGTAGTTTCAACTCTCCTTCTTTGACTTTAACTAACGTTTTCGGTGTTACTGATTCCGGGTTTTTGGTTGAGGGCGTTTCAAAATATGCTCTTTCAAACACGGTTTCTTTGTTCCATAGATTTGCAAGGCCTTTGACACATCCATCACAAGCACAGGAGCCAAAAGCTACGAGAACTTTGGATTTTTTTCTCATGAGCTTGGCCATGTGCTCATTCTCTTCGGTTCTTATTGCACCGTTGAAGAAACAGACATCTATGTATTTGTCTGGGAACGCCTCTACGTCTTTGTATTTAATATCTATAGCCACTGGCCAGAAGACTATGTCTGCCTTTGCAACAACATCTAAGATTTTTTCGTTTATGTCCAGCACGGCTATTTCGCAGCCTCCACAACTGGCGGCCCAATAGAAGGCAAATTTCAGTTTTTCCATACTACCACCCATTTTGTAAGACATTTTTTTCTTAAGGGAAAGAATAGTTACATACAACTTCTTAAACTTAAGCTTAACGCGTGATTTTTCTTATAGGAATAATAAAAAAACATTTTTGTAGCTCCACAGTGTTTTGCTAAATTTAAACGTGAACCCTAAATGTAGTTGCGTGGCAAGCCAGCTTCAAAAAAGTTTGAACAATATTTGTTAGAAACCCAACATCTAATTTATTCTGGACTTTGCGTGCACGTACGGGAATTCAAATTATCTTTTTTTTATCAAAAAATATATAAAAAAGGAAGTCTATAATAGTATATAGAGGCGTTGGAAAGTGTCTTTTATAAGCCATAGAGCGTGTCACCTAGTTGGAGTGAAGGATGAAGATATCGATCGGTTTGTTGGAGAGATAAAATCTTTCTTGAGAGAGGCTAAAATTCCCGAAACCTATACCGTAAACGTTTACAAAGATCAAATCACATGTTGCGGACATTTACCAATTGGCGTAGCTATTGAAATAGAGGGCCCAAAAGAACAACCAATCAAAAACTTGGATGAAAAAATATTAGGAAAACTTAAAGAGATTTGCGGAAGAGAACGCATTAAAGACCATGAATGTTCATCAGTAGAGATCCTGCAAAATATTAAAGGTTCAATATTCATTCAAGGTTGAAGGCAAATTTCTGAAGGCTAGTACAACACTCTTCATTTCTTCGTAACGAATTCCACAGCAAAAGAGATCCGCGTACGCTTTCTTCTTTCATCGTCCAAAAAAAAGAGGGCGGAAAAAAGCAAGCGTTGTGCGCACGTGTCTCTTGGTATGGTTGAATCAATCAAAGAGTTTCTCTATCTTCTCACTTTAAACTAAAAAATAATGATACTGTTATTTATGCTGTCAATTGGTAATCCTTGTTAAGCTGTGGCTAGTTGTTCCATTATTTTTGAGCGCGCATCCTCTGAGACTGATCCTAACTTCGAAATCCTTTCGTTAAGAGTTCTAAATACATTCAGTATTTTGTTGTATTGAGGAAGGGTTGTTCTAATTGAAAGTAGACGTAAGGATTTAATGCCGTACTTGCTTAGCTCTTTTTTTAGCTGGATGACATGTCCTCTCATTTTTTCTTCAGTGAAAACGCTGTCATCTCCCTCTACGAATATAACGCCGTCAGCTCCATCAGCAAAAGCTTGAAGCACATGTTTGAGGCCGACTCTTCCAACGCTTGGCACTCCAATTATCTCAATGTTTGGAGAATAAGATTCTCTCGTTTGTCCAGCTAAGTCCGCAGATCCGTAGGCCGTGTCTCCTCCTATGAAGGCAACAATCTTTGGTGAGTTTCTGCTCTCACACAATCCGCGAATCTGCGCCATTAACTGAGCTTCAGTGCAATGGTTCAAGTTAATTGCCTCTAAGGGGCATGTTGGCACACATATTCCGCATCCAACGCACGAGATCGGGTTAACTGTTACTCCGTTTGGAGACTTTTCTATTGCTGCAACAGGACAGGCTTCTATGCATTCACCGCAAGTGTTGCATCTATCTTGGATTATGTAAGCCACTTCGGGTGATATGGAAATCTCGCCCTTACCCACAAAAGTTGCAACCCTAGAGGCCGTAGCCATCGACTCTAGAGTTGTTTCTCTAACATCCTTGGGGCTCACAGCACACCCAGAGATAAAAACTCCGTCACGTTGACTGTCCACTGGCCTAAGCTTGTAATGTCTTTCTAAGAGGAACCCGTCTGAGCCCACTTGAATTCCTAGTTTTCGAGCCAGCTCATAACTAGTGGGATGTGGAAGAATGCCCGTGCTAAGCACAACAAGGTCAAATTCTCCTTCAATGTTGCTTCCAAGCAAGGTGTCTTCAGCTCTCACCAACAGTTTTTCTCCGTTTGGGATGACTTCTGCTACTCTTCCTCTAACGAATCGCACGCCGTGGTCTTGAGCTGTAGCATAGAATTCTTCGTAGCCTTTTCCATCAGCTCTTATGTCGGTGTAAAATATCCATGGTTCAGCGTCTGGAACAGCTTTTTGAAACAACATAGCATGCTTAATTGCAGCCATACATCCTATTTTACAGCAATATTCAACTCCCCTGTCAGTATTCATCATTCGGCTGCCCACGCAGAGTATGTAAGCCACTTTCTTCGGCATCTTTCCATTGGACGGCTTGTGTATGCCCTGCAACATGAGCCGCTCAAACTGGAGGTTGGTTACAATGTCGGGATGCAAACCATAGCTAAACTCCTCGAGTCTTCTTGGGTCAAGTTGCTCGAATCCAGTGCAAGCAACAATAGCGCCTACATCTAACTCGATGGTTTTTTCTTTCTGGTCAAAGTCAACGGCGTGTGCCGGGCAGAACTTTTCGCAAATCTTGCAAACCCCCTTCGTAAAGTATAAGCAGTGCTCAGTGTCTATCACGTACGCTCTTGGAACCGCCTGCTTGAATGGAGAGTAAATCGCCTTTCGCTCCATCAATTCAGCTTCAAACTCGCTTGGAACTTTGACGGGACACTTCTTTGCGCATTCATCACAAGCCGTGCACTTAGACGCATCCACAAACCTCGGTCGTTGCGTTATCAAAACCCGGTAGTTGCCAGGCGTCCCTTCAACAGCCGCTGGCTCAGCCATACTGATGATCTTTATGTTTGGATGCTGTCCAGCGGACACCATCTTAGGCGTGAGAATACACTGCGAGCAGTCAAGGGTTGGAAAGGTTTTGCTGAGCTGCGCCATGTGACCACCTATGCTCGGACTTCTCTCAACCAAGTAAACCTGATAGCCCTTATCTGCTAATTCAAGGGAGGCAATGATGCCTGCGATTCCTCCTCCGATTACGAGAATATCCTGCTTCACTGGCATGCTTTTTGGCTCTAAAGAAATCAGATAACGGGCTCGTTCCACTGCTCCACGAACAAGATCGATCGCTTTAGCCGTCGCAGCCTCTTTATCGTCATGAACCCAACTGCACTGTTCCCGAATGTTCGCCATATCAAGGAAATATGCGTTCAAACCCGCTGATTTCAACGTTTGCCTAAAAGTTTCAAGATGCATTCGCGGAGAGCACGACGCCACTACAATTCTGTCGAGTCCACGTTCTTTTATTCCCTCCATTATCATTTCCTGCCCCGGATCGCTACACACGTATTCATACGTTTCCGCAACCTCCACCCCTTTGAATTTGGCGGCAGCTTCCTTCACCTTTTCCACATCTACCGTGTCGCTGATGTTTCCTCCGCAGTGGCAAATGTATACCCCCACTCTAGCCTTTTCTTGCGCCATTTTGCTTCCCTTGAGTAATCACTTGTTTTTGTAACTTTTAGGAATTTCACTAGAAGATTACAGAAGTATTAATATATTTCCAATTCTGGAAGTTTTTGCTTCAACGATCTCAAAAGGCTTATAAATGAAGCATTAGTCTGTTAAACTTCTCAAAACAAAACGTTAATCTACGTTTACGCTCCCATAGAAAAAACGTGGAGGCTTATTCATGGCTGAACCCAAAAATAATGTTATACGATTAGACGAATTGGACATGGGGTTTGCCGAAGCTGTGGCTAAAGCCGGCGGTGAAAAAATAAACCTTTGCATTCAATGCGGTACATGCACTGCCAGCTGTCCATCCGGACGAAGAACAGCTTTTCGGACACGCCAACTAATACGGAGGGCACTGTTGGGTCTTCGAGAGGAAGTCCTTTCCGACAAAGACCTTTGGCTGTGCACAACCTGCTACGCATGCTTAGAAAGATGCCCTAGGGGAGTCGATCCAACAGACGTTATTTTAGCTTTAAGAACTATGGCAGCTAAGGCTGGACACATGCTTGATCGACATAAAATGGTTTCTGGTTTCGTCATAAAGTATGGGCACGCTGTTCCCATTAACGAGGAAAACCGAAAGTTGCGGGTGAGTCTAGGTCTCAGCGAGGTGCCGCCGACCACGCACAAGTCTAAAAAGGCTCTCAATGAGGTTCAAGAGATCACTAAGAAAACGGGCTTCGCCAAACTAGTCTGCTTTGAATGGAAATAAATTGGTGAATACATGTGCAGTATGCATTGTTTCTTGGTTGCGTAATTCCCAACCGTTATCCGGGAATTGAATTAGCCATGCGAAACGTTGCGCCAACGCTTGGAATCGAGCTTAAAGACATGGAAGGAGCGTCTTGTTGCCCAGCGCCAGGTGTGTTTAAATCCTTTCATCAACCTACGTGGCTAGCTTTAGCAGCTCGAAACCTTATTATAGCAGAAACGTTGGGCACCAACATTGTAACGTTATGCAATGGTTGCTATGGTTCCTTGAAGGAAGCGAACGAAATTTTAAAGATGGATTCCTCAAAGCGAGATGAAGTGAACAAGATTCTGCGCGACCTTAACAAGGAGTTTAAAGGTGCCATTGACGTGAAGCACTTCGTAGAAGTTGTTTATTCTGAAATCGGAACCGAGAAATTAAGAGGACTCGTGAAAAAGCCGCTAAACCTGAATGTTGCGATCCAATACGGTTGCCACCTGTTAAAACCAACAAAGTATCGAAAGGTTGAAAGTACTGAACGCCCCAAGTTTCTGGACGAACTGGTTGAGGTGCTAGGCTCGAGGAGTGTTCCATACCGTGACAAAATGATGTGTTGTGGAGCGGGAGGAGGGGTAAAGGCTAGTAATCCCGATGTTTCGTTGGATATGGCTAAAGAAAAGCTGGAGAATATGAGGGATGCGGGCGCAGAATGCATAGTCAGCCCTTGTGCTTTTTGTCACCTTCAGTTCGACAGAGGGCAGGTGGACATCCGAAACAAGTTGGGCGTTGACTTCAACATTCCGGTGCTACATTACGTGCAGTTCTTAGGTCTCGCGTTGGGATTTGCGCCAGACAAACTGGGTCTCTACAGCAACGCCATCCCCGTCGATTCAGTTCTAAAAAAATTGGAAGCCCCTATCGTAGCGTAGTAGTTTAAGTGACATTTGTTCAACAATTGAAAAAGCTGCAAGAAGATTTGGTGCCGAATTTTTCCCTTTGTTGCAAGTGTCACCTAGAATGGAGTATTCTGAAAAACCAAAAACTATATGGGAAGCGCCATTCTCGAAGTCCAAAGATAGGAGCTCGTTTAATCATTGCGTGCTGAAATTAAGGTCAGCGGCATCGTTCAAGGAGTAGGCTTTAGACCCTTCGTCTATCGGATCGCCGTAGAAAATGGACTGGTCGGCTACGTGCGAAATCGAGGGGACGCCGTTGTAGAAATTATTGTTGAAGGGAAAAAAAGCAGCGTTAAGCGCTTCCTTAACGATCTGAAAAAGAAGAAACCGCCTCTCGCACAAATCTACGAGATAACCACTAAATATGAGGAAGACAAAAACCAATTTGAGAAGTTCACAATCCTCAAAAGCTCTGAAAACGTGGAACATTCTGGCTCTGTTATTCCACCAGACGTTTCCATCTGCGACGACTGTTTAAACGAGCTTCGAGACCCCAAAAACAAACGATACAACTATTTTTTCATCACTTGTACCAACTGTGGCCCCAGATACACAGTCATAGAAAGACTTCCATACGATCGACCGAACACCACCATGCAGGATTTTCCAATGTGCGATTTCTGTTCAAAAGAATATAGGGACCCGTCTAACCGCCGATTTCACGCCCAAACCGTGGCGTGTAGTAAGTGCGGTCCAAGAGTTTACCTCACGACTAGCAACGGTCAACCCGTCGAACATGAAGACCCAATTAGAAAGGCGGGTAGGCTACTTCAAGAGGGCTATATTGTTGCGATTAAAGGAAATGGAGGCTTCCACGTTGCAACCGCGACAACTCTGTCCGAGCCTATATCTAAATTAAGAAAGATCAAGCATAGGGCTCAGAAGCCATTCGCGATTATGGCTCGTGACCTCGAAGCTGTAAAGTCGTTCGCTGAGGTGAGTCGGGAAGAGGCTGAGTTGCTAACTTCGTATGTCAAACCGATTGTTCTGCTAAAGAAAAGCAGAGACTACTACCTATCAGAACTGGTATCTCCGGGACTGCACAACATCGGCGTGATGCTTCCATACACTGGCTTGCACGTGATGTTGTTTGATGGAGTGCGTGAACCCGCCTTCGTCATGACGAGCGCCAACCCCCCAAGCCAGCCCATCGTCACCCAGAATCAGGAAGCCCTAGAAAGGTTGGGATCAGTGGTTGACTTCTTCCTGTTCCATAATCGAACCGTTGCTCAAAGGTGTGATGACTCCGTTGTCCGCCTTCATGGCAAAAACCTGAGCATAATTCGTAGGTCTAGGGGATATGCTCCTGAACCTGTCCGTCTGAAACGTTCGGTGGATAACTGTGTTTTGGGCGTGGGCGCAGAGGAAAACGTAACTTCATGTGTATTGTTGAAGGATAAGGTGTTCATTTCTCAGTACATCGGAGATGTGGAGAACCTGGAAACGCTTGGGTTCTTGAAAGACGCCATCGCTCACTTGATTGGATTAACAAACAGCAAAATCGATGTTGTCGCCTGTGACTTACATCCAACTTTCACCACTACAAGACTTGCTCACGAACTTGGAAACCAGCTTGAATGTCCGGTTGTTTCGGTTCAGCATCATCATGCTCATATAGCATCTCTCATGGGAGAACACAACCTCGACGAAATGGTGGGCATAGCCTGCGACGGGTTTGGCTACGGCTCAGACGACAACGCATGGGGCGGAGAAGTCTTGTATTGTAACAACGACGGTTTCCAACGTTTAGGACACCTTCAGGAACAGCCGATGGTTGGAAGCGACTTAGCAACGCGATATCCGCTACGAATGGCTGCCGGGATTCTTTATGGCGCAGTGGACATTGAAGAATGGTTGCTTTCTAACAGCAGTCGCTTTTCACACGGCGAAAGAGAAGTTGAA
>DAOVGL010000003.1 GCA_030672415.1 Candidatus Bathyarchaeota archaeon
AAAATCTGGGTGAAATTTTTATTCAGTCCAGGGTACAGCAAGGAAGGTCTCGGTGTCAAGAGTATCTTGAAGTCGTCTAACGAATTTTGTAGCGGTTGTTTCGTCTGGTGCTTCAAATATGTAGATTGCATCGTATCTACCGAATAAGCTGTAACGAGCTTTGAGTTTGATCCCTGTAGGAAGAGCCTTAGGCAGTTCCTTCGTTGCTTTAATGGCATCCTCAAACTTTCCTGAGCGAACTGTACATAGAGTAACCAAGATCAAGTATTTCACCTCCACTTTTTCATTTGAATGAGCAATATTAATGATTATCTAAATTGAAGAGTTTTTTGGCTCAAAAGGTGAGTGTGTCTCTTAAGTGATTGATTCTTACGTTTCTTTTCCTCCGAATTCTCTCATGAGACTTGTAACACGCTTGTCTTGCAAGCTGTAAAACACCCATTTCCCTTCTCGTTTACTTTTCACAAGGTTTGCCTTTTCAAGTATGCCGAGGTGATGAGAAGCGGTGGGCTGGGTTAGGTCTAACGCAACCATTACTTCGCAGACGCACATTTCTCGAATATCAAGAAGTGTTAAAATCTTTAGCCTTGTTTTGTCAGCGAGCGCTTTAAACAATCTGCTTTGTGTTTTTACCACTTTTTCGTCTGCTATTTCATGCACCAATTGTCTAAGTTCTGAGGCATACTTTGAAACGTCCTCTGCGGAGCAAATATCTGATTCCACCAAACGCTGGAGTCTCTTGCTTATTCGAGGTTTTTGTTTTAGAGTCAAGGATGACGCCACCCAAAACTTGTATCAAAATATTTAAATATGTTTCGATTTTCTTATATTAACAAACTTAAATATGTAGATGTCGGTGCCTACCCATAGATAAGGAGGAGTTAGAGCATGGTCAAAAAAGAACCCCGTAGGTTGGGTTTGTTTGAAAAATATCTAACCCTCTGGATCGCCATATGCATTGTCATCGGATTGTTGTTGGGACGATTTCTTCCAGCTCTCGGCCAATATCTGGACTCCTTGAAAGTCGCTCAGTTATCTGTTCCAATTGGCATCAGCTTGTTTTTCATGATGTATCCAACAGTCGTGGGTATAGCATTTAGTGATGTTAAGAAGGCGATGAGAAAACCAAAACCTATGCTTCTCACCATAATTGCAAATTGGGCTATTGCCCCAGTCATAATGACGCTGTATGCAAACCTAATTCTTCAAGGAAACCCACAGTATATTGCTGGAGTCATACTTCTAGGAATGGCCCCATGCACAGCCATGGTCATGTGGTGGATTCTGCTAGCCAAAGGAGACCTAGCTCAAGGACTAATAAACACAACCGTCAACGCGCTATTGATGCTGATTCTTTACGCGCCCTACTCAGCATTCTTTCTAGGCGTAAGCGGCATACCTGTTCCATGGGATTTGATTGTCCTGAGCGTAATCGTTTTCATAGCACTTCCAGTATCCTTAGGGGCAGTTTCTAGAAAGTTGCTTATAGGCAGGAAAGGGAAGGAGTGGTTTGACTCTACTTATCTTGGACTTGTACGTAAAATATCCATCATTGCGTTGTTGCTCACTTTAATTATCCTGTTTTCTTTTCAAGGAGAGATAATCCTTAGCGATCCGCTTCTTGTGGCTTATCTTGCTGCCCCAAACTTGCTCCATTACGTCACGATGATTGCCTTAACCTACTCTGTTTCATGGTTATCTAACTGGAACTACGAAACATCAATAGACACTACTCTCATAGGTTCAAGCAGCCACTTTGAAGTCGCCATTGCCGTAGCAGCAACCCTTTACGGACTTAATTCAGGCGCTGCCTTAGCTACAGTAATAGGACCTCTGATAGAAGTTCCACTTATGCTTGCAATTGTGAAATTCGGTTTAAAAACAAAACGATATTTCCCGCGAAAAGCCTATGTTGCAACATAACTGTAGGACCAAAAAGATTTGAGAGTTATTTCCTAGTTTATAGTCCTCTGGCTTTTCTCTCTTCTTTCGTCCTTTTGATAGCTAACTCAATCTGTTTCGTTGTTGTGCCCAGATAGTTTCTCGGATTTAATGCGTCATCAATTTCTTTCTCACTTAACGTTTCTCGCACGGTTTTGTCTTTAAGAAGAGTTTCCTTAAACGGTTGCTTTTCAACTTCGCTTTTCATCGCTAGGCGCCTAATGAGCTCATGAGCCTTTTGACGATCCATACCTTGCCTAGTTAGGGCTATCATAACCGCTTCCGACATAGTTCGCCCCTGTGTCAATTCCATGTTCCTCTGCATCCGCTCCTTGTCCACCCACAAGTTTTTTAAAACGTTCGTCATTAAGACCAGCATATAATCGGTGAGTATGCAGGCTTCAGGGATTATAAACCGCTCTGCAGAGGACTGCGTCAAGTCTCGCTCATGCCAAGTTGGAACGTTTTCTAGAGCTGGCACAACGAGGCTCCTCATGATCTTTGCTAGGCCAGAAACTCTCTCACAGATTATTGGGTTGCGCTTGTGAGGCATTGTGGAACTGCCTACCTGTCGCTCTTGTTCAAACGGTTCGGAAACCTCTCCTATTTCAGGTCTCTGCAACTCTCGAACTTCGGTAGCCATCTTGTCCAGCGTGGACGCTGTAATGGCGAGGAGGCAAATGAGCTCTGCGTAGCGGTCTCTCTGCACGATTTGAGTGGAAATCTGCGCCTGCTTGACTCCTAATCGTTTCATTACGAGTTCTTGTATCTTTATTGCGTGGGGACCTAAGCCAGCTTGGGTTCCAACTGCTCCACTCATCTTTCCAACCAACACTCGTTCGCGGCACTCCCGCAATCGTTGAATGTGCCTAGCGTTTTCTCGTATCCAAACTGCAAATTTGAAGCCAAGCGTGATAGGTAACGCGTGCTGTCCATGGGTTCTGCCCATCATGACTGTTCCTTTATGTTGCTCTGCTTTTTCCATCAGTATCTCCTCGAAGTTGTTGAGTTTCGTTTCGATAAGGTCAAGTGCGTCTCTAAGTTGAAGAGCCATCCCTGTATCTACGATGTCGAAACTTGTTGCTCCAAGGTGAACGTAGGCTCCGCTTGGTCCACACGCTTCAGCCAGCGCTCGAACCAACGCGGCGGTTTCGTGTCTGATTTCCTTATCAATTTCTTTTACACGGCTGAGTTTAACATGTTTAACTGACGCTGTTTTCACGATTTTTTCAGCGTCCTCACGTGGAATATTTCCCACTTCTGCATGCGCCCAAGCCAAGGCAGCCTCCACATCCAGCAGCCTCTGAAGCTTGTTCTCTTCATCGAAAACTCTCAGCATCTCTTGTGTTCCGTAGCGGCCGATATCAATTGGAAGAATTGGCAATAATTTTCTCCTCCGTAACGATATTAGTAATATGCTAGGGAATAACATTTATTTAAAAATGGTAGTAAGTGGCTAAGTTTTTTAATAAAGCGTTTCTTAAAGAAAACATTAAAACAACCAAATTCCTTCTAACACCTACGGTCACCAGTTGTTCTTATAGTGGAGATTCAAATTTATGGGCGCGATGGCAGTTGCTGTAGATAAGACGGGCGAAAACGTTGTTCCTAAAGTAGTTTTCATGCTTAAGGAGCTGACTCATCGAGGAGCTGATGCCCATGGCGTTGCCACACCAAACTCGGTGAGAGTGACTAAAACAATCGAAGAAACATCAATTGAAAGCATAAACTCAAGCGTTGCTTTAGGCCACAACCTATCCCGCACCGTTTCAAAGGACCACCCGCAACCAGTTCTGGGCGACGATTTTGCGCTTGTGTTTGAGGGTAGACTGTTTCCCTCCACTAACCTGTCCGAAGTTGACCAGGTTTTGGAGAGACTTCAGGGTAATCTTTGGAAAAATGCTGAAGACATCCTTACGGAACTTTATGGCTCGTATGTGTTTGTCATTGCGCAGCCTAACAAAGCGATTGTTGGCCGAGACAGTTTAGGAGCAACGCCACTCTACTACGGTGAAAATGAAACGATCTGTGCTGTAGCGTCTGAACGCAAGGCTCTGTGGACGCTTGGAATAAATAACGTGAGATCATTTCCGCCTGGAAACTTGGCAGTGGTGAACGCTCACGGCTTTGTCTTCTATCCAATCGAAACTGTAACGCAACCTCCCATCGAACCTATGGACCTAGAAATGGCGGCAAAACGCCTTCAAGAACTCTTGTTGGAATCCACGAAGGAGAGGGTTTCGAATCTTGAAAACGTGATGATAGCATTCTCAGGCGGCTTAGACAGCAGCATTATTGCAGCGTTGGCTAAAACTTGCGAAACAGAAGTTCACCTAGTCTCAGTAGGATTAAAAGATCAGCCAGAGATTTCACACGTGAAAGCTGCAGCTAAAGCTTTGAGGCTGCCTCTTCACCTCCAAACATACATGTTGAATGATGTTAAGCGTGTCTTACCCCACGTTTTGTGGCTGATTGAGGAACCCAACGCGGTAAAGGCCAACATTGCCATCCCCTTTTATTGGACAGCTGAAGTTGCATCAAAACTGGGATGCAAAGTTCTGTTGGTTGGACAGGGAAGCGACGAGCTCTTCGGAGGCTACCAAAGATATCTCAGAATTTACTCACGATCCGGCACTGCGGCGGTTCGAGACGTCATGTACCGAGATGTGGCTTTGGCATACGAAGCAAATCTTCAGAGGGACAATCAGGTATGTTCCTTCCATGGGGTGGAGCTGCGGCTTCCATTCCTAGATCGTGAAGTGGTGTGTTTTTCTCTGAGTTTACCCGTAAGCCTGAAAATTGAGTGTGCAGAGAATTCTTTAAGAAAGAAGGTGTTGCGACGGGCAGCTCAAAACCTCGGCATGCCCCCATTCATTGCAAATAGACCCAAGAGAGCCATTCAATACGAAACTGGTGTGAATAAGGCTCTTCGAAAATTGGCGAGAGAAGAAGGTTTAAGCATACGGGAGTATGTTAAAAAGAGTTTCCGAAAGGTATATCCAAATGTGGGAGCGTAAATGGAAAAAACAGCTATCATATTTACTCCGAAATATTTAGATCACGATGCTGGAGACGGTCATCCTGAGTCATCTGACCGCTTAAGAGCAATTATGAAAGAACTGAAGGAAAGCGGTCTCCTCGAATCGGGAAAATGCTTGCTTGTTGAACCCAAGCCTGCTAGCGTCAAAGACGTGGAACTCGTCCATCAGCCGGACTACGTTCAACTTGTTGAGCGGGTCTGCTCATCGGGTGGTGGTCTCCTCGACCTCGGTGACACGGTGGTTTCTCCTGAGAGCTATGAAACAGCTCTTTACGCGGTTGGAGGGGCAGTTAAGGCGGCTGACTTGGTCATAAATGGAGAGTTTCAAAACGCCTTTGCTTTAGTTCGTCCTCCAGGGCATCACGCTGGTCCCTCCTATGCCATGGGCTTCTGTTTATTCAACAATGTTGCTGTGGTCGCTGCTCATCTTCTTCGCGATTTCCATCTTAAGCGCATTTTGATTTTGGACATTGATGCTCATCATGGAAATGGAACTCAGGAAATTTTCTATGACACTGACAAAGTTCTGTACATAGGCTTGCATCAAGATCCTAGGGGCTTTCCTGGAACAGGTTTCATAGACGAGGTGGGCAATGGAAATGGTTTAGGATACACCGTGAATGTTCCGTTTCCATACCAAACTGGTGATAAGGCTTATCTTAAAGCTTTCAATCAGATCGCAACTCCGATTATCCGACAGTACAAGCCACAGTTCATCCTCGTTTCCACCGGTTTTGACGGGCATTACACGGATCCGGTTGCAAGTCTTTCCCTCTCAGCCTCTACCTACCTAAAAATTTTTGCAAGAGTTCTGAACTTGGCGTCTCGATTTAGTGCGGGAAAGCTTGTAGCGGTCTTAGAGGGAGGTTACAGTCTTAGCTTTATTGGAAAAATAGCGACTGCGATGATTGGAACGATGGCTGACGTTTCTTATCTAATTCAAGATAAGCATCCTGTTGCAACACCTGAAGTGTGGAAACAGGTTGAAAAAACAATAGTGGCGGTTAAGCGTGTGCATTCCAAATTTTGGGATTTATAATTTGTATGTTAAAGAGAAAATAGGAGACAGATCTATTCAATAATCTCGATGGCACCAGTGGGACACTGCACTTCGCATGCTCTGCAAACAAGACACTCGTCAAGGTTTACGATAACCGATTTCTCATCTTTAATTTCAAAGACTTCTACGGGGCAGATATCCACGCATGTTCCACATCCATCGCACTTTTCGGCGTCGATCTTGATTTCTACCATGGATTGTTTGTCCTCCTTTTTGAATTCTTAATGAAGAGAACTATTGAAGATAAAAACGTTTTTGTGCCTTTAGCGGATTTCTTCTCGAAGTCTTAGGAGAACCCCGTCGATGGTTGTTTTCGCTCCGTCCCTTCTGCGATTGTACTCGTTAAGAAGTCTGCGGTAAGCCGGTTTAGAGATTTCTCCATGTCGATATCGAGTTTCTAACCTTCTTATGTCCGTTTCAATTCCCATCAACCTAGTTTCAGCAACTTCAATCTGTCTCATCATGTCAGCGTATCTTGGACCCGTCGCGCTCATTTTTTCTCGAAGACCAGCTAGGTCCCGAGACGCCACAGAAATGCGATTTTCAAGGGTTCTTTTACGCACTCTATATTGTCTTCTAGATATCTTTCCCTTCAATGCCTGCTTTTCTATAGACTCAAGTTCTCGGAGCCTCTTCGTTTTCTTTTCATAAATATTAACAAATCTTCGGATATCTTTTGGAGGAACGAGGATGGTAGGAACACGAGGGACTCTAGGAGCACGCCAAAACAATGCTATGGCAGTTACAACAGCGGCTAATACTCCTATCCATAGTGTGGGACGAAAGGATGCCCAAAACACGAGTTGACTATATGTTAAATCAAAATTCAGATCGTGGAAAGGCGTAGCGTTAAGAAAGACAAAGGTTACAACTTCTTGAAACGCGCTTTTTTGAACGCTACCTGGACTCATCGACGAGCTTTGAAACTCAGCACCCTCAGGCAGTATTACAGCCACCGTTAATTTCCTTATAGTCCAGTTGAAAGGTTCAAAGGAGTTGAGAGTTAGTGTAAAGTCGTGCCAACCACGTTTTTCAACGTAGTTTTCCCGTGGAAGCTGGTAAGCCACTGTGAACGTTGCTTTCTCATTTTCATTCAAAGCATTTCTGAGGAGTATAATTACGCCATTCTCTGTT
>DAOVGL010000057.1 GCA_030672415.1 Candidatus Bathyarchaeota archaeon
GGTTCATTCGAGAGATATTTGAGGAATAGGTTTGATCAGGAAACTGGAAGATTTTGATAGGTATGTCGCCATAGCTGGTTTCAGAAACGTTAAGGTTAATGATGTCAACGGCTTTTTCGACATAATTCGAAAAAAGTTGGAGAATGCTAACGTTCAGTTTTTTGACGCCAAGCTTATCGCAGGCTGGAAGCACCTGTACTTTGCCGCCTTGAATGCTCTGAATGCCTTCAAAAACAAAACAAACATTTCAAACGGTTTAGCTGTTGAGACGCTTCTCTATGCTTCGGCTAAACGACAAATCAATAAAGCCGTGGAGCTGCTGGGAATCAAACCTGAATCATCGCAGGTAGCGGTCCTTGTCATAGCGGAAACAAGGCAGAAGACAGTTACAATCCTAGAAACAGTTTCCGAGCTAATGTCGGGTGAGCGTGACGATAGTGTCATTGAATTGACCAGCGAGAAAGTTAATGGTGTCAAGAGGTTGTTTGACATTTCCAATCTTGAACTAGAAGCTAAGCTGGAGAAGAAGAGTTTCCAAAAGGAGGCGCTGATCGACCTAGTGATTGAACATGTAGCTTTGTTAACAACTCAGCGCTAAAGGTTACATTCTCTCCTTCACCACTGACAAGATGTCCGTGGATTCTATAACGGATATACCAGTGAACCCGCCCACAACTTCAATGAGAACAATCTTGTCCGGACTGGTCATATTCCCTCTTCTTTCAATGTTTGCTGCCGCAGCCTCCACCATATCTTTAGAGGAAACTTTAGTGAGCCTTTTCTCCACAGTCACACGGAACGTCTCATTCTCCTTTATTTTAGAAGCCAGCTCAGTAGCTGCTCTCTCAATTTCCCTCAGATCCGTGGGCACAACCTTTTCGATGGGGATAACTCTAAGCGTATAGCGGAACTCCCATGGGCGCTCCTTTAATATGCCTCTAAGTTTCTCGATGATCTCAAAGGGGCTGAAGGCTGTTTTGGCTACTATTAATCCTGTAATTCCTGTTTTATCAACGGTTACAGCAGTGTCTCCGATTTCCCCCCATAAATACAATATCTCAGAACACACGTTATCCTCATTTCCCCGTGACGTGGTGATGAGCAGGTTGAAGTCCTTCAACACTTTTCTTTCACCAAAGCATTTTATGCATCATTTAATAAAAGAACTTTCAATAATTACGCACCAACATTAAACCTTCAGAATCTCTTCCAAACGTATGGGTCCTTCACGCAAAATCTTCGTCTTTTCCTGAGTAAAATCAACAACGGTTGATGGTGCACCGAGAGAGGTAGGTCCCCCATCCAGAATTAAATCCACCTCTTCTCCCAGCTGTTCAGCAGTCTCCTGAGCCGTACACGGTGGCTTCGCCCCTGTTTTGTTGGCACTGGTTCCCACGAGCAACCCATTAGACAAGCGGATGAGCCTTAGCGCTACATCGTGCTTAGGAATCCTTACGCCAACTGAGTCGAGGTTGCAGGTAGCAATCTCTGGAAGAACGGGTTTCTTGGGTACAATCAGAGTGAGTGGTCCAGGCCAAAACCTTGATGCGATTTTTCTAGCCTTTCCCGATAGAAACGCTATTCTTTCAATATTTTCAACATTGAATGCCAGTATGGGCAACGGCTTGTCTCTCTCGCCCTTCACTTTGAAAACTCGCTTCAACGCTTTGATGTTAAAAGGATTGCATCCTAACCCGTAAACTGTGTCAGTTGGATAAGCAACCAATCCTCCATCAATAAGTATTTGTGAGGCTGCTACAAGATTGTCTGATGTTGCCTTCAAAATTTGCATGTTCTTCCCGCACACTTTTTTTACTCTGAAAGTATTTTTGAAGCAGCAGTTTCAGCGGCTTTTAAGAGCGGTTGTCGGCATTGGACAACGGGACATGCGGAGACAGGAACCTTAACTATCTTTTCAACGGTGGTGCTGACAATGGGAGCACAAACAATGGCCTTAGCTCCTTCCTGTTGTGCTCGAACAGCTGCAACTATGACTTGCTCTATGCTTGTAGCAGCATACTCCTTAAGCCGAATTTGGTGATCTTGAATCTGTATGTATCTCGTTTCGATGGCGTCAAGTGTGGGTCGAGCAGCGATGATGGCGATGAACGGCTCGCTTTCCTCAGCGCCCTCTAGCATCTTAAGGGCTTTTACAATCTTGCGGTAGGTGGATAGACGGGGGTTGGCTCTTTCACCTGAGAGTATTTTGTAAAGAGAGCTTTCTGAGACTTCGGAAAGTTCGCTGAACCTTTTGGCAGCTATATGTGCTTCTTCTAAAGCTTGCTTCAAAGCTTTTCGAAACGCCTCATCGGACTTTAAACTCGACTGAACCACATCTTCCCAAAGAGATAATTTACTCAATTTTTATCCTCCTATTGTATAATGAACGGAATTAAATTATCCTTATTGTACATCATTCCATCACGTTTATAAAGCTTGCTTGAGAAGATAAACAAGAGGCGCCATATCCATCAGGTTAGTTATGATATCAGTTCATGCGGCTGTTGAAATTACCGGGTGAAAAATAATGGCTAAAACACTTGTAATCGCTCACAATTATCAAGACCCTATCGTCCACCAAATAGTGCACCAAAACAATGGAATCATCGGAGGGACAACCGCTATTTGCAGAGCTGGAAAAGAAATGCGTGATAAGAGCAATGGAACCGCCGTCATCTGCTCGGTGGCATTCATGATCGAGGACTTTGTCACGTTATCTGATGGAAGAGTAAAGGCTCTCACCCCGATTGCCCGTATCAAGGATGGAAAATACTACGTGTCGAGGTGCCCAATGATAAGAGAGCAGGGAAGTAGCTTAGGGACATTAAAGCCTAAAGTAATAGAAAATGTTGCAAAGAAATATCCTGATGCACCGATAGGAGTTAACATAAACAATTGCGTAGCGATTAAAGCTCGTGAAGAAGTGTCGTTTGTCTTTAACGCCACCAAAGCCATTCAGGTGTTAGAAGAAATTGCTAGGAAAAAAGAATCAGATGTCGCTGTGTTAGTGGGAAATACCAACGTTAATTTGTATGTAAAGAAAATAATTGAATCAAAATTTCCCAACTTTGAAATCGTATCAGTGCCCAATAGCCTGCAATGTCCACCACATTCACAAATTGGTGCTGGCGATATCATGTTAACCTGGGAGGATGCTGTGCAAGAATATGGAAAAGAAAACGTTGGCATAGTTGCCCATGCTGAATGTGACCCTTACCTCATCGACTGGATTCTAAAAAATGGAGGCAAAATTAGCGGAAGCGGAGGAATGTTTTCAGCAATCAAGAATTCTGAAAAACCCGCGCATATTGTGGCGACGGTGGAGGGGCTTCCGAAAAGGATGAGAAATGAAATCCCCGAGAAGACCATATTATCTCCTAACGTCTTGTGTCCAAACATGAAATTTATTGGAGGGGATAACGGTTGGTGGGTCAAGAACGCTGTAAAAATTGGTAAAAACGATGGAGAGGTAGCTGGGAGACTGATTGTCAAGAATTTAAGTTATCCTTATTATGAGTTTGAATACGTGGGCGGAGGGCGAGTGATAGAAAAAAGTGATAACAGTTTGATTCTGGGTCCGTGCGAAATAATCGTTGATCAAGCTTTTATTGATAACGCTGCTGAGTCCATGCAAACACTTTTTCAGTAGGGAAATGTGAATCTTGTGAGTGAAGCTGTTGAGGTTAGATGTAGGTCTCACATGAATGAGGGAGGGGAATCTTACAATTGTTGATTATGCCTTCTCACTGTCGTCAAGTAAGCATAGTGGAAACTAGTCAGGACATTTCCAACAATGAGGAAGCCATTAGAGAAATAGGACTTGATAAGGAAGTTTACGAAACCACGCAGTATCTCTTGGTTGGAAACGAAAAACAAGGGTTTGCAATACTAGAAGTAAAGAAAGAAAATTCCCAAAAGCTTTTCCAAAGAATCATAGATGTTAACGTTTTAGCCCTTGCAAGCGAGTCCACCCTAATCGTTGATTCTAACATAGACGTTCTAAACCCGAATCAGCTGGTGCCTTTAGCCCTTAAAACATACCAAAAGAGCGGAAAGAAAGCTACTATTGTGTTAGGTAAGCATGGTCACGTTAGCTTCGCATTGGTTAGCGGAAAACCGCAACTGGACAAAATTGAAGTTGTAGACGTAGTGCCGCCGAGACCGGGCAAACTAGTAAGCATGATAAAGGACGCTATGAAAGTCGGATTGATAAGCAGAGCAGTGGATATGGAAGTTAGGGAAATCGATCTGATTAAATTAGCTAAAAAAACAGTTGACAAAGGGGCTGAAGCCGTCATCTTTCCCTGTAAATCGTCAGGCATAACTCCTCAATCTGTTGGTGCAGAAACCTTTTTTTTAGACAAAGAAATACTCTCAGCCTTAAAAAAGGGACACAAGAGACTTGGTTTAGTGGGCTGCGATGTTTCACTTAAAATGCTTCAACATCTTTCAGGAAGAGATTTTGATAGATCAAAAATATTTTTCGAACAGATTTGTCCGGAAAAGGCAGTTCCAAACAAGTTGCCCTTTATTACAAAATGTTGTAAATTGAGAGAAGGCTACAAACCTGTTCTAGAAGGAGGAACCTTAGGAGTTATCGTTCCTTGGGGAGCAAGATTAAAGGAAGTTAGTGATGCTTTGAATTGGTTACTGCATGAAATGACAGAGAAAACTAAAAACCATGATATGTCTCTTTAGTTGGTTGCAACGTTTAGGCAGATCCTTCTGAGATTGGTGCAGACTACTGGTGGTGTTATTGTGGACGCTTCTGTGTTCTCTAGAGTTTTTCTTGGATTATTGATGTATGGAAAAACTTAAAAAAGAGTGGGTGGTCTTCACTAGAAATTATTGAAGAATCTAGTGTCGTGAAGGAGGTGAAACGCTGGTGGAGGAGGAAGAAGAATGGGAAGAGGATGAGGATTTGGAAGACGAGGAAGAAGAATGGTAGTTTATAGATGACGAAAACCCGATGTTTTTTGGTCTGTTTTTAAACAATTTATTAATTAAACTTAAATTTATTACTTGCTTCTCCCTTTTTACATTAAAATAACAAGTGAAGAGAAGCATGGTACGAGTTGCAGTATTAGATGAGGATCGATGCAAACCCAAACGTTGTGGAAGGGTATGCTATCGGTTTTGCCCACCAGTAAGAAGCAGAATAGAAGCTATTCTATTTGAGAACGACAAGCCAATAGTGGTGGAGACTCTCTGCGTAGGATGCGGCATCTGCGTCAAAAAATGCCCATTTAACGCCCTCTCCATCGTTAACCTTCCAGACGAACTCGAGGAGGAATGTAGCCACAGATTTGGCGCAAACACCTTCAAACTGTTCCGCCTCCCCATACCCTCCTCAGGTGTGGTGCTGGGACTACTGGGACAAAACGGAATCGGAAAAACCACGGCCCTAAACATTTTCTCCGGAGAGGTTAAGCTAAATCTCGGAAACTATAAAGAATCTCCTAACTGGCCTGAGCTTGTTCACCACTTCCGTGGGTCAACGCTTCAAGAGTATTTTCAGAGGTTAGGCGATAACAAACTTAAGGTGGTGCACAAACCGCAGTATGTGGACAACATTCCGCGCGTAGTTTCAGGGAAGGCTGGGGAACTCCTCGAGAAAATTGATGAACGGGACAAATTGAAACTTCTTTCTGAAGAACTGCAGCTTCGCACTATCTGGGACCGCCCACTCAACGTTTTAAGCGGAGGCGAACTTCAGAGGGTTGCAATAGCCGCTACAATCTGCCGAGATGCAGACGTTTATCTTTTCGACGAACCGTCCAGCTACCTAGATGTGAACCAACGTCTCCAAGCCGCTAGGACCATACGACACCTCAAAGAGGACGAAAAAACCGTGATCGTAGCAGAGCACGACCTCGCCATCTTAGATTACTTGTCTGATCAAATCTGTATTTTTTACGGGATGCCCGGCGTCTACGGCATTGTCTCTCATGTCCATGGAGTGCGGGTGGGAATTAACATATACCTAGAAGGCTTTCTCCCAGACGAAAACGTTCGCTTCCGAAAAAAACCAATAATCTTCCATGCGAAGCCTCCAGCTGCGGGCAGGACAACTGGTGAAACACTGTTAAAGTGGGGTGAACTAAAGAAGTCATATGAAGAGTTTACGCTGTCTGTGGAGCCAGGTGAGGCAAACCGAGGTGAAGTCGTTGGAATATTGGGTCCCAATGGCATAGGGAAAACCACTTTCGTTAAGCTCTTAGCTGGAGTCGAAAAACCTGATGAAAAAGGTTCATCAAAGCATAAATTGTCTGTTAGTTACAAGCCTCAGTATATTTCGGCGGAGTATGAAGGAACTGTTGAAGATTTATTAAAAAGCGTAGCCAAGAAAGATTTTGAGTCCAGTTGGCATCGAAGCGAAATTCTGCAACCTCTAAACGTGCTTGCTCTTCTTGACCGCAACGTAGCTGAACTTAGTGGGGGGGAACTCCAAAAAGTCGCCATCGCCGCTTGTCTTTCTCAAAAAGCTGAGCTGTATCTGCTTGATGAGCCCAGCGCCTATCTAGATGTGGAAGAGAGATTGTCCATGGCTCGAACCATAAGAAGGGTTGTGGAGAGCCGAAACGTAACCGCCTTTGTAGTAGAACATGATGTGGTAACACAAGACTTCATCGCAGACCGCCTCATTATCTTCTCAGGAAAGCGAGGAGTACATGGTGTTGCCGGCCCTCCCACGAGCCTTAGGAAAGGAATGAACGCCTTCCTCAAGGAGATGAAGATCACTTTCCGAAGGGACCTCGTGACGAAGAGGCCGAGAGTAAACAAAGAGGGATCTAAACTTGACAGGCATCAGAAAAAAATTGCAGAATACTACTATGTGCCAGCAAGAGAGAAGTAGACTTTCACTTTTTCAGATATAAGCACTCGCGCGCTTATTTTTCCCTCTTTTTTTGCCCAGATAGTTCTGAATCGGAAGCACCCATAACCAACTTATTACACAACAGTTCATCTCAGAAACGGTGCGAGACACTGGGCTGGGGAAGTTGAAAATCAGTTCGCGTGTAACAAACTGTCTTTCCTCTCAACAACTTCTCAGCTCTTTTTTTTGGTTTAGCGTGAAAGTCATAATAACTCAGCGAAAACATGAATGTTCGCAATCGCACGCCTTCCAGTAGTTTTTCTTCTCAAAACTTTAACAGTTATTAGGTGTCTGCAATGCAAAACAGTGATCGCGCGACTCGAATGAACACGCGCCTGTTTAAGGCGCTTTTTTGAAGCTTATGGCTTGATTGGACAGCTTGAGTTCATATACTTGATTCACGTCAAATTTGATGTCGAGTTCTTCGTATTCTTGCTCTGTTAGGAACAAGATTATTTTTGGGATAGACAATTGAGTTTGTACAGCGAAAACGGGTAGTTGCCGTTGTAGCGCTTGAACAACTTCTTGAACCATTCTACCTTCTTCTGTTGGAGGCCTAACTGCGAACCTCGGAATCACTCGATCCTCGATGAGTTCAATTCTCTTCCCACGGTTTCCTTCAGGGTCTCGTATGGACTCGATTTTCTGAACCCTAACACGTATCATAAACCATCACTTCAACGATATCTACTGGCTAACCGAACGCTTTATGCGTTTCTGAAATACTTGTGTTGTTACTCTATTTCGATGGTCGTTGGAGGATTAAACTTCTGCATAGGTTATGTAGCTCCATGGATCAGTTGGTTCACTGTTTTCTTGTTTATGTATTTGCCGCTTCTTGGCATTCTACCTATTCCCGCGACTTTAGAGATAACGCTTGCGGGAATTGGAACCGGAAGTTCACGCAGGTTTTTGAATCTAATGAACGTTACTTTATGTTTTCCCTGCAAGAAATTCACATATTCTTCATAGGATTTTAAGCAAGTTTCGTTACCGTAAGCGTTCCAGAGATCATCAGCGTCTCCGATGATTCGCTCGACAAACTCGGCGACTCCGCGAATCTGCTTGGCTGGATGGTTCACGTAGAAAAGAAGTAACTCAGCTTTTTTGGGACCAACTTTTCCTCTGCGAACAAATGCGTGTAGCGCCTTACCCGTTCTATTTTGGCGGCAGAGCTGATTCCAGAATTTTTTATTATTCAAGAGAATGAATGCGTATCGTTCTGACATTTGCAACACCGAAATCTTTGGTTAGTGTGTAACCTTTATGATAGTTGCTATTATTAGAATAGTTAACCCTTTTTGAAACTCCTTTAAACAGTGTTGAGACATTTCCATGTTCTTCTCAAAAATCATGCGTGTAAAAGATGTTTTTGTTAGATTTTTTGAAAGATTTTTCCTTCTAACACTATTGCAACTTTCCTTTCTTCATTGTTTTGGGGCACCAAGCTTTTTTTGTTATGAGCATGCTTTACAAGTATACTATAATTGGTGAACTAAAGAAGTAGGGAGCGACATGAAGCCAGATGAGTTAAAGAACACAGTTGAAGCTTTGAAAGAGCTTGGTCTAAGCTACAAAGAGTCTATTGATGTCATCCAAGGAGTTTCAGATGAAATTCGCTCTGTGCGACGTTTGTGGAGACAAAAGAACAAGTCGAAACTCATCAAACTTGGTTTATCCCTCATATTTTTTCCAGAACCCACTCCGATAAGCGAAACTCTGGGTGCCGTTGTTTTGGCTGCAGGGTTGATTCAAAAAAAAGTTAGGCAGTCGAATCTGCATATCGATGATGTTTACAGCACTTTTCAAGGGGTAATGAAGGATTTACAGACGATTAAACATGGGCTGACTCGATAAAGTTTTCTAAATAACGAATTCAATTATTTGTCATTTCTTAACATAATTAATTGGTTTTTGCGCGCGCGTCATGACCCGGCAGAATCGTGATTCCCATCCATTGAACGATGACATATCCTACAAATATTTTGAGCCACACAGTCAAAATCCTTGTTAGCACGGTTGCGGCCCCGCTGATGCCCGTTGGGATGCCGAGCAATGAGTAGAGACTGGTCATCGCCACATCCGTTATTCCAACCTCTCCAGGTATGCCTAGAGGAATTGCTTGTATAGCGCCGACGATCGTGTATACAATTAGCACCACGCTGAGGGAAACGGAAAAACCTAAAGAAAACAGAACAAAAAAGGATATCGATAAGTCGAAAAGGAACGCTACTGCAGAGAAAAGGAGGGGAGCCAAAAGGTTCTTCGGTTTTTCGGTTAGGATGCGCATCCCTTGATGGAAGGTTGTCAGCGCCTTCTCCAACTCAAGTTTAAAGCTAGTTAGTTCCCAGCGTCCTCTGGAGACGAAGTAAAGAAAGCGCACGATCAATGCTGCTATCTTCATGGTTACTCGTGGTTTCAAAGACAGGTAACACATCAGGAAGAGCGCAACAACGGTGGAAGCAGCCACAAACAGCATCAGGTTGACGACGAATTGAGATGTCTCGTACCCGGAGAAGAGAAAAGTTGAACCGACAATTATGCCAAAAAGCATAATAACCATCGATAGAATTCGGTGGCTCACGACCGACGCTGCCACCTTTCCCATGTCTTCACCTGAATTCTTGGACATCAAGTAAATCTTGGAAAGCTCGCCACTGAAGGACTCGGCTGGAATCACCAAATCAACAAAGCTACCCACCCAAATGAAAGAGAAGGTCTTCCGAAACGCACTTTTTATCTGCAGAAGCCCAAGAATGTGCTGCCAAGCCAACGAATAGAATGTCCCGCTCAACAGGAGCGCCAAAACAGCCAACAAATAATAGGCTGGATCCATCTTCCCAGCAGCCTCAACAAGTTCCGCCATTCCCACGAAGAAATAAAGATAGATGACAAAAATTGTCAGCCCGAACAGCAGAAATAATATTCCACTTTTCATCAGTATGTTCTTTTTAGAGATCAGCAAGAGGGTCACCAAATGTTGACTGACATCAAAAACATTAGCCGCTCACCAACACTTAAAAATCTTTGGTGGCAATTCAGTTTAACTTCACAACTCTCATTTTCTCAGTGGCATCAACGCTTAGAATCGCATGTATGCACGCGCTGAGAGTGTTCAATCCATAATTACGTAGTGTTTTAATAATAACCACTTGAAATGAATTGTCTAATTGGAAAATATGCTTTTATCCTTATAATCATTTATTAATTAGAAGACAAGTCATTTATTGAACAGCAAGTGCTATTAACGCTATAGCTACATAATACCTACATAACATGAATGAGTGTTGAGGTGAAACATTAGTGAAGCTAGTAACAGTTCTGCTTCCTGAAGCTTATTTAGAGGGACTCGACGAACTCGTGAGAGCGAATATGTATCCAAGTCGAAGCGCGGCTATAAGGGCGTCTGTAAGAGATATGTTGAAAAAAGAGCTTTGGCGTAGACGAGGAGAATAACCTCCTGAATGTTTGGCAGTCCGCTCAAAAAGAAGTCGTAACCAGAAAACAACAGACACCTACTGCTCTTTTAGAAACTGATTGGCTGTATCTCTGATAAATTTTGCAGCCTCAACAGGGTTTTCAGCAAACGTTATAGACCGTCCAACAATGAGGTAACGCGCCCCTGCCGTAATGGCGGCCTCGATGCTTCCACCCTGCGCGCCCACACCAGGCGAATAGATGGGAACCTGATTTTTTAAGATTGCATGTATCTCTCGTATTTTCTCTGGGTAAGTGGCGCCTACAACCGCGCCGTCGGCGTTCCACGACAACGCTTTTTTGGCGAAAACAACGTATTGATGAATTCTCCTCTCTGTCTTAGGTTCTTGTACTGTCTGACCGTATCCTTCCTCCGCGCCTTTGTGACTCATGTAAACGAGGAGGATGACCCCTCGGTGCATTTGCTTGGCGGTTTTAAAGACAGGTTGAAGCCCTCCATCCCACCCCACAAAGGGGTTGGCGGTCACGGCGTCGAAACCAGCTTTATAATAATGCTCTGCGATTGCGCGGTTGGTGTGTCCAACGTCGTTGATTTTGCAGTCCATGATGATTGGTAGTCCTTGATCGTGGGTCCACTTCACTATTTGTTGCACACCATCGTACAAGCCGAGGGGGAGAACTAGCTGGCGGTTCATTTTAACTGCGCAAAGGTAGGTATGTACCATCTCTAATGTTTTGATGCTTTTGGAGAGAAGACGGCTAGGCTGATCGGGGGGGAGGTCTAAAGCTAAAACTATGTTTGAACCTGTCTTCTTTGCAGAGCGATCCATTTCGAGTTGAAACGACAATTTTTTTTCTCCTATTTAGGAATTAATGGGCGATAAACAAACTTATAATGTTTCTAGTGTTCAAGGAAACTAATCCTCGTATATCACCACATGCACATGCATTAATATTCTTTGACAAAAAGGGTGTAATGTAAATTTACGTGTGTGCATATTCAGCACATTATGTTTTTATGTTTGAAACGCCTTTAATTATAAGATAGAACTCTGGGAATAGATGGGTTATGCCGAAGCGCAGCGATCTAGAACATAAAGCCTTACAGTTGATTATGAACGTGGGAAGCGATGGCGTACTTCAGTCTAAACTATGGCGAAAACTGGACGCCAGCAGCAGAGAAGGCTCCCGAATAGCCATAAAACTGGAAAACAAGGGTTTAATTCTACGTGAACGCGAACTTTCCCGCGGACGATGGACGTATCGACTGTACGCTAAGAGAAAACCGGCATCCATTAACTCTATAATTGATTGTCCTTGTCTAATGTGCCCAAACGATTCTCGATGTGGACCTTGGAGCACGATCTCACCTAACGAATGCGAAAAACTAACAGAATGGCTTCTAAATTTTAGTTAAACAGAAATGAATCCATTAGGTGACTGTTAGTTTTGCCAAAGGCATGGATCAAGGAACGGAAAAGAGAATACTATTACCGGAAAGCAAAAGAAGAAAAATTCCGGTCACGCGCAGCTTACAAACTTCTTCAGGCAGTGAAAAAACGTCAGTTCATAACGCTAGGCGACGTGGTGGTGGACTTGGGTGCTGCTCCTGGCGGCTGGACACAAGCATCTCGAAAAATCGTGGACAGCAAAGGCTTTGTGTTGGGAGTTGACCTTAAACGCATTCTGCCATTTGGTCAGCCTAACGTTCGCGTCGTCACTGGTGATGTTACAGACCCTCAAACAATTGAGCAGATTAAGAAACTCTTACCCCATCAAGCTGATGTTGTGATTTCAGATGTTTCACCAAACATTTCCGGCATATGGGAACTCGACCACGCTCGCCAGATTGATCTTGCTCGGCAGTCTTTGAGAATCGCCACCTCTATTTTGAGGCCTAAGGGACATTTTTTCGTCAAAGTGTTTCAAGGAGACATGCTCAATGACCTCGTTAGAGAAGTCAAACAGAATTTTGCGTTTGTTAAGCTTATAAAACCAAAAGCCAGCAGAGCTAAAAGTGCGGAACTGTACCTTCTCGGGATGAATTTAAGACAAACTGAATGAGACATTTTTCACCTTCATTATTTTACGAGGAATACTTTCCATTATACTTTACGCTACTAACTTCTCTATCTGATCTAAAGAAGATTTTTCCATCTCTCAAGTCTTTAGAAAATGGGAACAATTTTTAATTAACGTCTCCAAAAATCTGGTCTCAGACACAGAGTCTCATCATCTAGGCTGAACACCTTCAGAGTAACTCTGAATCATCATCAAAATAAAAATAATTCAATGGAAACATAAAAAGATTCCTTTCGATCGATTCCTATAATTTTATCTATGACCATTTAAACACTTAAGCCTCGGTGTAGATTTAATGGTTAGGATGAGCAATCAGATGGAGAACATCCTTCTAGCCATGTTAAAGGCAGAACGAGACCCGACTTCCACTATAGGCCAAATCAGGGCTAAAAACGCCGAGATGCATGGAAAAGCCGGTTTAGGCACCATGAATTTGATGGCCTTCATAAAGGGGGCGTTGGCGTTCAACGCGAAAGGTAAGTATAGGCAATCAGTTAGACGAAGCTACTGGCGATCACTGAAAACGCTACTTAGGCATGGTTTAATTCATGTGACACTGAAGAAGAGCCCTGGCAAACATGGTCATCTTTATGGGTTGACGTCTAAAGGTCGAGTAAAAGCAGAAGAGGTGTGGGCTGAAGTTAGCATGTTTGTTGAGGAACGGGGAAAACTCATATAAAAAGTTCAAAAAATATGCTCCTCAACCTTGGGAGTAGATAGCGAAAGAATAAATCTTCTTAAAGCTCTTGTACGATTGGTGAAAGCGTTTGAAAGTGGTTGCTGCAGACTCAGGTGCCGCCGTATTGAACGAACGCTTCAAGCCTTTGACAATCGTTGCTGCGGCTGCTGGGTTGGTCGAACCTCCATACAAAAAAATTAGTTTTTGCTTAGCCGAGCCAATTTTCTCCGAGGTGGAAAACACCCCTTTTTTGATTGTTCACGAACTCGAGCTCTGTCAACGTGTTTTAAAAGAGATAAAGGCAGACGAAGTTCATCTAGACATATCTCTGCGCGGTTTAAATCTGGAAGATCTCTCTCTGATCCAGCTTTCCAAAATGAGAATCTCTAGTAGAGCGCGAAGTCATATCTTAAAGATTCTGCCGAAAATAAGAAAGATTTCTTCTGACATAAAGCGAGTTTACGGCATTGACGTTTTGGCTATAGGCAAGGAAAGCATCCCAGTGAGAATAGCTGAGCTAACCTGCGGCGCTCACGCCGTCTTGTATTGTGCGGAAAGAGTGGTTAAGAAAAAGAAAGCGCTGAAACTTGGGTTGCCAACGAAGTGTTGTGTAGAGCTTGTTAAAGACGATGTCATACTACGGTCATTGTTGCCGGCGGAACAGGATATCGTAGGCTGCGCTGAGGATGACAAGAAGGTTTTGGAGAAGACTCAAATTTCAGAGATGCTTAACCCTCGTGCCAGAGGCTTCAGAGTTTTGGAGATTTCTCCTAAATCTAAATAAAACTTTGGGCGAGATAGATCAAGTTGAGATCGCGAGAGACGTGATTGATGCTGTGATGAAGCCATTCAAGAGACCGTAGCTTTAACTTAATTGAACAAAACATGTATGAATGTTAAAATGAGAGCAAAAATGGAACATCATACTATATAAGCCAAAAATTAAGAGATCTTGTCAGTCATATTGTTTTCTTTTCCACTTGACGCGCAAATAGGCTTGCTCTTCTTTAATGGCGTCATTGACCCGCTTGAGTAGAATTGCGCGACGATTTCCACCGCCCAAACATGTCATCTCCGAGGGCTCACGCATCTTCAAAACTTTTCTATTAACAATTATGATCTCGCAATAAAGATTCAAAATCAATGCGCGCGCAAGCCAAGCCTACTGGTACGTTATATCTGTTTTGGGAATATTTCGTGATTCGTAAATTTGGATATATTTTACCTTTTCCCAGTGTTAATTGAAGAGGGCTTCGAAGATGGAAAATATAGGGATGCAATTTCGCTTCCGTTTTCCACCTTCTATTTATGGTATTTACGATACCGGTGAAGGGGTGATATATATTTTCGGTGAACATGACGGAGAAATTGAAGATGTTCTGAGTCATGAGGCGCTACATTGGGCTGTGCAAAAAATAGCGGGGAAACGAGCAAGTTTAGATTTAGACAATATTCCGTCAGAATCGTTGCGCATGCGCTGTTCCAACTGTGGAGAAGAATTGAAGACCGATTAAATGTAAGAAATGTAGAAAAGTTGCGCTGTTAGGCTATAGCAAACAAGCCCGGCGCGCGCTTAATGTTTATATGCATCGGTGAAAGGTGAATAGTCAGGCATGGGCGAAGAAGCAGATGGAAAACGAAAAAGCTGTAAAAAAAGCCGTTCAAAAAAGAGTTAAAAATAGACGATACACGGGCAAATATAAAGGAAGGGGAAAATACAAACCAAAAGACCCTGTGTAATAAAGCTCCAATGTGTGCGCACGCTGTATAACTCTTTATAATATTATCATCAACAGTTATAATTTCAATAAAAAAGAAGAAAAGATTTGCCTATATATCTAAATAGCTTAGCAACCTTCCGCCTTTTTTAGTCCTCTATTCAAGACTTGAAGCCTCGGCGTCAACTGGGCTTCTGTTTGTTTTTTAGTCCGAGATACAATCCGTAAAAAGTAACTAGGCTCACCAGCGACCAAAAGGTGAAGAAAACCAGGTAATAAGCGACGCAACGATTGCGGTAGCGTCGATACATTTTCGCTGTTTTGTAAATCAGTTCTATGAGTAGCCATGTAAACAAGGCTGCTGAAATGTACCCTGGTAGAAAGAATAGAGAAGCTATTGCAATGATTAGAGCAAAGCCTCGAATTATTAGGTTGAACCGAACAAACGACGGGTTGAAGCCATGCTTTGCGAATAGCTGACCCACTCCTATAAAGTGGTGAAAGCATTTTTGCGTAGCTGCTCTCAATGTGGGAGATCCCTTAAACCAGATGACTGCTTCAGGCTCATAAAGTATCTTGTATCGTTGAGCTACCTTGTAAGTAAGTTCCGTGTCCTCTCCACGATGCAGCGTATCATCAAAGCCGCCGACTGCGAGGACTACTTTGCGTCTGATGGCAAGGTTCATGGTAGGCGCTATTTTAACGTATTCACGTTGTGTTGGCATTTCCATCCTACCGCCAACACAGGCGAGGAAATAGGCAACACCGCAGTCGGTGTTCCAAAGGCATGTTTGACCCGTAACCCCTGCGATCTCTGGATTGGTGAAGTGCTGCAGAACCTTTTCAATCCATTGAGGGTCCGCGTAACAGTCGGAATCAAGAAAGAAAATGATGTCTCCTTCACTTTTCTCAACACCGAGGTTGCGTGCATGTCCGAAGCCTAAGCCGGGCTCCGAGACAAGTTTGACGGGATATTGCCTTACAATCTTTAAGGTGTCGTCCTTAGAACTTCCGTCAACAACCACCACCTCATCTGGTTTGCTGGTTTGTTTGAATACGGACCCCAAGCTCTTACGGACGGTTGTCGCAGAGTTCTTTGTTAAAATAACCACTGAAACCTTGTGGTCGTCGGTCTGCAAAGGTAGGCACCAACCCGAATGAGATGGAAGGAAAGATTAAGTCTTGCTCTTTTTTACTTTAACTATGTTAAGGCTCATGTCGAATGCTTTTACGCTGTCAGTTATTTCTCCAAGACTGAGGATGTCTGGTCCGGCGTCTGCAAATTTGAGGATGTTCTGTTTGTTTATCCCGCCGCTGGCTTCGATCAAAACTTTGTTTCGAAGCTTCTCTCTCTTAAGCAATGCTATTGTTCCCTTTACTTGTTGGGGAGAAAAGTTGTCCAACATAATGATGTCCGCTCCTGCCTTCGCTGCTTCTATTGCTTTGCCTTCCTTGGAAACCTCAACTTCAATTTTTTTAGAAAATGAGACAGCGTTCTTAACTTTTTTCACAGCTTGACCAACGTTTCCAAGGATTGCTATATGATTGTCTTTTATGAGAACAAGATCATCCAAGTGAAGTCGATGGGTGTCGCCTCCGCCGAGCATTACAGCTTTCTTGTCAAAATAGGAGAGTCCAGGTGCCACTTTTCGGGTGCAGGCTACTCGAGTTTTGTAGCCGGAGCGTCTAAGTTTTTCAACCAGTCGATGGGTTGTGGTGGCTATACCACTCATTCTGGTGAGGATATTAAGGAGGGACCTTTCGATGGATAGTAACGTTCTGGCATCTCCAATAATCTTCAATATGACTTTTTTTCTCTTAACCGTGGAGCCGTCAGGCACAGGTGTACCAGCTTTAAGGTCAAAACTATTCAACAGTGTTAGTGCTTCTTCTATTCCAGCTATTATTCCGCTTTCGTTGGCAATGATTTCAGCTTCAACAATTGTTCCAAAAGGGATGGTGAGGAGGGTGGTTATGTCGCCCTGACCTATATCCTCCTCTACAAATCTGAGAATTTTTTCCTCCAACATTTTTTCAGGAAGAAACGTTGCAATTCCTCCTTTAGTCGTTTCTATTTACAGTGAAGCTCTTTTTGCTCTATCTTACCCTTTGGAGAGACTTCTTCAAAGATTATGGCTTGAAACTTGTATATGGTTGTTCCCTCAAGCAGCCAATAATCTGGTGACAAACCGGCTTTAATGCAGCACTGACAGAGGAATTCTTCCGCATCCCAGTTCCATTCAATTGGAACTTGAGGTAAGAGGAGACCTTTGTAATCGCTCTTCTCAACAATCAAGCCGTCTTGTCCCACCTTAATCTCTGAGGGGTAGTCTGTGGGCTTTTTCACTTTGATGGGTTGGGGAGGAGTGAGAACACTAACTTCAAACACAATGTGATTGAGTTCCTCTAGCGAGACTGGAGGAAAACGAGGGTCCTGCGTCGCGGATTTGATGGCGGATTCTATCACGGCGCGTGTCAAAGGAGTGGTGGGGTAGGGATAACCGATGCAGCCTCTTAACTCTTTTTTCTCAAGTCTAACGCTGTTTAACGTAACGAAGACTCCGCAGCGTTTCATTAGCTTTAGCGGTAGATTCTTAGGCACATCCCAGGTTTTTCCGTTTTTGAGGTGTTCCTCTACTGCTTTTCTGGCAAGCTTTACGAGATTCTCTCCTTCTTCACGGGTTAATTGAAAAGTCACGTTGATTCCTCTATCTAAGCCTATCTAGGGTTAACTGTCAATTAGAGGTTCTGATTGAAAGCTTATTTATTTTTGCCGTGCGTTTCCAGTGGGAGCGTTAAAACTTTATGGCTTCTTCTTGGATTCCATCCTTAGTAATCGTAAGGAAGTCCATGCCGTCGCCACTCATGATGTCCCTGCTCACCGCTGATTTTACAGCCCTCGCTACAAGGTCACTTGCCTCTTTTACACTCACATTCTCCTTGTATCCTTCTTCTAAAACCCCAATAGCAATCTCAGCACCTGAACCAACCGCTGCGTACTTGTCTGGTAAAAGCGACCCCAGTATGTCCAACACATAAATTGATGCTCCTTCTTCGTCCATTCCACCCACAATCGTTTGGGTGATAAATGGAACCATTCTTCGGCTGAAGAGTAAGTTGGACATAACTTTGGCGGCGGATCTCACGGGTATAGGTCTTCCAGCATCTAGCCTAAACAGGTTTGCATAGGCCTCCACCTCCCGTATTAAAACCTGCATGTCAGAAACCAAACCTGCACAAGCAGCGCCTATTCGGTTAGTTACCTTGAAAACTTTCTTTCCAACTCTACTGACTACCAAATAACCATATGAAACTCTCTTCTCAGAGGCTAATATTACGCCATCAGAGCAGACAACACCCAGCGTGGTAGCACCGGGAACAAATAGATATGGCGATGGTGATTGTTCATGCAACTTTAATTCCTCAGTTCCATGCAGTAATATGACGAGAGATTATTAAATGTAGTCATACAATTTTAAGTCTTCGGTTGAATAAACAACACGTCTCTGTTGAGTAGTAATTCGTAAAACACGTTTTTCTTGTTAATAAACAAGTAAAAACAGACGAAGATAATGATAGAAAGCATTATGACTAGCGTTTACTGTGGATAACAAAGTTCAGAAGCAGGTGCTAGGAAAAATTGCGCGTGTTAGAGTCTATGAAGCATTTAATTAATGTTTTCTTTGTAATAATTCTATCATGAAAAAATATGCGCGTGTATTGTTGTATATTTTTTGGCTTGAACTAAAGAGAATTATATTTAGAGTAAAGCATTTTGCAGAAGTTGATGTGACGGACAACTGTAATCTTAGATGCAAACATTGCTATCATTTTCACGGTAAAGACGATTTTAAAACACAAGAGCTATCCATACATGTTTGGGAAAAAAGGTTCGATGAACTCTACAAGTCAGGAATAAGGAGCATTCTTTTTAGTGGTGGTGAGCCTGCGCTCAGGATTGATGTTCTTATGCTCGCTGACAGGGTATTTCCTTTTGTTTACGTTATTACAAACGGAACAATAAAGATACCAGAAGAATTTAATCATAGATTATATGTTTCAATAGATGGTTCTCGAAAGACAAACGATTCAATCAGAGGAAAAGGTGTTTTTTCAAGGGTAATGAAGAACTATTCAGGGGACAAACGTGTTGTTATCAATATGACAATAACGAAAGATAATTACAAAGAGCTTGAGGATGTAGTAAAAATTGTAAAAAAGAATGGTTTTAACGG